>CAYSSE010000127.1:0-9789 GCA_964433355.1 uncultured Desulfocicer sp.
CTGCAGGAGCTGTACCATCTGCCAGAGCCTGGGCCATTGTTTCCTGAAAAGCTTCGGAGTCTCCTGTTTGGGGCTGCATTTCAGAAAGGGCTTTTTCAACATTTTTTCCTGAAGCCAGGGAGGATAGAAGTTCAGCCTCCGGAGTCATGTCTCCCTGTACAGCTTCCGATGCAGTGGTACTGGTAATTGTATTTTCTGCGGCACTTAGGGCTGCATCAGGAGACTCTCCATTGGCAACTGATGAGACAAAAGAGTCAATCGCACTTTGAAGTACTTCGGGGGAGAGATCTCCAAACTGTTCTCCCAATATCTTGGAAACATTGTCTCCGTCGGAAAGAGCCTTTAAAATCTCATCACCTGCACTCAGCTCTCTTTGCAGGGTTTCCTGATTTAAAAGGTTCTGCTGAAAAGCATCTTCTGCTCCTGAAAGGGCTGTATTGTCAAACGGGGTGGTTTCAGACATAAGTAACTCCTGTCAGATAAATCTATGTTTCAGCGTTCAAGCATGGCAGTATCAAGGTAGAGAACAAAAGGCCCTGCAAGATAATCCAGCACGGTTCTCTTGCCTGTGATGACGCTGCATTGGATAAGCATGCCTGGGAAAAGATGATAGGGTTTTTTACTGGTACCAAAACGATCTTGGTCAGTGGAAATTTTTATCTTGTAAAATGGGGGCCCCTCATTCTGGATTGTGGAGTCGGGGCTGATGTTAATAACTTCTCCCTCAATCTGTTTCAGTCTTGATATACCGGATGTGGAGAGACGTAATTTTACTTTCTGACCGATCTGCACATATCCTATGTCTCCGATGGGCAGCTTTGCCTCAATGATGAGGCGGTCTTCAGCAGGAACAATGTCTGCCACAGCACCTCCTGGTGTGAGAATACCACCGATTGTGACGATGAAAATGGATTTAACAGTACCATCCACCGGGGATCTTAGTATGGTTCTTCTTAGACTGTCTTCTCCTTTGTGAATCCGTTCATTGATGATATCAAATGTCCTTTGTGCCTCTCTGAGCTCATCATATGCCTCTTCAACAAATATGTTTTTTACCAGTTCCAGTCTGCTTTGGGACTCTTCTATGGATGAGTTCATACGTTTGAGTGCAGCTTGGTCAACCTTTTGCTGGGATTTCAGATCTGCGAGCTGTTTTAGAAGATCAATGTGATTCATCCGGTTGGAGAGGCTGTGTTTCAGAAGTTTTTCACTTATGCCGACCTGCTCCTCAATGAAGGTTCGGACGTTTGTGGTGCCGGCAAGCCTTGCTTTTATCTCTTCAATCTGAAACTGATACTGATCAACAAGGGCTTCCTGTACTTTGATCTGGCTTTCAAGGCGAAGTTTACGTGTTTTAAATATCTCAACGGCCCTTCGTGTCAGTGTGGGGTCGTTCTTTTTGACCTCATCAGGAAAAATAAGGGTTTTCTTACTATTTATTTCTGCAGACAGGCGTATGATCTTTACACTGAGTGATCCCAGCTGAATGTTTTGCTCTGCCACATCTGCTGTGCTGGAGGTGGATTCAAGTATCACAATGGGCTGGCCTGCTTTAACGGTCTCACCCTCCCTTACCAGAATTTCTCTGACTATGCCTCCTTCAAGATGTTGTACTGTTTTTATTTTGCTTGAGGGAACAACTTCACCTGTTGCCTGGCTGACAACAGCCAGCTCTCCTGTTGCAGCCCATATGAACGAAGCTGTTATCATTAGTATGAATATTAAAAGGAAAAAGTGGCTGCTTTTTACAGATGAAGAGGATTGTATGCTTTTGAAAGAATCAGGCATCAGTTTTTTTTCCTACTCCTGCTTCTTCCTTGTTTTTTTGCAGTTTATTTTGTGTATTATTGACCACCCGGGGTATTGGTTGTGTCGGGGATATTTGTTGTGTGTTGTTGACCATCCGGGGTACTGGTTTTGAGTTGAGATCAAGTATGCGGGAGGCTCCTTGGATAATTTTGGGATCCTGGGAAAAAACAATCATGGTGTGTCCGGATTTTGAAAGGGATAAAAGAAGGGAATAGATGGTGTTGCATCCCCTGGGATCCAGACCTTCAGTTGGTTCATCAAAAAGTACAAGTTTGCCTCCCACGGCAAGTGCCCTTGCAACTCCCAGACGTTTTCGATGTCCCACCGAGAGATGTGTGGCATTGAGGGTCAATGGCGTATCAAGGCCCTGGGTGCTCTGGTCGATGAATGGGTGCAGACCTGCCTCTGTTATAACCCGGTTCAACTCCTTATCATCAAGATCAGGATTGGCAGCCATGAGATTTTCCCTTATTGTGCCGGGTAGGAACTCAAGATCTTGGGGAAGCATGGTAATTCTGGAGCGCCACCATGCAGGTGCCATTTGACGGATGTCCACGCCATCGGCAAGAATCTGTCCTCGATCCGGTTCCAGAAGTCCCGAGATCAAACCTGCCAGTGTGGTTTTACCGGTACCGTTTTCTCCTGTGACAACAAGGACTGCCCCGGGCATCAACTCCACGTTAATAGATTCAAAAAGAGGCTGTGTCATTCCAGGATAGGTAAAGGCAAGTTCCTTGATGTTCAGGGTGCCCTGATACCTTTTCAATGCCACACCTCCCTCTCTTTCAGTCTCAATGGCGGCAAACTGATTAATCTGTTCAAGGGATTGGGATGCCCTGCTGAAGGATTCTCCCAGCTGGGCAAATCGGGTGATGGGTGTCAGGGCTCGCATGGCAAGTATGTTGGCACCAATGAGCATGCCAACATTGAAATGACCTTTCACAGAAAGTAGTGCACCCACGGCATAAATGGCGATGCCAAGCAGAGACTGAACAGTTCTTGTGAGGCCCTGGAGCAGATCCTGACGATTTGAAATTATATTTCGCTGTTTCAAAAACAGCCCTGAGTTCTTCTGCCAGTGGGTAAAAAGAAAGGTTCCCCTGTCAAATAGACGCACAGTGTTAGGGGCCTGGTTGGCAGCTGCAAAAAGGCCGTTGGATTTTATGGAGGTGTCAGTGAACTGTCGTATATGTGGTTTAAGAAAGTAGCTGCTGATGGTTGCAATGGTTGCCATCAGGACCATGAAACAGAGGGTAATGATGCCTAAAAGGGGGGATATATATGAAAGTACCCCCACAAACAAAAGGGAGAAGGGTAGATCGAAAAGTGCAGTTATATTGGCTGGTTTATATGCATCTTCAACGTTATTACACCCTTTGATTATCTCCTGACGCAGACGTTGGGGAATTAAATTAAGGGCTCTTATCTTTCCCTTGGTAAGCATGCCAAAGGTTCCCAGCAGTAGCTGATAGTTTCTGTTTTCCCCCACACATGCCGCAAGAATGGATCTGGCCCTGCGGAAGGCAAATTCAAAAATAATTGCAAGGCAAACCCCTATGGTCAGTGTAAAGAGTGTTGACTCAACACCATGGGAAACATATCTGTTCAAAAGCTGGATAATATATAGAGAGGATGCAAGGCCCAGTATATTGGCAAAAAAAGAGGCGAGGAATAGCTCAAGGGTTATAAACGGATGTCGGGAGAGCCTTAGGATTAATTCACGCACGTTTAGCGGCTTTCATTGTTTGATTTTGATTTCTTAAACATTTCAAGCTCCAGCTGACCGGTGGTTTCCAGAAGGGAACATATGGCAAGCGATATATCTGTTTTTGCAACATAGCTGTCACTTTTTGCGTTTATGAGAGAGGTCTCACCTGCTAAAATATCCATGAGGGAGCGATTGCCAAGGGCACGTTCCTTTCTTGCAAGTTCCAGAAAGGCTGCTGTCAATTGAGCCTGTTGGGCGAGTGTCTGTGTGGTGGCCTCTACGGTCTTCAGGCGATGCCATGCCATGCGTACTGTCTTTTCAATTATCCTTTCCCGATCAGCCACTTGGTGACGTTCCTTGATTAGATTATGACTTGCAGCGCTGATTTTATTCTTTTCCGTCAATCCGAGATTAATGCTTTTTTTTAATGTTACCATTGCCTTGTAATCCTTGGTACTTCCAAAAACAGCATCATAATTTTCTGCAATGGAGCCCTCCAGGGTAAAGTTAATGTCCGGAAAGAGAGCACTGTCTTTTTCTTTTTGCAGTTCAATTTCGGCTATTTTTTTCTGGTTTCTGGCAAGCTGTAGTTCAATGTTTTGCCTTAGGGCAATTTCAAGAATAGCATTCAGATCTTCAGCCAATGTTATGCACTGATCCATGTCAAGGGGACGTAACTTATCAATATTATCCGGTAGAGTATCAAATGTTTCCAAATATGCGCTCTGGGCCATGTAGTAGTCTCCTTCATTGCGAAGACGTCTGGATATTGTAGATGCCAGCTGGGACTTGGATTGAAGCACATCTGTTGTGTACCCAAAACCCTCTGCCACCCGGATTTCTTCAAGGCCTGTCTGATGTCTTATGTTCTCTTCAGATTCCATGGTGAATTGTAAAACCTTGTATGCACGATGGAGTTTCTGGTAGGCCATGACAGCGTCAAGAATAAACTTCTGACGCACTTTTTGCAGGTTTAACTCACTGCTTTTAAGTTCCCTTCTGCTCTTTTCAATGGTTGCATCGGTTTTGCCGAAATCCCACAAAAGTTGATTAAGCTTCAAGTTGATATCGTTGTAGTGTTCCGGGTCAATCTTTCCGGAATTATCTTCCCGACCAGCCTCAATTTTAAGATCAAGTTTAGGATACCTTCCTCCAAGGCTGATGCGGATCTGTTCCCTGGCTTTTAAAACAGCCTCTTGGGCAACTTGAATGCGTTCATGGTGTTCAATAACTGGTTCCAGGAGTTTGTGGAAGTAGGCATTGCCCGAAGAGAGTCCTTTGGATTCAACAAACGCCTCGCCAAAGGATATTCCTGTTGTAATAAAAAGAATGCAGGTGGTTACAAAGACAATAATGTCTGAATACAATATATTTTCGGGTTTTTTTTGAATTAACATATTTATTTCGCTGTAAGGCCATGACAGATGGGCGCATTCCCATTTTTAAGGCATCCTTTATAAGTTGTTGATTTTATTAAGTCGGTAATAAATTGATCCAGAAATTATATTTTTGTAAATCAAAGGTTTAAAACTCCGACCGGGAAAATGGGAATGCGCCCTGACAGATTGTATGCGCTCTAATGCCAGATTAAGAGCCTGATAACTTTTAAATAGGCTCTAAGCCTTACAGCAGAAAATATGGTTTGTATTGCATCAATTGGAAAGATGCTTCGGCGTTACAAATAATTTTTAAACAGGCTCTAAAAGAGACTGGTAGTGTCCTAAACTTTGGTGAGTAGGGCTGGTGACCCTGTCTCTAATGTGGAATTAAGATATTATTGGATTTGGGAAAACTCCATGAAGTTTGTATTACGTCACTATCCTTGGTTTTAAGTTTTCTGGAAAGAAGGCTTCTTTCTAACAGAGAGATGCTCTTTTACATCAGGAAGAGGATTTTCCAATGATTAAAAGAGATAACCTCTTCTGTGAATTTCTGCAAGGGTAAATAAATGTTTTCTCCCTTTTGTCAAGAAACAGCAAAACAATTTATTACTCTGAAAAGCATGGCCCAGCACCAGGAGGGACACAACATGTTGTGTCCCTCCTGGTGCTGGGTAAATATCTGTTTGAAGGAAAAAAATAAGTACAAAGTAGAAGAAAATATAAAATGCTGATTTTTATAATAAAAACAGGCGTTACACTATTTTTGAGGTTGTTCATGCTAAAAGCGTTACACTATCTGAATGTTAGGGGTTGGTCATAAGATGGGCCATTATATTAAAAATAATTTTCCAACCGTCGCAAATACCTGAAATAATAGTAATTATACTTTAACTCTTAAAACCCCACCACAAGGTGGCCGACGTTATGATCAAGCCCTGAAAATCTGAGGCTGGCCTGTCTGCTCAGAGATCAATTTGAGTGTCAATATTGCAAAAAAGAAAAATGTAAAACTGGAAGCACATCATATTTTAATCTTGGATATTTAATTATAAATTGTAACGAGATATAGGGAATTATTCAAACGATCATGGCAAATCAGACAACACAAATTCCCTGGCAGAATGAAAAAAATGACAGGCGTTAACCCCATTTTTTGATACCATCAAAAAAGTTCACCATAAATCCCTTGATCCCCTGTTCAAGGGGGGCTTGGTCATTCATGGCGCAAGGCAATGATGGGATCGACCCGGGCAGCCCGTGCAGCCGGATAGAGCCCGAAGATAATACCAATTCCGATGCTCACGAATAGAGGCAGCAGGATACCTGTCGGTGTTATGACGGTTGGCATTTTGGCAAATAAAGTGATGAACCAGGGAATGGTTATCCCCAATGCGATGCCGATGAAACCACCAACGGTCGAAAGAACCACCGCTTCTATCAGGAACTGGATGATAATCTGTCTTCGCCTGGCACCGATGGCCCGTCGGATTCCGATTTCCCTGATCCGTTCGGTGACAGATGCCAGCATGATGTTCATGATTCCGATTCCTCCCACCAGCAGACTGATCCCGGCAATGGAACCTAAAACAATATTAAAGGTTCGCTTTGTGGCCTCTGCCTGTTTGAGCAGGGCAAGGGGTACATTGATCTGATAATCTTTTTTTTTGTGAAATAAAATCAGCATACGTTCAATGGCCAATGCCGAGGGTTCAACGCTGGCAAGTGAATCCACCTGAACGATGATCTGGTGAAGTTCAACCTTTTCACTGAGCCGTGACCCTGCAGAGATCTTCATGGTGACGTCCCCGAAATAGGTTCTGGCAGTGGTAACGGGAACATAGGCATCAATGTCCTTATCTGGGATCTGAATGGTTCCGGCCTGGCCGGTTTCGTTTTTTATGATGCCCACAACTTCAAAACTGTCTCCGCCAATCTGGATGCTTTGACCGATGGTGTTCATGCCTGCAAGAAGCTTTCTGGCACCAAATTCGGTCAGTACCACAACGGCTGCTTTTTTTTCCATGTCTGTCTGGGTCAAACGTCGTCCGCCCAGGAGCGTTCTGGGAATCACCTCAAACCACTGCGGGCTGGTTCCCACCACCCGAAGTTCAAGGGATCGCTTTCCAAGTCGGGATGCCTTGCGCACCAGTTTTACGGGCACATTTTTTTTAACGGTTGAAAAACTTTCCTGTATCCGTTCATGATCCTGGTAGGTCAGGCCATAAATACTGATGAATGACCTTGTTGTGCTGGACGTTTCTTCGTCCATGGATTTGACCGATGAAATGATGATGTTGTTGCTCCCCAGTTTTCTGATCTGCTCCAGGGCTTCCATGCTGGCACCTTCACCCACTGCCAGCATGGCCACCACACTCCCGACCCCGAAGACCACCCCCAACATGGTCAGTAAAGATCTCAGCTTATGAAGCATCAGCGTCTGGATGCCCGATGCAAGTTCCCTGAAAAATTTGATCTTTAACACATCAGTTTCCTTCTGTTCGTTCGATGTGACCGTCTTTCATGTAGAGTCGGCTGCCGGCATAGTCGGCGATGTGGGATTCATGGGTTACCATGATAATGGTTTTACCGGCGTTGTGAAAGGTGGTCAGCAGTTCCATGATCTGTTGGCTGGTTTTACTGTCCAGGTTACCCGTGGGCTCATCTGCCAGGATCAAATCCGGGTTGGTGGCCAGAGCCCGGGCAATGGCCACCCGTTGCATCTGCCCACCGGACAGCTCTGCCGGTCGGTGGGTCAGGCGGTCTTCAAGACCTACCATGGCAGCCAGGTCCCGGGCGTGTGCCGCACTTTTATTTGCATCCCATCCCAGATAGTAAAGTGGCAGTTCAATGTTGCGTTGAACCGTCAGTTGGGGAATCAGATTGAAGCTCTGGAAAATAAATCCCAGATGTTTTAAACGGATATCGCTTAAGGCATCATCTCCATGGCCGCTGATATCCTTTCCTTGAAATAGATACCGACCGCTGGTCAGCCGGTCAAGACATCCGATGATATTCATCATGGTGCTTTTCCCCGACCCGCTAAATCCCATGATTGCCCAGAAACTTCCCTTTTTAAACCCTACATTGATGCCTCCCAGGGCTGCAACGGTCTGATTACCCATGGTGTAGAGTTTTTTGGCGTTTTCAAGCTGAACCACAAATTTCTGATCCTGCACCGTTCTCTGATCCTGCACCGTTTGTGAAGAAAGTGTTTCCATGGGATTACTCAACAGCCTTTTTTTTATTTCTGGGTGCCTTGGCTTTTTTTTGTTCTACAACGGATTGATGTTCCTGATCACCCGCTTTGGCCTGATAATCAACACCGGCGGATTTAAGCGGCGGTGTCAGTGACACAATATCTCCTGGGTCAAGCCCTCTAAGTACATGAATCATCCGGTTGTTATCCAGACCGGTTTCAATGACCCTGGGTTCGAATGCAGTGCCGCTGTAAACAAACACCGTGGATTTTCCTTTAACACGCAGCACGGTCTGAACAGGCACAAACAGAACCTCACTATGATTTTCAATGATAATTTGTGCCTGACAACTCATGCCGGTGCGGATGGCATTATCGTTACCATCAAGAAATATCTGGGTGGTATAGACTTTTAAGTCCGGATTCATCCACAGGCTCTGGGCATCCGGCAGCGGTGCGATATGGGCCACAGTGCCGGTAAATTTTTTACCCGGCAGTGCGTCCACGGTTACAATAACGGGCATGCCCTTTTTTACTTTTTTCAGGTTGGATTCATGGATGGCAATTTCGGCATTGCTTGAATTGGCCGTGGGCAGATAGATCAGCTCCTGGCGTTCCCGGATGTCCTGGCCCTCCTGAAGCGGTTCTACATTACGCCGGAATCCACCGCCTTTGGCGCTGGTGGCATAGATGACAAGGCCGTCGGCAGGGGAAAGTAATTTTGTTTTTCCAAGCTGTTCTACAATCTTGTTCAATTTATCCTTCTGACGCCGGTCTTCGGCCTGTCTGGCTTTGAGTTCCGCCTCCGCCTGAACCACATCTGCCCTGGCTTTGCGATGGGTTCGCTCCTTGGCCATCTGGGCCTGACTCACATCACTCCGGCGCTGGGCCAGGTTTCTTTTATAGGTGTAGTTGACCAAAAGATCACGGTTGTTTTTTGACAGTTCCAGATCCAGGGCTTTTTTCTTTTCTGACAACTGATCCGCCTGAAGTTCTATCAAAGAGATATATTTTTCTTCGCTCAGGGTCTGGGACCATTTAAGGGTATCCCTTGCCCGGGTCAGTTCCTCTTCTGCCAAGGTGATCTCCGCCTGGGCTTTTCGCAGCTCATTGGGATATTCACCCTCGATATATTTTTTCAGATCCTGATTGGCAAATTCCAGGGTCAATGAGGCAAGGTCTATGTCGCTTTGTACCTGATTTTGAACAACTGCCAGGTTTTCAGTGGCATTAACAAAGGCGGCTTCTGCATTTTGAACCTTTATTTCCTGGTCAATTTTAGCATCCACAAGCGAACTTGCATCCAGTTCCACCAAAAGCTCCCCTTTTTTAACCTGGGTTCCTTCGGGAATCAGATAGAGGATGGACGTCTTTCCTTCCACCTCATTCTTGATGATAATCTGCTCCCTGGCATTGATGGTGCCGGATTCAACAATATCCACCAACAGGGGGCCACTTTTCACAACAAAAGTCGGTGTTGGATCCTGATCTGTCTGTGAATCAGTGGTGTTGAGCCAGAAAAAGCCCAGGATGATGATAGGGATAATGATTAGCGATGTCCATACCCGTTTTTTATTTTTGAACATTGGGTTCTGCCTCCGGGGAGTACTCCTGCCACAGACCTGTCTCGGTAATCACAAGTACTCCCATGTCACGCTGGATTTCCAGCTCTGCTATTCTGTAATTTACCCGGG
>CAYSSE010000127.1:9889-11292 GCA_964433355.1 uncultured Desulfocicer sp.
ACTCCCATGTCACGCTGGATTTCCAGCTCTGCTATTCTGTAATTTACCCGGGCAGATGTCAGACTGTTCTGGGCTTGGAGCAGTGCATCCTGGGCCTCTAAAAGGTCGCGGGTTTCAGCTCTTCCCGCATCCATGAACAACGAGATGCTTTTTACGCGCTTTTGTGCGAGGGATACGGCCTTTGCCTGGATTTGAAGGGTTTCCCGGGCTTCAAGCAGATCCCCAAGGAGACTGCGCACCTCTATTTTTATTGTATCTTCAAGATCCTGAACATTACGCACCGCCTGTTCGAGCAGAATAAAGCTGTTACGGTAGGCCACGGCTTCAACTGTTCTTTCGAAGGGCAGATTCAGGGTCAACAGTGCCGAAAACACACCTTTGTCCGTTCGGAGCTGGGCATTGTTAAGATCTGCGGTTGTTATGGTGCGCCGTTGACCAACAGATGCGGATCCCAGAAAGGTGAGTTCTGCGCCCAGGGCATCCGCAGCCACCCCCACTGCCCGTTGTGCATCAAATACCTTGCCGGTGGCGATGTGAAGGTCTAACCGGTTTTTCAGTGCCAGTTCAATGGCTTTTTGTGAAGAAAGCTCCAGGGGGCCTGCATGGCGAGAGTCTGGTTTTAACAGTTGAACTGGCGCATCTGCGGGCAGGCTTACTCCTGAGCGGTCTTGGCCGGTTTCAGTCATATTTTGAGAATCAGTGGCATTTAAGCTCGATACACCGGCAATGCGGTTGAGTTCCTCCGAATCAAGGCTGATTTCTGCATCCGGTGGAAGACCCAGCAAGCCTTTAAAGGCATCCATCTGTTTTTTGAACTGCTCCTGGGCAGAAATCCATCTCTGGCGGGCCACAAGCTCGGTCTGAACGGACTGATCCACTTCAATCTCTTTAAGCCTGCCTGCATCCGCCAAACGCTTGCTCCGACGGGCTGAAATCATACGGCTTCGGTAATCTTCACCCGCATTTTGCACCATGTCCAGCTGTTTTAAAATGCTCAGATAGGCTTTTCCCACGGACACAGCGAATTTTTTTTTAAACCGTTCAAATTCAAGAATGGCATAAACCAGGTTTTGCTCGGCCTGCTGCATGGGCTCTGTGATAATATGACGGCCGGATCCTCTCAGCAACGGAATAGACAGGCTTGCATCTCCAGCGATCCCCAAGGATGAGGTATTGCTGCCGGTGAGCAGGGTTGCCAGATCAACAGCCAGAGCAGTGGTCAGTTCTGTTCCATTTTTTAAAAGTCGGGTGCTGGTGAGTTCCCCGCTGGCCTGGGTTCCCTCCTGGGAAGGTGAGGTGGAATGGTCAGAACTGGTAAGGGCCTGTATCTGACCAATAAGGCTGTTCCGAAAACTGTCCTGTTCAAGGTACAATGCCAGGGCGGCTTGAAATACGGCCTCTTT
>CAYSSE010000128.1:0-11195 GCA_964433355.1 uncultured Desulfocicer sp.
AGGGCATACGCTGGTGGGTTTCAGGATCGCAATACTCAACACAGTCCAGGCTGGGCCCAAAATAAGATTTATCCCGTTCCAGGTGAACCGTGCGTTCTCCGGTGCGTTTGCCCAAAACCACCCGGTTGGGGGATTTACGAATGGCATCGTCCACCATCCATCCTGGGATTCTCACCCGATCTCCATCCACCGTTGCACCGCCTTTTACCAATAACTCCACCGCAGGCTTGTGGGTTATTTTAATACCGGTGCGTTCCAGAACCTCCAGAGTGGCGGCGTGAATCTGTTTTATCTGGTCGTCATTGATGACTTTTAACTGGGGTTTAAAATAGAGTTCATCGGTGTATAATCCCATTTTCATGCTCCTTGAATTTTTTGATATGAAAGAGTCGGTGTGTCTAACATGCCGGGGCCAGAATACGGTCTGCCCGTGGCAGTTTATATGAAAGTCTCAGCAAGATGCTAAAATTAAAGGACTTTCGTTTTTCGTTGTGGCTGGTCTTACAGCCATGTATGTTTATATGAAAGTCTCAGCAACATGCTATAATTAAAGAACTTTCGTTATTCGTTGTGGCTGGTTTTACAGCCATGTATGTTATATGAAAAGGTACTCTCCAAGTTCATCTCAGCAGAGCCCCCCCCGACGGGTAATAGGAACCGGGCAATTGAGCTGTCTACAGTTCCGGCCCGGGCCCATTGCCTGTCGGGGGGGGGCGGTATGACGGCATATTACTATCTTTTACAATGTCAGCCAGGTGCCAATGTTTTTTTCTGCGGCTTTTTTATAGATCAACGGAGCCACGGCCATGTCTTCCATGGCAAGCCCCAGATTGGCGGCAAAGTTTTTTTCTGTGGCATTTTCACGCCCTTTTTTCTTTCCCGTCACTAATTCTCCGAGTTCGGCATAAACATTCGGACAGCCAATGAAAAAGCCCACCTTGTCCTTGTAGTGGTTGTATTGATCCAGATTGTCAGTAGTCCATTTGGAGGCTTCGTTCAGGGCCTCCCGGGAAAAGAAGGAGTCAAAATCCACACAGGAGACAAAGGTACCTTCATCCAGCCATCCTGTCTGAATGGTGGCATGGGGAACTTTGAGTATGGGACCTGATGTGACCACAATATCGCAACCTGTGACGGCATCTTTGGGATCAGATACGATATTTACCTCAAGACCCAAGGTCTCTTTGCCGAACCGAGCCAGATCTTCGGCATTTTGGGGGCTGGGATCATAGGCCATGACTTTTTTCAAGGGAAACAGGACGTTCATGGCCTCCAGATTCGTGTGACCCTGGACACCGCAGGCCAGGATTCCGATGGTGGAAGATTCCGGCCGGGCCAGATATTTGGCTGAAACCGCCGAAGCCGCTGCGGTGCGCATGGCGGTGATCCAAGCACAGTCCATGACGGAAAGGGGCAGTCCGGTTTCCGGATCATTGAGGATGAGCAGGCCGTTGATGTATGGCAACCCCTTTTGTTGGTTTCCCGGATATCCACTGACCCATTTAACACCAGCCGCGTTCATGGCCGGGATAAAGGCGGGCATGGCGTGGATGAAGTTATCGCCACCTTCTCCGGGATGGATACCGGGTTTGGGGGGCATTTCTACCTGGCCGTTGCCCATCTCCACAAATCCTTTTTCTGTGGCTTGGATGATCTCTGCCATGGTAAGTCCCACTGATTTCACGTCTGCCTGACTTAGATACAATAGTTTGTTATCCATGATGAATTCCCCTTTTTTTTTAGATGAAATGCCGTTTAAGAAATGATGGAATGCATAGGCATTTTTTTTGTTTTATTGATAAAACAGCAACATACATGCCGTGGAAGAAAAGAAGATCATTATTTTGTAATTTTTTGTGATGGTTACCTGGAAGACCCTTTGGTTTCAATGGCATAAAGAGTCTAACTCCGCCATTGGATGGTGATAAAAGAGACAATGAAAATAGTGAAAAATAAAATATATTTTATCTTTGAAGGGGGATCGTAAATAAAATATATTTTATATATATGAAAGAGGGGCAGTGGGCGTATTCCCATTTTCCAGGTCGGGGTTTTAACTCTTTGATTTGTATAGATATAATCTTTGAACCAACTTATTAGCGACTTAATAAAATCAGTAAGTTATAGACGGTACTGGGAAAATGAGAATGTGCCCAACGGGAATGCGCCCGGGGCAGTCGAAATTTATTTAAACGTGTTCCAGTGGGTAACATTATCGTTGCCCGGAAGGGCTCAGGACTTGTAGTCGTGGCGGTTGATTTTATATTTTTTCATTTTGTAGTGGAGGAGCTGGGGAGAGACGCCAAGATTTCTGGCAGCTTTGGCGGCATTGCCCAACGAGCCTTTTAGAGCCATTTTTATACTTTCCATTTCATTGTCAATCTGGATCTGTGCCAGGTTCTTTTTAAGAGGGGGAGCTTCATGACGGCCATTGGCAGGAAATACGAAATTGAGACGTCCCGGTGCAGGATGGGAAGAAGTGCCTGGTAAGGCAAATGGGTCCTGGGGCTCTTTGGGAAGCGCATTTTTTAAAAGAGTATCTGAAAAGCTGCCCATGTGAACCATTAGGTGATCCTTTGTGATGCTCTCGTGATCACCGGTCATGTTCATGGCCCCCTCTATGATATGCTCCAATTCCCGAATATTGCCCGGCCAGTGGTATTTGTAAAACAGATCCATGACGTCACCGGCAATGGCGTTGATCTGTTTTTCCATCATGACATTGTACTGATGCAGAAAATGGGCAATGAGGGGATCAATATCCCCTTTTCTTTGCCGCAGGGGCGGTATCTGAATAAACACCACCCCCAGACGGTAAAACAAATCCATTCGGAATCGTCCCTCTTTACAGGCCAGTTGAAGGTCTTCGTTGGTGGCACTGATGATTTTTACATCCACATCCACTTCATGGAGGGACCCCACCCGGCGAATTTTTTTCTCCTGGAGAACCCGGAGGAGTTTGGCTTGTAATCCCATGGAAAGGGAGTTGATCTCATCAAGCAGCAGGGTTCCGCCGTGGGCTTTTTCAAAAATGCCTGCCTTGTCCATGGCACCGGTGAAGGCCCCCCGGGCCGTACCAAATAAAATACCTTCCAAAAGGTTTTCAGGGATGGCGGCGCAATTAATGGCCACATACTGTTTGTCACGGCGGTGGCTTTCGTTGTGGATGGATTGGGCAAACAGTTCTTTTCCCGTGCCGGTTTCACCACCCAGCATGATGGGGGAGGGAGAACTTGCAGCCATACGGGCCGAGTGCAGGGATTTTAACAACTCCGGCGTGTCTCCGATGATATTGTTAAATTCATACCGGGTACCGTTGCCCTTCACAGACAAAGGCTTTTGTTTGTCTGGGACATTAAAGGTTTGAAGGTTTCTTGCCCTTTGTGAAAGACCGACATCCCCCATGCTCTGATCCAGAGCGTTGTATTCCCTGATAAAACAGATGGCACCCTTTAATGTTCCCTGGTGATACAGGGGAAATACATTGTGAATGGAATTGATCATTTTCCCCAGATGGGTTCGGTAATAACACACCGTGTTATCAACGGGCTTTCCCGTTTTCAGGCATTGCATGATGGGGCTGAATCCTTCGTCTATGCGGTAGAGTTCCGTCACTTTTTTCCCCAGTGCGTGCTCTGGATCCAGGTCATCAATTTTTGCCTGGGTGTGATTAAAGTATATGATGATACCTTGGGGGTTGGTGATCATCACCCCTTCGTAGAAATTGTCCAGGACGGGTATTATGGACAAAAGGGGGATTTCCGGATCCTGGAACAGCATGTGGATGGATTCTTTTGTTGACATGGGTTATTTTATAGGAAGTTTTGCAAGTGATGTCAAATTTTATCAATAGGGGTCTTGTTCAGACACTCAACGCCCTTCTTGCTTAAGCTGTTCCAGGGCCGAGGCAAGGGTTTTATGGATGTCAAACAATTTGTCCACCCGGGTGATTTTTAACATTTGCCTTACATTGTCTGGAGGTTCACATAAAAAACAGGCTTTTCCACTTTGAAAAGTCAATTTTCTTACCTTGAGAAACACCATAATG
The DNA here is from genome assembly GCA_964433355.1 of uncultured Desulfocicer sp. Taxonomy (GTDB): domain Bacteria; phylum Desulfobacterota; class Desulfobacteria; order Desulfobacterales; family Desulfobacteraceae; genus Desulfocicer. The sequence goes on from CAYSSE010000128.1 coordinate 4,049, forward strand.
GCAGAACTGTCTGCAAAGGAAAGTCCCCGGAGGTTTAGCAGACAGTGTTTTCCATCAAGTCCCTGGGTGAATCCGGGAATATCCATTTTTGAAATTTTGTCCGCATCCAGTTGTCCAAACAGATGAAGAATGACCATGTCAGGGCTTTCATCCTTAAAATAAGAAAAATCCTTGTGTCCTGCGTGATTCAGCAATGACGTAAGGGCGTCTTCTCTGGTATCAAAGAGATAGTCCTTGAAAAGATCATGGATACGGCTCACCGTCAGGGTTCGCAGCACTTGGGGCTGGATACCGCAAAAGGCCAGGGTGAATTTTTCTTTTTGGGATCGGGTGTACAATTTCACAAGAAAACCAATGCCCGAAGAATCCATAAAGGAAACCTGGGACAGATCTATGAGAAGGCCGTTGTTGCCGTTAATGCTCTCTATAATGGTTTTTCCACGGGTGGTGATCTGGCTTGCGTCCAGGGGATCATCAAGGACAATGAGATCCACGGCCAGGGAGGTAGACGTCTCTTTGGCCATTTCCGGGGACTCAGGATCACCCGTTTTGGTTTTTTGTTTGATTTTGAGAGTAAAATAAAGTTTGCGATATTTTAGGTAAAGAATGGGGGGCAGGATCAAAATGCCGAATTTAAAGAAACCGATGAAATAGCGTTTAAACAGCCTCATGGGATCCTGGGTGATGCGGTATATCCACTCCAGGCCGCTTTTTTGTATCCACACCGGGGCTCTTTTTACCCGTCCGGTGATGAACTCAAAGGTGCCGCCAATGCCAATGGTCACGGCAGCCTTGAGTTTTGATCGATTCCGCTCAAACCACATCTCCTGTTTGGGGTTACCAAATCCCACAAAGAGGATGTCCGGCCGGGCCTGGTTGATATCTGCCAGGATCTGTTGATCCATGGTCTCTTCATCCAGGATTTTTTCCCCTTCCACATGGACAAAGGGGGAGCTGACACCTGCAATGCAAAGGTCTGGGTATTTTTTTTGGAAGATCTCTGCGGTTTTCCAGGCCACGTCCCCCTGGCCCCCCAGAAGATAGATGGATTTACCCCGCAGGGCACAGGCCTTGGCAAGTCCCGGGACCAGATCCGCACCGGTGACCCGTTCTTTTAGCCGCGTTCCCAGAAGCCGGGCAGCCCACACCACGGGCATGCCGTCCGCTGTGACCAGATCCGCCTTTCTGAGAATGGTGATAAGTTCCGGATGACGGAACCGGTTGGGAAGCCATGAGACGGTATTAACAATAAAATCCACATTCACCGTAGCCACGTATTTGGGTTGGTGATCCCGGGCAAACCGGTCAACCAGTTCAAAAATGGATTCAATGGCCTGATCAAAGGTCAGATTATCAACGGGAATGCCAAGGATCAATCCGGTTTCCTGTTTCATTGTATTTTACTGTTCCTTTTATCTTATTCATTCTTATCTATTTTTTTAAAGTTAAGCACACTCCTGTTTTAAGAGGAGTGTGCTTAATGGGCGTTAGCCCTCGTCCCCGAAGGGAGTAAAGTTTGCCTCGCTCAGATATTAAGGCTTGAGAGTCAGCAGCACTGGCTTCAACTGATAAAATTCATCACCTGTTTAACTACTGACGACAGAGCTGCAAGCTGGCGAACCTACAGGTGTCTTAACGCAAAATATCGATTAACTATCCTAACAACCTTGATAGTGAGCTGGACTAATTTGAACTTGCTATTTTCTTTATCATTTTGAGTAAATTCCGAGAAGAATAATTAAGGAAATGGCTTCAGTTAATTAGTCCCATGCATGGTGGATTTGGAACTCAAAAAGAGATCGTCCGGTTTGGTTGAATTTGTCATAGTTTTAAATCATCATCATCATCATCATCATCATCATCATCAGCATCATTGTTGGTGTAATGATGCATTCTCTTGTAAGGGAGACGTGAATAGTGTCCAAGTGTCTCTTACGCTGCATTGGCAATTATGGGGCTGCTTATTGCCCACAGCTTCCCGGAGCCGGGCAATGAGCCAGCCAATGGCCCACATGGCGTTGGCCAGAAATAGTCCGCTGGTACCGGTGAATTTTGCAAAATAGCGGCTTCTGGAGGCATAAAAGTACCGTGGTAGACGCCGACGTTGCGCCACGGATGCCTGTACCAAAGAGCTTCCCCCCTGGAGATGGATCACCCGTGCCCGGGGCCAGTGGAGAATCTGCCACCCCTTGGCCCACACCCGGTGGCAATAGTCATTGTCTTCAAAATACATGAAATAATCATCATCCATCATTCCCACCTCTTGGATGGTTTGGTGACGGATCAAGACGCAGGCAAAGCTTGTCCAGGGGGGGCGCAGGGGGGAATCAGACACTTCGATGGGTACATCATAAGCTTTGAGCAATCGGGTAACAGGGCCGGTTCCTGCTGCATCAATGGCCTGACTCCATGGGGTGTGGTTATTAAAGCAGCTAATCTGGGGGGTGCCATCGGGCCATTCCAGTCGGGGGCCTACCATTCCCACTTCCGGGTGTTTGTCCATGGCATCCAGAAGATGGCTCAAGGCCCGGGGGCGGACAATGGTGTCACTGTTCAATAACAGATAAAATTGGGCTTTAACGGCTTGAATGCCCAGGTTGTTGCCCCAGGAGAACCCACCGTTCACCGGGGAGTGTACCAGGGTAATCCATGAATCCCATCGGTTTTTGATAATTTTCGTTTCAATGGTCTTGCCTGAACCATCCGGAGAGTTGTTGTCCACCAGCACCACCACATCCCTGGTGGGATCTATTTCATGTTCCAGGGATGCCAGGCACTGTAGGGTCAGATCAAAGGAGCAGTAGTTGATGATAACAACAGATAGTCGGTGGCTCATGGTTTTTCCTTAAGTTCGGCTTAACGCGTATAGTTCCTTTGCCATTTTTACGTATGCATGGTGGGGGAACTGGTTCAGATTCTGCCCAAGAACCCCAAGGGCAGTCAGCAGGTATCCGGTGACATCCATGGAACGGCACCCCAGGAGATCACAATGATTTTGGATCATTTTTTTACCATAAGCCCGGGGCACTGTGAAGCTTTGGAGAAATTTAAAAAGGTCAAAAAAAGGCATACCGCAGGTGTCAGCGCCTGCCCAGTCAATGATTCTGAATTGCCGGGTAAATATACGGGTCTTGGAAGGCCGCATGATATTGCCCCGCCACAGATCATTGTGGGCCAGGCTTGTGCAGGGAGTCCAGGCACCTGATGCCAGATGTTTCATGGCATTTTCAGCCCCTTTGATCATCTCCCGGGGAAATTCATTTTCACAACAGATTGACTCCAAAGGGGAGAGGATTGCCATGGGGTGCGCTTTATCGGGGATTGTTTTTCGGGTTTGACCCACCACATCGGCGAGCCAGCGGCCCACCACAGGTATTAACAGGCGTTTTTGTAGCTGCCATACCCATTTGTTCTGGGTCAGTGGGAAATTCAGATCATATATGGCCCAGGAGACTCCATTGACATCCCCGTTTAAGAAGGGCAGATCAATGACCTGGTTATGGGAGGAGTGCAGCAGGGCTTTTACTGCCTGGGCCTTTTCAACATTATCCCTGACCAGAGTTTTACCCATGGGATTGGCGCACAGGATAAAGGCTGAAGGGGTATTATTTTTATCTGCTATTATTCCTTTATAGGTCACATCAATGGGGTAATAGTTGTTGATCATTGGGCCCGGATCAAGCACCATCTTTTCAATGGCCAGACTGCGCTGGTGGATTTCTTCAATACTGGCCAATGCCTGTTTCAGTGCTTCCAGCACGGGCGGAAATCGGTCTGGATCAAAGGACTTATCTGTGTCTGTCATTTGCCCCCTTGAAGTAGCTGAAGTTGTTGTTTTTGATATATCCCTGCTTTTCCAGAAATTCCATCACCATCTGAGCCCCCTCAGCCTGGGTGGTGTTGGAGGTATCAATGGTCAACTCTGCATCTGAAGGGGCATTGTAAGGATCATCCACCCCGGTGACGCCTTTTATTTTCCCCTGTTTGGCCTTGGCATAAAGCCCTTTTCTATCCCGGAGTTCACACACCTCCAAGGGGGTGTTCATGTGGATTTCAACATACCCACCATATTGGCTGATGAGATCTCTGTTAAATCTTCTGGACTCTTCATAGGGGGCAATGGGGGCACAGATGGCAATGCCCCGGTTTTTGGTGATTTCACTGGCCACAAACCCGATGCGTCGCACATTGATCTCCCGGTGTTCCTTGGAAAAATTAAGTTCCTTTGAAAGGTTGCTTCGCACAATGTCACCGTCAAGCAAGGTCACCGGCCGATCCCGCATCTCCATGAATTTTACGTATAAAACCCTTGCCAGGGTGGATTTCCCCGCACCGGAAAGCCCGGTCATAAAAAGGGTAAAGCCCTGTTTGTGGCGGGGAGGGTAGGTTTTTTTTAACTCAGCGACCACCTGGGGAAAGGCAAACCATTCCGGGATCTCTTCGTCAAATTCCAAGCGGCGCCGCAGTTCCGAAGAGGAGATTTCCTGGGTTTCCACATCCGGTTCAATTTCATTTCTGGGGAAATATCGTTTCTGCCTGGGGACATAGGCCATGGGATTCAGGGGGACCATTTCAATGCCGATTTCCGGGCCATGGGTTTTTACCAGTTCCTGGGCCTCACCCGGGGGATAGAAAAGATGATCCCCGGTTTCATGCATAAAGGGGTCTGCCTGATCCGGGGCCACCATAAAGTGGGTACAGCCGAAATTTTTCTTGATAATGGCCTGGAGTACGGCCTCTTTTGGGCCTGCTTTTCTTGAGGCAAAGGGAAGGAGTCCCAGCATGATCATGGTTTTGGGAAATTGCTGTACAAATGCCTTGTAACAATACACCGTGGTAAAATGATCCAGATCCCCTGGGGCGGGAATGCCAGCTACAGGCTGGAGAAAAATGTTGGCTTTGGCATCCCGGGCCGCCTGAATCACCATCTCCTTGTGGGCACAGTGGAGCAGTTTTTCTGTGTGAAAGCCGATGACATTGCGCCAGCCGTTCTGGGTAAAGCTGCGATGGGTTTCAGAGGGGGGTTTTCTAAGATCCATGAAATCAAAATGAAGCGGGTGGTGAAGACCTTCAATGATACCGCCGATGTACCAGGGCTCTGTTTTGTTAAAGAGATTGAACACCGAGGGGTGGAGATGCCCATCTTCTGTGCCGTAGGTGGCCTGGGCCTCCAGGCGTTTGTCGGGTTTCCAGATGTCCTTGATGTGTAAAATGGCCAAGAGGAAGCCCTCGGAATCGCATAAACCCAGATCCTTGCCCGGCTCCAAAGATGTGGCAAGTGCCTCTGTAATATCAAGGCATATGGGAAGGGGCCACACCGATCCATTGGCCAGGCAACCGTTTGTCAGCACGGATTCATAATCTTCCCGGATCATGAACCCGTTCAGGGGATAAAAAGCCCGGTTGCATAGCAGTTCAAGATCGTATAGCTGACGTTCGTTGAGATTGAACCCCGGCAGATCCAGGGCCTCCTGCTTCAGTCGTTCCACCCTTCTGAAGTGGACCATCAGGCTTTCGGAAAAATCATTCATAGGGGTCTTTTGTATCCTATTCAAATTTCGGGATAAAGTTATGTAGTGTTAATAAATTGTTGCATTCACTGGGCCTAAAAAATCAATTTTTGGAGTTAAACAGCGTTTACCCCAAAATTTGAACAGGATAAGTCTCTTTTTTGTTTTTTATTAATGGTAAAGTCAAGCCATTTTGTAATGATCTTACTTTATTATGGCGATATTCCGGTGTCAAGTTGCAATTGCCAGGGTTTTTCACAATATTAAGTACCTGAGCATATATTCCTCAAAATAAAATCCATAAATATCAATGGCATATCTCTGTGGAATCCCGAAAAACATATGTATGGGTACTTATTACCCCCATAAATGCTTTGTTGGCACCGGAATTAAGTTTTTTTCCCAAAGCAGGCAATTCGGTTTCATGGGGTCTGGAAGCCCTGAATATATTCTTTCACCGCCTGATATTTGGGGGCTGTTTCCAAGTTTTGACCTCCCTGTTCCAGCAATCCCCAGCTACCCCATTTATTGTAGGGGTTTGTGGAAGCAAATGTCACGAAAAGTTTACCCCCGGCCTGGTGCCATCCGTGGAGGTCTTTGAGATAGAGGCTTTTCATTCGGGGGGCACGGTTCATGGTTTGGAAACGGAAGGTAAGTGCTTCATTATTTTCTGCTCCCCGGATGCCCACCAGGTGCTGCCCCCCTTCGTAGGCCACCAGATCGAGGTTATATTCCGAGGCCATACGGGCATGGGCGGCCACCAGCATATGATTTTTTTCAATATCCTTTTCACAGGTTTGAAATAGCTGTTCCTGGGTCATTTCAAGGGTTTTTTGTACTTGTGACGGTTTGCCAAGGGTTTTGCCGAAATAGGGCGCAACCCCAAGGGCATCCACCCGGTGCCCGGCGTTGATATATGTTAATATTTGTTTGCTGATCCAAGGGTTGGCAAACTGGGAGGAGAGAACCCGCACCAATCTGCTTTTATCTTTGAACTGTGATTCCCAGATATGAAAAATATCCAAGGCCCGGTGGGTGTAATAATAAAGACGGGCCTTGACAGGATCATTGCTCAGCCCAAGGGAGAGCCCTTTTTCCATGCAATATCCGGCTTGAGTGAACTGATCATTCCAGGCTTCATTGGTGTATTCAATGTAGATTTTAAGCGTAGGGTCTAAAGTTTGCTTTACCATGCGGGCAAACTGTTCAATGTAGTCATCATCTGCTCTGTGGGGCATGCAGAACCACGGGTCTGCATGGAGGGTGTTGGCCAGGGCCACCATGTATTCCAGGGCAACACCGTTTTTCCCGTCCTGGGTCTGCATGGTGGGCATAGTTCGTTGGGACCATCGCTCCACAGGGCAGTTGTTGGTACCCATCCAGTCCATGAATCGTATGACCTTGAAGGTTGACCAATTTTTGAGAAACCTGGTATGGAATGGGGCCTTATTCGCGGAGTCTTCAAACCTCTGATGGATGAGACGGATGTTGTGTATGGGATTAATATCATCTGTTTTTTCAAGGGTGAGGGTAATCCCTCTGGGGGAGGGGCGAACATTCACCAAAACCTTACCGGGGGAACTGCTTATTTCTCTGGCATCGTTGCCCCATCGCAGAGTGCCCCTGCCATCGTACAG
>CAYSSE010000129.1:0-11191 GCA_964433355.1 uncultured Desulfocicer sp.
ATGGCGGTGGTGGTGCCTGATCCGGTGGCGGTGCCGGTGCCTGATCCGGTGGCGGGGGCGGCATGATATCATTTGGCTCCGCGTCTACGACCCAATATTCGTTGTATCCGTCAGGACATGGCCGTTATATGAAAGTTCGGCGTAAATATTTTGTTTTCGACATCCTAATCAATGGGGGGTTCAACATTTAATGTCAGCCAGTAGTCAGAGACAGTTTTAACAACCTTCAAGAATTCATCAAAGGCAACCGGTTTGACCAGATAACTGTTGGCTCCGTTGTCATAACTCATGGCCCTGTCTCCCTCGTCCCGTGATGAGGTCAGAATTATTACCGGGAGGCGTTTAAGCTTATCAGCACATTTAATTCGCCTGAGCACTTCATGGCCGTCAATGCCCGGCATTTTAAGATCCAACAAGATAATATCCGGCAAGGGATATTGCCTGCGGTCCGCATATTTTCCTTCACCAAACAAAAACTCAAGGGCCTCCTTTCCATTCCTGGCCGTATGAATTTGATTGCCCAGACGCGCCTCTTTAAACGCATGAAGAATTAATTCAACGTCCATGGGGTTGTCTTCAACCAACAGTAATGACGCGGGTTTTATCATTGATATGTCCTCCAGAATCTATATTCCTTTTTTTAACAGCTTTACCTTAAAAACACTTCCTTTGTCGGGCTCAGATTCAACCCAGACACTGCCCCCCATCATTTGTATGGCTTTTTTTACAGCAGCAAGTCCTATGCCGGTTCCCGGGTAGTCTTCCTGGCTGTGAAGCCGCTGGAATATTTTAAATATCTTCTCATGATATTCAGGGGCAATGCCTATGCCGTTATCAGATATGGAAACAACCACATGGAGCATATCATCTTCAATACCAATGTCAATGACCAAGGCCGCATCGGGGTTCCTGTATCTTACCGCGTTTTCCAGAAGGTTTATAAATACAGGGGTGATCAGTGTCAAGTCCCCTTGAACAAGGGGCATCTGTTCGGGAAAAATCACCCGGGTTCCGGTCTCTTTTATTGAGTCTGCAAGGGTTGCAACGGCTTCTTTTAAAATCGGTTCAAGGGAAATAGTTTCAATTTTTACGGATTTTCGTCCCAGACGTGAAAACTTCAGCAGCTCATCAATCAACTCCCCCATTTGCTTGCTGGCCTTGATGACATTTTCGAAATAATGCTGCCCCTCTTCGTTTAAAGACTCTTTATGCCGGCGATGGATGATCTCAGCAAATCCGCTGATGGAACGTAGGGGTGCCCGCAGATCATGGGAAACAGAGTAGACAAAATCTTCAAGCTCATTGTTTGTCTCCTCAAGTTTTGCGGTGCGCTGGAAAACCCGTTTTTCCAATTGTCGGTTGAGTGTATGGATTTCTTCCTCTACTTTGTTTCGTTCACGCATTTCTCGTTCAAGTTTCAGGTTCAAGAGACTGGTTCTGGAAATATAAGTGGTGAATTTTACCAAAAAGTGCATCAGATGTTTAATGGTTTCTCGATTGTACCTTGGTATGCGGTGGTATGCATCCATATAGGACTCTTTGTCAAATCCATACATGTCTGCCTGGTTCATGAAAAAAGCGTCATCCAGGGGATCATCATCATAAAAAAACTGGCCTGTAAATATATTTCCCAGGTGGTTGCCACCTATATATAAAGGGGTCACAACATCCCATAAGCCATTCTTGCATCTATAGTCCACATATTCGCCAGGTTTCAGATTCTTTGCCAGAAAGAGATCACTTTCCGTGCAGTTGCAGGCTGTTTTGGGATGGACTCTGTGGAATTTTGTACAAATATCCTGCCATCCCGTGGATTCGATGACGTTGCCTTCCATATCCAGTATGGCCGTCACCATATGTGTCAGATGGTGAAACTCGTCCATTATCGACTGGATTTCTTCAACATTGATAATGGCCTTGAGATCCTCTTCGGGTATTTTATTTTCAGACCCAGCTATTTTAATTTCAGAATTGATTGTTGATCCCATTTTATGCATCGGGGAGTGTGCTTGTGTGGCTGTGGAGGGCCTCATCCATTGAGTTTCACGCTTTTCCTGCTCCAAGGCTTTCACTCTTTGTTCTAATTCTTGGTATGTTGGTTTTTCAGTCATGGTCCTTTGCAAGCTCCTTGTCAAACATAAATAGTTAACAATCCCCTGAACCTTTAATTCGGAGGTTGGTGACTTATTTTACTATTATTGCTTTCAATTTACTATATTCTTTACGCAAATATTCGTATCCTATTTAAATTTCAGGGTGGGTTTCGATAATATCAATGAATGATTTTTTAACCCATTGTTTTTATTAACACTGAAAATCTATTTTTCCATATCAAACAATGTTTACCATAAATTTTAAACAAGATACAAATATTCAGTGTGATATCCAGAGCCTTTTATTGCCACATCAAACTATGATTTTAAAAAAATCATTACCATAAATTATATTTCGAGTAGCCATATTCAAAATTTCCCAATATTATGGAACTATAAATGCCAAGGTGACAATCATCGGTGGTATGCACAACCCTGATTTGATATTGACATGCAATGCAACCTGTTGCAACAATATATCAAAAAAATAATAAAGTACTTATGTTCCCGGTTTCTTGCAAAAAGGGCGCTCTGGTGCTTGCGGGTGATGCTGCTTATGGTAGTCAGGCGTTGAAGCCTGTCTACAACCAAGCCCTAATTTGAGCATCGCGTTTAATGAAATATCAAAGATATTATGCAATCTTTACCCAAACCCATGATCCTGGTAATTTTTACATACTCCGTGGTAATTCATAGTAATTCGCATTTATATTCGTATCAACACACCAAGGCCTGCCAAATACCCAAAAACAACCCATAATAACAATTAGCATTGACTGATGGGGCAAATACCAGTAAAAAGCTGTCTGAATATGACAAAGCACTTTTAACCCCCTAACAATGGTACACTAATTTTTTTATCCATTTTACAAAAAAACAGCGTATGAACAGGGGGATAGCTGTTTGTATTGGATGTTATTTTAATTAACACATCTTGTGTCTGGAAATTTATACCACCAGTCACCCGTAATTAACCTTTAAAACAGATGCACCCTTGCATTAATACGTCCAGGAGCACTTTATGAAAAAAATATTACCCCTTTGTTTGGCAATCCTTTTATGCAGTATTATTTCAACGGCTTTTGCCCAGGAAGACGCTTCCTTTTACAATCTGGGGGAGGTGGTGGTCACTGACCAGGTCAATTCCGCAGAATCCGTGGCCACGGTTCACACCATCACAGCCCTTGATATTGAAAAAAAGGGCGTCAGATCCCTGAATGAAGCGCTGAAACTCATTCCCGGGGTTTACATCCGCCATGCTGCGGCCAACGTTCCCAGAATTGACATCCGGGGACTTCGGACCCGTCATGTGCTGTTATTGCTCAACGGTATTCCCATTAAAGATACCTATGACGGACAATTTGATCCCACCACCATACCCGTGGACAACATCGCCCGCATCAAGGTAACCACCGGAGGGGGATCCGTGCTTTATGGGGCAAATGGCAGCGCAGGCATTATCAATATCATCACCAAAACCGGTGGTGAAAAAGTCCACGCCACTCTTCTAAACGAATTTGGAGAAGATGGATATTATTCTACAAATGCCACCCTCACCGGGGGCACAGACAAAGCAGACGCTGTGGTCAGCCTGGGGAACACCAGCCTGGATGCTATCCCTTTGTCTAATGACTTTAAGAATAGCTCCATGCAGGCGGATGACACCCGGGAAAATAGTGATTTTGAACGCCAGACCGCCTTTGTGGGGCTCAACTATGCGGCCACAGATGCCCTGAACCTGGGGGTTACCTTTAATTATCAGGATGGCGAAAACGGTGTGCCCCCCTCCACCATAGACGACAAAAAAGATCTCTTTGCCTCCAGTGTAAAATATGACCGCATTGAAGAGATTGAAACCCAATCGCTTCAAGCGGCATTTGATTATACCTTTAAGGCCCCCCTGCAACTGCGGGGATGGGTATTTGCCAGCCAGGGAGATACCACAACCAAGCGCTATGACGACGATACCTACACCACCATCTCCAAAAAAGGCAGCTATGTTGAGGATGCCACCAGCAACGTCAATGGGGCAAATCTACAGCTTGCGTGGCTTCCCCGGGCATCGGACCGCGTGACCCTTGCAGCCCTTTTTGAAAGGGACTCCTGGGATTCCGATGGATACGAGATTGATAAAAATAAAAAAAAAGAATACTTCGACATCGAGTCTGATCTTGATTTTGCCAGCCTTGCCCTGGAGTACAGCACCCATATCACCGATAAATTCAACGTTGTTCTGGGATATGGATTCCACACCATGGACAAAGACGGGGGCAATGATGAGGATGATTTTTCCTGCATGGCCGGTGTCAGCTATGATGTAACCGACAGTACCACAGTAAAGGGCTCCTGGAGCCGGAGTATCAAGTTCCCCACCACCAAGGAACTCTATTCCCAGGAAACAGGAAATCCCGATCTCAACGCAGAAACCATCTATAGCTGGGAGGTGGGAGTTTCCCAGGAACTGCCCGCAGCCACAACGGTGTCAGTCACCGGTTACATAAAAGATGCCGAGGATTTTATTGAAAAGGATGTGGATGATATCTACAGGAATTATGAAGAGTACCAGTTCAAAGGGGTTGAATTCGAAGTGGTCAACACATTTGTTGAAAACCTGACCCTCACCGGCAGTGCTTCTTTCATGACGTCTGAGGATAAATCTGACAACACTGAAAAAGAGGAGCTCCAGAATCGACCCGAACAAAAATTTTCAGTGGAGGGAAGTTATCGGTTTCCCTTTGGTCTTACGGCCCAGGCCTCTTATCTTCGTGTGGCGGACCAATACTACTACAGCAAAGAGTCTCCCCTGGAAAAGGCCAAGCTGGACAATTTTCAAATTATTGACTGTAAAGTATCCCAAAAACTGTTCCAGGACGCTCTGGAAGTGTATGTGAGGGCTGCAAACCTGCTGGATGAAGATTACGAACAAAGTTATGGATATCCCTCCCAGGGACGTACCTTTTATGTGGGGGCCGTTCTTCGGTTTTAAGACATCAACAAAAAAACTTGATCATTGATCATTGATTAGTTTTACGGGGTTGGTCATAAGATGGGGCACTATACGGGAACTGAATATTTATTATTGTCAATTAGTTGTAATTACTGACTTTATTTTTAGATCAAAAAAAATTGGTTCAAAGTGGCCCATGTTATGACCAACCCCAGTTTTACTTTGTTAACGTATCCATGACCGCATGAATTTTACTGTAACCCAGTGCATTTTGGGGAGTTTTTACTATGAAATTTCAAGAATTGTTAGATAAATTTGGGCACCTAACAAAGTAGCGTTAGAATTTAAGACAAAATAAAAATGGTGAAAAATGAAAATCCTTGTGTGTATAGACGACACCGATAATCTTGAGAGCAGGGGCACCGGCCAACTATCCCAATTGTTTGCCGAAGCCATTGAAAAAAAAGGATGGGGTGCCTGTACCTCCATCAGCCGCCACCAACTGTTTGTGCATGAGGATATCCCTTACACCTCCCACAACAGTTCCATGTGCTTTAAGGCAACTATTGATGAAAAGACCCTGAACCCCCTCATTGATTTCATGCAAAAGGGGCTTGAAGTTGAAAGCGCACCGGGTTCCGATGCAGGCCTGTGCGTTGCTGTGGACAATGAAGAACTGGACAGGCAACGCCTCATGGACTATGGAAACAAAGCCAAAAATACAGTGTTAAATAAACCCATGGCCTATGACTTGGCTGCAAATCTGGGAATCCACCTGTCAGAACACGGGGGCACCGGCGATGGCATCATTGGTGCCCTGGCAGGGATCGGCTTGAGACTGGGGGGGAATGATGGACGATTCCGGGGATGGTATCATTTTGATAGAAGTGGTTCCAGCATGGGTGTGGAAGCCCTGTGCAGGTATTCCTTTGTGGATGTGGTTAAACCCCTTAACGGGCCCCCATTGGATATGGATCAACGTGTTGTGCTGGGGGATGACAAGGTGAAAATTATCCACCAAGGCGGATGTCAGGTCCTTCCGGTGGAAGCGGTTCAGGATTCATCGGGTTCTCCAGCCTGGGTCACCCTGACCAAAAATCGTATCAAACAGCTTTGGCCTTAAAAAAGCCGGTATACCGCCTCCGAGGGCTGGCCTGACCTCGGAGGCCCTGCTGGCGGCACTCTGTTGCTGGAGTTTCTTATACCCCCATGTCCTACCGGACACAACGAATCATGAAAAAGCAGTCGTTGTAAACCCCAAGACCCAACACCCAAAACCCAGCACCTTTTTTTTCATATAAACCCACATGTCCTGTGGACACAACGAATATTGAAAATGGAATCATGCCGCCCCCCCGACGGGCAATGGGCCCGGCCCGGAACCGTAGACGGCTCGATTGGCCGGTTCCTATTGCCCATCGGGGGGGCTCTGCTGAGGTAAACTTGGAGGCTACCTTTTCATATAAAAACAAATACCGTTTACCTGCCTTTGTATTCTCGCACTGCACCATACATGAAATAGGCACACACCCCACAGGCGAACCCGATAAGGGGATAGGTGAGAAGGCCGGGATAAAACTTGATCAGCACCACCTCCAGGGGTTTTCCTGTGATCAGGTTGAGCCCCGATTTAACCACATGCATGATCAGGGCCGCCAGCACACCCTCCACCACCCGGTTGACCAGGGGGTGTCCCAGGGTGGGCAGATATCGGGTCAATTCCAGGAAAAAACCAGGCATACAGAACCGCAATATATCCAGCACCCCTTTGCGTGACCCTGCAATCACCGCAAAAATTCCTGCCACAATGCCCATGTAAGCGGCGGCCCCTTTTTTGTTCACATAACACGGTCCGAATACCAGAAAAAAAATATACACCACATAGGAGTGTCCGGGAAGATTGAGATCCAGGCGAAGCATCTGTTTTACCGCCACTGACACCAAGGCAAATACCGTCAATAAAATGGTTTCAGAAATCGTCAATCGCGATTTTTGTTTTTCTGTACGATTTTCACTTAAATGAAGCGGTTGATTCTCAGCCCCAGGGAGCACCTGGTTTTCACTGGGATGGGAAAGAGGCTTTTCATTTGGAGGAAGGTTTCCAAGCTCATTTTTATGTGTTATCGGTTGCTCCTTGGGAATTTTTGTCCGAATGGGTTTTTCTTTTTCTTGCATCAATCTTCCATACCTTTGAGTTTCACCGACAATCCCGCCAGTGTTGAAATATCTTCTATAAGGATCAAAAGGGGAATAAACACGGCCTTGAGCCCGACAAATAATTGTTTGGGGTGGAGCAAATCCTTTTTATCCGGCACCAGCCCCTTTTGCCCCTGGATGTGAATGATTTCCCTGGCATCAGCGGTGATGCAGGGAAGCAGTCCAAAGGCAATGCCCATGGCCAGTTTTTTATTCCGGGATAAAAATCGGGAAAAAAGAGACATCCACTCCCCAACGGTGGTGGTTCGCATCATGACCATGACGGGGATAAAAAACAGCCACACCCGAATTCCGGCCAGAACGCCCTCCCCTGCGGCCGTAATATTCCAGCGGAATATGGGCATGAATACCGCAAAAACAAGCGTTTGAATCACAAAGAAACGGCTGTCTGCAAAAAAACGGCCCACCCCCATGCCGGACAGCAGATAATAGAGAAACAAGAGCACCGCCAGTGAAGGATATCCCCCGGGCCCAAGGGTGTATATGAGAAACCAGATAGCCATATTTATGGCCATTTTCATCAGTGGGGGGGCCTTGTGCATGACAGATTCACCGGCCACATAATCATAGGCCGGGGCCTTGAATCTTCGGAACATGCGTTTAAAAATGCCCCTTTCCTGTCTCTTTTTTTTCCCATTGCTTTTGTTTAGGGAATCAGATTCCTGGTCAAATGCCTGGGAAGAAAGCGTTTCACCTGATCCGGGGATATAATCTTCCAGGCGGATTACCATGACGTCCGGGCCATTGACATATTTGCCCCGACTGCTGGTGAACACCAGACCACAGCCGGTCCGGGCCATGGCCATGCGCAGAAAACAAAGCAGATGTTCCCGTTCCTGGCCATCCAGAAATCCCAAAATATCATCCACAAAAATAAAGTCAGGACGTAACAGAACTGCCTGGGCTGCGGCCAGATGAATTTTTTCCCCAAAGGAAAGTTTGAATGGAGAAATTTGTGATTTTTCGGCCAGCCCCACACAGCTCAAAAGGGTTTCAATTTCAGGGGTTGCTGCCTTTAATTTTTCAAGATCCCGCTGTTTACCCATTAATGCCGCAGCCATCTCTTTTTGAACCGTGGGTTCAAAAAAATGCCTGTCTGGATTCTGGGTCAGGGTCATGACCCGGCATGGACCTTGGTCATCCGCCTGAATCACCTGACCCAGTTCGGGCTCCCGGGCACCGGAGAGAATTTTAAGCAGGGTGGTTTTACCGGAGCCGTTACACCCTTTAATCCAGAATTCTTTTCCACTGGTGAGGTTAAGGGAGATGTCTGCTGCCAGCAGCGATGTTCCCTCATACCCATATCCCACCCGGTCAAGGACCAGACGTCTTTTACCCAGAGACACCGGTGAGACCGGAGACGGATCAAGAACTGTTATTTCAGGAAAGAAGAACACTCTTTTGGTGGAAGACTCCAGCAAAACGACTTTATCCACCTCATGGGAAGGGATAATACCAGGATGTGAAGTGAGTACCACGCCCACCCCTTGCCCCCTGAGATACCGGATATAATCAAGAACTTTACAAATATTAGCGGGGTCCAGGTAGAGAAAAGGTTCGTCCATTAACAGCAGTTCAGAATGCAGCATTCCGGCAGCACCAATGGCAACCAGATGTTTCTGACCGGAAGAAAGAGTTCTGATAGGCTTGTCCAGCAAGGGTTCCAGGCCCAGCAGGGCCACTTCCTTATGAAAACGGTCCTGGATATCAGGGGCTTCACTGTCCTCCAGGCCAAACATCAACTCTTCGCACACCAGGGTGGAGATCATTTGGGAATGGGGATTTTGAAGAATAAGTCCCATGCGTTGCCGGGCCACGGCATCCAAGGGGGTTCCCTTGCAAAGAATCTCCCCGGTGTACTGTTTTTCTTCCTGGCTGATTCCCCGGATGCCAAAAAGAAGTGAAGATTTGCCTCTCCCGGAACCGCCCTCAATGCACACCATTTCCCCATGATTTACCTGAAAGGAAAGTGGCGTGAAAATTGATTTTTGTCCGATGCTGCAGCTTAAAGAACGAACGTCCAGTAACACACTATATCCTTATTATTTAAGATCCCATGCACATCTACTGCCTTTGGGGTCATTGTTTTTCTTGATGATTCCAAAAGAGTGTTATTTACATGAATTCACAACCAATTACAACTCTTTTACATCATATAAAGCGGGTGTGGATCGTAGGATATCACACATCAGGACTGAATAAACATGGCATGACAGGAAGTGA
The DNA here is from genome assembly GCA_964433355.1 of uncultured Desulfocicer sp. Lineage (GTDB taxonomy): Bacteria > Desulfobacterota > Desulfobacteria > Desulfobacterales > Desulfobacteraceae > Desulfocicer. The sequence goes on from CAYSSE010000129.1 coordinate 9,481, forward strand.
AAAACGTGGGGGTTATGGTTGGTTCAGATTTATTCATAAAAATTTCGGCATCCTTCAAAAGTGTCGTACACTTTTTTTGATTATTCCACATTTGCAGGAGCTTTTTCCAAAAGACTGCAAACTACTTTTGGGGTCATATTAAGGATGCCAAACATTTTGGGCACTGGTGCCGGGATCACCGGCGAACTAAGTACCCGAGTATATATTCCTCAAAATAAAATCCATAAATATCAACGGTATATCTCTGTGGAATACCGAAAAACATATGCATGGGTACTTATACTCAGACACAGGTTGAACCGGTGAAGTTTTAAAATAGTGGTTTTTTGATACCATTTGCCCTCCCCCGGACCCTCCTGTTGTTGCCTCCCAGTTCCAAACCAATCCCGACCAGAGCAGCAATTTTCTAAAAATAATAATTACAACGCTACAGCATGGCATATTTTTTGCTTTTATATTTGGCATTGGTACTTTAAATTTTTAAAATTTATTTTTCAAAGAACTGAATTCATAGTTTTGATCTACAATTTGCATTGCATGGTTATTAAATAGTCCCAACTCCCAACTGGAGCAAAAGTCCAAATTCAAATGAATTGTGACGGCAGCATGAATATGGTAATAGGTCTATAGTAATATGTATTTATTTCCATGGAATAAATTCCATACTTTTAATCAAAACAGAAAAATTAGACATGAGCAAAGGAAAAACTAAAATTATCCGCCCTGAAACAAAACAGAGGACATTAATTTATTATCCCATTATCCATTCCCCGGAAGATTTCGGGCAATTGAAAGAGGTGGTTCGAAGGGAGACCCTCAGGCAATCCGGTCCAGAATCCGCAGAGCGGAAATCAGTTGCAATAAAACAGATGTGGCTGGATATTGAACAATCCCTCCTGGATATGTCTCTTTCATACAAAGCCGTTCGCCTGTATCAGGATGGCCTTGCCGTGTGCGGCAAAGAAAAAAAGATTGTCCAGGATATGGTGAATCAGGGAAGTCCCAATTATCAATTGCTTTCAAAGCTCATGGGAAAAGGAGCAACCATTATGGGAACAGAATCTCCTGCCATCCTGCTACAAGAGTATGAAGCCGTTAAACGTCAGATGACGGCCTATGATGATGTTTCAGATTCCCTTTCAAATCAAAAATTATTGGAACAAAGGGATCAGTATGTAGCAGAGAGAATCGGACAAACACTGAATACCGACGAAACAGGAATTATTTTCCTGGGGATATTACACAATATTGAAAATTATCTCAATCCGGATATTGAAGTTATTTATCCTCTTTATCATCCTGCAGGAAACCTCAATCCCTCACAATGACCCTTGAGATTTGATTCTGATTTCGTTCTGTCTAACCCCTTGCCGCCATCACGCGATCAGATCTTTGGGGCTGATCATAGACTTATCATCCACTTCACCACAATGGGCGGGCAAAGGTTTCAGGTGGTAGTGCTTCAGGTGGTGGAGAATAACCGCATAGAATAGAACAGGAGAGCGAATACCCAGAATGGATTTGCAAACTGCCAAAATTTTAATTGTGGATGACGAACCGGACATATGCCGCCTGTTGTGTCGATTGATGGAATCTGAAGGGTATAAAACCATAAGTGCCCATGATGGCAAAGAAGCCCTGGAAAAAATCCGTCAGTATACGCCGGATGTGGTTTTATCCGATTTAAAAATGCCCAATATGGACGGCTTGG
>CAYSSE010000130.1:0-11182 GCA_964433355.1 uncultured Desulfocicer sp.
ACATTGATCCTGTAAAGGCCAATCGGCTCTGGGAAGACATTGACACCTGCAAGCTTGGCATCAGCTACAATGAAACCGGCTTTTCTTCTGAAAATATTCGGGAATACCTGGCGACCCTGAAAAAAGAAAATCTTGAATTGCCCGCCATGATGGTCATTGACGGCATTGACTTTGACCAGGACAACACCGTTGCTCTGGATGAAGTGGCGCAACTGGCCAATGATTTTTCTATTTCTGCATGGTTCTCCATGCAGAGCCACCGGGAAGAAGCCCTGACCCCGGAAGGATTCCCTCCCCAGTTGGATAAAACCAAGGATCGTTTTGACAAGGCCCTGTTTCTCAATCCCCAGGATGATAAAATCGAAGTTGTTGTTCTTAAAGATGGTGACAGTGAAAATAAAGTTTTTCTCCTTGATCCGGCAACAATGATGCAATCTTAATTTTTGTATGGCTCATGTTGTGTTTCTGGCTTGTTTGCAACGCTTGCCAGAAACATGATCCATCCACGGGGTCAGGCTGTGTTATTAAATACTGATCCCGTCCACCATCTTCCATTCAACATCTGGGGCTGTTAAGATCTACTGCTCCTGGATCATCATTGCGATCAAAAATTGAGAAATAGCCCCAAACATCCGTGCCCCATCTGGACTGCATTCCAAGGGAAGGCCATGGTGTTTTATATCAAACAGATAAAATTCCTTTATATTTGAACCCATGCGCTTAAACAATTTTTCAGTGCCCTGGACATCAACCACGGGATTTTCCCGGGATTGCATGATCAAGCCCGGGGCTTTGATATTTTTTATAAAAGGTTCAACCTGATCCAAAAATCTCTCCACCTGTTTCATACCCGATGCTGAATTTTTGTCATAGGCCACCCTGGAAATTACAGGTGCATCTGCTGCTGCTATTGTTTCATCGGGTTTTACCCTGGCTTTTTTCATTATCTGATGCCATATGCCCGGAGACGTCACAAAGGAAGGTGAAAAGTCCTTCATGGAAAGGGGGGGTGACACCGCAAAAAAGGCCAAAGAGTCCAAGGCCCGGGCCTGAAGATACATGGCAATACATCCCCCGATCCCCACCCCCCCCACGGCAAAGCGTGAACTGAAATGCCGCACCACCACAAGGGCCTCCTCGGCAGACTCCACCCATTTTTCAAAACCAATTCCGGCAAGATCCTCCACCGTGGTACCATGTCCCTTGAGCCGTGGCACATATACGGTGAAGCCCTTATCATTGAGATGGGTTGCCAGGGCTTTCATCTCTCCGGGTGACGAAAGATAATCGTGGAGTAACAATATGGCCATTGCTTGTTTGTTTCCCTTTAAAAGGAGGGGAAACCCACACCGTTTATCCCGGATATTTTCAGCCGATGCGGTGTTAATGAAATCAGCTTCAAATTCACTGCGATGTTTTTCCAGCAGTTGCTCTCTGATACCTTGGGTGATTTCATGGCCTGGTTTCAGGGCAAGCGCCTTGAAATACGCCTGGAGAGGGATAAGGGGTTCCACCTCGTTGGCAATCACGGCCACTGGATTTTCCATCCTGGCGGAATGAAATTCCGAAGGAGAGGTGAACTTTGTCTGATTTTTCGAAAACTGATCCCCCTGAACGGAAATGACACCCGTTTCATAGGCCAACCGCATAAAATCCTCATACCTGTTAAAGCGATCATCAATGAGGAGATGCACCTGGTTATCATAAAGGCTTCTGTGAAAATGACAGTGCAGCGACATGGTGCAGGCTGCCGTGGCCAAAAATGCCCGGCACCGGAAATCATAGGCATTGATGGGAGTTCCATCATCGGGCAGATATTTTAAAATAGAGGCAAAGATATGATCATAATTCAAGGTGGTCATGTCATAAACCCCGGACATGTATTGATTCATTAGATCCAGAGCACTGGCCCGCATCACATGGTTAGAACTCAGGCGGGGGGAAAATTCAACCCGCCGCCTGGAGGTGAGATCACTTTCTACAAATCCGTTGAAAAAAAGATTCCGCACGGGAATGGCATTCCCAAAACGAATATCCACATCCACACCGGAAAATACCATGGTACCTTCGGTCATCAATTCATCCATCATGCGCTGGGAGGGGTTTTCTATCATGTTCTGGGCAATGCGACTCAACATGTTTTCCTTGGCCCGCACCGGATAATAGGTAATATTCACCGGCATGATAAAGGTCTCACTGTCCAGCACTGCCTCCGGGGATTCAATTTCGTATATATCCACCAGGCGTTTGAATTCATTGGGATTTATCTTCTGGGCCCGGCGAAGTCGTTCCCGGTAAAACTCGGTACGCAGGGCAATGGTGGCAGCCCCGGTGTGGGGCCTTTGAAACTCACCATCCTGGTAAATTCTAAATCCCTCGTCCACCAGGATTTTTTTATTCTTCACCATGAGTCCTTCGGGAAAAATAATACATTCAGCCTTTCCTGACAATAACCCTTTCACAATTAGAAAATCCCGTTGGGGGTCTTTGGTGGAAACCGCCCCCATGGCTTCCAGAGTTCCCTTAAGTGCCCCCTGGAACAGCTCAGCCGCCGCAAGGGACCAGACTGGTTTTTTTGTAATGGAGTGGATGTGGTAGGGAAGAAATACGGTTTCAATGCGGGTGAAATGGTTGGCCGTATAAATAATAGAGCCCTTGGGAATATTTTTTTCACCGTGTAGGGTCACCCGGGTTTTTGAAAATCCGGAAAAGGCTTTAAAGGCATACCCAGACATGTAATAGGCAAATCGATTCATTACATTTCCCTCAAAAACTGACATTTTGAATGATTTCAAACATAACCCTTGACCGCAACCATAATATTTCTTAAATTATGGTTTTGTCAAAAAATTATTTACAAAAAGCCTTAAGGAGTTGCTTTGTACTCTAAAATATTAATTCTTCATTTTCCACCGGATGTGGCACAAAAAGCAGTGGTGTGCTACCTGACTAAAAAATACGATCTACTGTTCAACATTCTGGGAGCCAAGGTATCCAACAGCAAGGATGGTTATATGGTTCTTGAAATATTCGGCACCCGGGACAATTATAAAAAAGGCGTTAGATTCCTTAAAAACCAGGGGGTCAGGGTCAGCTCTGCAGAGCAGGAAATCTGGAGAGACACCTCAAAGTGTACCCATTGCGGGGCCTGCACGGCGGTGTGTCCCACCCAGGCTCTTTATGTAAAGCGACCAGAGATGGAAGTCATATACGATAAGGACAAATGCACCGTGTGCGAGTTATGTATTGTCACCTGCCCCACCCGGGCCATGGGTCTTTATTCCAAGAACACCGAAGATATGTTTCAGTGAAAAAAACCATTGCCATTGCCGTAAGCGGAGGGGTGGACTCCTTGGTATCTGCCTTTCTGCTCAAACAAGAGTCCCAGGTAGAACTGTTTGGCATCCACTTTACCACTGGGTATGAATCCCACCCCGTTGACATCCCTTGTCTTTCCCGCCAATTGGGGCTGAAGATATTCACTGTGGATCTTTCTGAGCAGTTCACCCACCATGTGGTCGATTATTTTACCCACACCTATCTTTCCGGGCAAACCCCCAATCCCTGTATTATGTGTAATCAAACCATCAAGTTCGGGGCATTGATGGAGGCGGCAATGAAACGGGGAGCCACCCACATTGCCACGGGTCATTATGCCAGAATCAAGCCAGACGAACAAGGGATTCCTGCCCTTTATAAGGGGAGGGATCGTACCAAGGAGCAGTCTTATTTTCTGGCCATGCTCACAAAACCTCAACTGCAAAAAGCAATATTTCCATTGGGAGAAATGACCAAACAGGAGGTGATGGCCCTGGCCCATGCAAACCATCTTTCTCCGCCGGAAAAAAAGGAGAGCCAGGATATCTGTTTTATTAAAGAGCCTTCCTTTTCCGATTTCATCGTGGCTCATACCAAAGAAGACACATTCCAACCCGGCCCCATTGTCACCCCGGCAGGGGATATTCTGGGACACCACAAAGGCTTGCATTGCTACACCGTGGGCCAACGCCGGGGGCTTAACTGCCCGGGACCAGCCCCCTATTATGTCAAAAAGATTGATATGGAAAAAAATCACTTGGTGGTGGGATTCAAGGAAGATCTTCTGGAAAGCCATTTTACAGTGAACCAGGTGAACTGGCTCTTATCCACCCCCCTTACAAAACCCATGACCGTTGAAGTTAGAATCCGGTATAGCCACAAAGGAGAAACCGCACAGATCACTGCCTGCAACAATGGCATTACCGTTGCGCTCAATCAACCCCAAAACGCTGTAACCCCCGGCCAAGGGGCTGTTTTTTATATAGATGACAGGGTTATCGGAGCAGGAATTATTCAATGAAATCATTTTATATCACCACATTGGGATGCAAGGTTAATCAGTATGAGTCCGATGGCATTGCATCTGAGCTTATGGCCCATGGCTGGACAGCCACCCACCACTGTGAAAAAGCTGACATCTGCATTATCAACACCTGTGCCGTGACGGCCCGGGCCACCCGGCAATCCCGCCAGGAAACTCGCAGCATCATCCGAAGCAATCCCCGGGCTAAAATCATTGTCACGGGCTGCCATGCCCAGACCGCAGCCCATGAAATCAGAAAAATAAAAGAAGTGGATTATGTCATCGGGCATGGGGATAAATTTAACATTGCAAAGGTGATCCTTGCCTCTTTTTCTCCAAACGATTCAGGGGGAGGAGTTCCTCCCACTGATGGAAAACCTGAAGAGAAAAGCCAGGTAAACTCGCACTTACTGCCCACGGCAGAAAATGCCTTGGAAAAATTTCAAGATCCCACATCCAATGACTGCCATGACACCAAATTTCAATCCTTTTCCCCGGCGGTCACCGGTGATAACACCCGGGCCTACCTTAAAATCCAGGATGGATGTAATGCGTTTTGCACCTACTGCATTGTTCCCCATGCCCGGGGACGAAGCCGGAGCATGCCCCGGCACGAGGTGATTTCCCATCTTAGGGCATTGGATGAGGCGGGCTATGCCGAGGCCATCATCACCGGCATTCATACCGGAGCCTATGGACTGGACTTTAAAGAAAAAAGTTCCCTGGAATCCCTGCTAAGGCTCATTGCCCATGAAAAACCCATCCACCGAATTAGATTAAGTTCCGTGGAGCCCAGGGAACTTACGGACAACATCATTAATTTGATGGTCAAAAACCCTATTTTTTGTGAACATTTTCACATCCCCCTGCAAAGTGGAGACGATGAAATCTTATCCCGGATGAAACGACCCTATGATGCGGCCCTGTTTAAATCACTGGTCAAAAAAATCCGTAGGAAAAAACCCTTTGCCGCCATTGGCGTGGATATTCTCCAGGGGTTTCCCGGAGAAAACGAAGCTGCCTTTAAAAATACATTCAACCTTATCCGATCCCTTCCCATCACCCATCTCCATGTATTTCCTTTTTCCCCCCGGGAGGGAACCCCGGCATTTGATTATCCGGACAAGGTGCCCCGGGAGATCATCCGGGAAAGATGCAGCATGATGCGAAGCCTGGGTGAACGAAAAACCCGGGAATTTGAAACAGCAAATATGGGCCGTCCTCTGGAAGCAGTCATCCAGGAAAAAAGAGATGCTGTTACAGGAAATTTAAAGGCGGTGACGTCCAATTATCTTACCGTCCAGGTGGAGGGATCTGATGATTTGAAAAAAAAGGTAATTCCCGTTCAACTGGATCATATTGATGGGAATGATCCCCCACTGCTTCTGGGACGGGTTCTGTAACCCCAGTAACAATGCAATGGAGTAGTTAATAGCCTGTTTAGTAAGTTCTCAATAACCACGAGCTGGCAAAGCCTGATTAGCCTTTAACGCCGGGCACTATTCAAAAAAAGCCCCTGAATGCCCGGTTTATTGAGATCTTACCCTGTTTAAAAAATCGACTCATTCCTAACTTTGACAAGCCAAAACCAAAAGGGTTGCTGATTCTCTTGCAAAAATAACACGAAAATAAGAAATAAAAATCTAAATGCCCCGCTCAGTTTTAATACTCTCCCAGGCATCCTGGATCTCCCGGAATTTATCACTGGCAAGGGCCGTGAACTCTTCGGGCAATCCCTTGGATGCAATCTTATCTGGATGATACTCAGACACAAGTTTCCTATAACTTTTTTTAAGATCTTCATTGCTGGCTGTTTCGTCGCATTTAAGAACAGCATAGGCTTTATTAATTGTTTTCACATACCGTGCCTTGATTCTTTCATAATCCATGGGATGGATATGAAATATACCCGCCGCAGTCTGGAGAAGCACATCCTCCTGTGGGGAAATGGCACCATCAGCCGCAGACACCCGGAACAATACATCCATCATCAGCTCAATGATCCGGGGCTGCACCCTGAATACCCGATAAAACTGCAGGGCAAAGGCGTCAAAGCTTTCCGGGGAGTGCAGGGCCTGGCGGAAGATATTCACGGCACTGTTTCTGCCATCAACATCCAGGTTGAGGTCTCTTGTCATGAACGTCTCAATGGAGGCAATTTCAGGATCCGTCACCTTACCATCAGCTTTGGTGAGCTTTGCCAACATGGAAAAGGCCGCCACAAAAAAGGTCATCTGGGCTTCTTCATCCGTAGATAGATTGGGATAAAGTCCTCCCCCTTGTGAAAGATATCGCTCCTCTTTTTTGTCAAAGCTATGCCCAAAGGCTGCCCCGGCCACAGCACCGATGGGGCCTCCCAATGCAAAACCGATTGTACCGCCCACCACTTTTCCAAGCCATCCCATATTGTTTACCTTTCTTGTCTAAGGGACTCAAAAATTTTCAATTTATCGTTTAATCAGGCCCAAATTAAGTAACAATGGTTGTTTGGAATTGATAAACGGTAAATCAATATATTCTGACACCCTAATTAGAAGCATTCCCATTTTTCGGATACCATTTTTTCTTTCTGACCCGGTTCTTTGCCGGGGCACATCGACATTCAATGGCATCCGCCCCCAAAAGGGCCGCCACATCTTTAAAAAGACCCGGGGCCGGTTCCAGACGATCTGCTTCGGAAAGCTGGATCACCACCGTAGCCCCTCCCTGGATGTACACAGTTAAATACACCGGACACTCTCCGGGGTATCGATCCACAATGGTTTTTAATTTTTCAAGCACATCCTCCCCAACGCCATGGGTGTGAAGGTTGATAAGAATACTCGATGTCCACTCTTTTTCCGCCATTTCCATGGGAACAATACGATCAGCCAGGATTTTTACGGAATTTTCCTTTTTCTGAACCTGTCCCTGGATAATGACAAAAGCCTCATCGGAAATCAACTGATGGAATTCCGCATAGGGTTCAGGAAACACCACCACCTCCACACTGCCCTGAATGTCATCCAGGGCCACAAAGGCCATGAGATCTCCATTTTTGGTTTTTAATATTTTCAACGGCCGAATGGTGCCCCCCACACGCACCGCCATCTTGTCTGGTGCTTCATGGATGGTGGTGGAGGTATAATTGGCATAGGTGGAAAGAATTTTCCGGTATTTTTCCAGGGGGTGGCCGGTGATGTAAAAGCCCAGGGTTTCCTTTTCCAGGGCCAATAGATCGTTGGTGTCCCACTCTTCAATATCCGGCATTTGGGGAAGGCTTATCGGGGCTGCAACGCCCCCCTCCATGTCAGCAAAAAGATCCATTTGGGAATCAGCTTTTTCCCGCTGGATGCGGTTCCCATGATCCAAGGCTTCTTCCAGGGTGGCCATGAGCTGGCTGCGCCTGGCACCCGTGGAATCAAAGCCACCACATTTGATCAGCGCTTCTAAGACCCGCTTATTAACCTTGCCAAGGAGCACCCGCTCACAAAATTCATAAATGGTTTTAAAGGGGCCACCACTCTCCCTTGCCTCCACAATGGAATCAATGGCAGCAGATCCCACATTTTTCACGGCGGCCATGCCAAACCGGATGGCCGTGCTGGTGACAGTGAACACCGCATCGGATTCATTGATATCCGGGGGCTGCACGTCAATGGACTGGTTCCGGCACTCCTCCATGTATTTGACCACACTGTCAGAGTTGCTCATTTCACTGGTCATCAGGGCAGCCATGTATTCCCGGGGATAATGGGCTTTGAGAAAGGCTGTCTGAAAACAGATCAGGGCATAGGCGGCACTGTGGGATTTATTAAATCCATATCCACCAAATTTTTCCATGAGATCAAAAAGCTCTCCAGCCTTTTTTTCGCACAGGTTGTTCTCCTTGGCACCTTTGAGAAAAAGACCTCGGTGTTGCTCCATCATGGCGGCAATTTTCTTACCCATGGCTTTACGCAGCCCGTCGGCATCGGCCATGGAATAATTGGCCAGAACCCCGGCAATTTTCATCACCTGCTCCTGGTAGAGGATCACCCCGTAGGTTTCCTTTAATATGGGCTCCAGCTCTGGGAACAGGTACACCACCTCTTCACGGCCATGTTTTCGCTCCACATAGGAATCTGCCATGCCACTGTCCAGGGGGCCGGGCCTATACAAGGCCACCAGGGCCACAATATCACTGAAACAGGCAGGCTGAAGCCGGGCAATAAGCTCTTTCATGCCCGAACTTTCCAGCTGAAACACCCCGGTGGTATCAGCCCGAGCCAGAAGTGCGTAGGTCTCCTTATCATCAAAATCCAACTCCAGAAGATCGGGGATGGGCTTATCCTGCTTTTTAAGAAGTGCCAAGGTATTCTTAATAACAGTGAGGTTCCGAAGCCCCAGAAAGTCAAACTTTACAAGTCCCAGATTTTCCACATAGTTCATGTCAAACTGGGTAACAACCTCCCCCTCTTTCCCCTTGTATAAAGGCAGATATTCCACCAGGGGTTTATCAGAAATCACCACCCCGGCGGCATGGGTGGAGGCGTGGCGGGGCAAGCCCTCCAGCAGCAGGGCAATATCCAGAAGCTCCTGTATTTCGGGGTGACCATCGGCCTTGGCAGGGATGCCAGGCACCTCTTCCATGGCCAGGGTCAAATTTTTGGCACCATCCGGAACCATTTTTGCGATGACATCCACCTCGGGCAGGGGAACGCCAAGCGCCCTTCCCACATCCCGGAGTACCGCCTTGGCCTTTAGTTTTCCAAAGGTGATGATCTGGGAAACGTACTCTCCACCGCCATATCGGTCAATGACGTACTTATAAACCTGTTCCCGTCCTTCAATGCAAAAATCCACATCAATATCTGGCATGCTGATACGGGCAGGGTTTAAAAATCGCTCAAAGATCAACCCATGTTCGATGGGATCCAGGGCTGTTATCTCCATGGAATAGGCAACCATACTGCCAGCGGCCGATCCACGGCCAGGGCCCACCGGGATATCATTCTCATTGGAGTATCGAATAAAGTCTGCCACAATGAGAAAATAACCGGGAAAGCCCATGTCCAAAATTATGCCAATTTCGTAATCCAGACGTTCTCTATAAAGTTTTTCATCAATGTCCGGGTTTTTTCGTTTCAGCACCGCCAGTCGTTTTTCAAATCCTTCCCGCACCTGACGGTCAAAAATCTGATCCACGGTTTCATTGGTGTCTGTTTCATACCGGGGGAAATGATAGACTTTATCATCAAATTCCACATGGCACCGGGCCGCAATTTTACAAGTATTTTCAATGGCTCCAGGGTATTGCCCCAGGGAATCTATCATCTCCTGGGGGGATTTAAAATAGAGCTGATCCGAATCAAATTTGAACCGATTTTCGTTGTTCAGGGTATCACCGGTCTGGATGCACAACAGGGCCGCGTGGGCCCTGACATCGTTTTTTGACAGATAATGACAGTCGTTGGTGGCCACCATGGGGATGGAAAGGCGCTGACTTAAATCAAATAAGCCCTGGTTCACCGTCTCCTGGATGGCCATGCCGTTGTGCTGAACCTCCAGATAAAAATTATCTTCCCCAAAGGTTTTCATAAAAAATCGGGCTGCCTCATCGGCCTCATCTATCTTTTTTTCAAGAATACGCTGGGCAAGCTCTCCCTTGAGGCAGGCAGACATGGCAATGAGCCCCTTACTATAATGGGCCAACAGCTCTTTATCCACCCGGGGTTTGTAATAAAATCCTTCCAGCTGGGCCCGGGAGGCCAATTTGCAAAGATTTGTATAGCCCTCTCTGTCTTTGGCAAGGAGCACCAGGTGGTTCAACCCTTTATTGTCCTGGGCGGTTTTATGGGTGATGGTTCTGGGGGCAACATACATCTCACACCCGATGATGGGCCTGATGCCTGCTTTACCGGCTTTATCATTAAAGGGAGCCGCACCAAACATGGTGCCATGGTCGGTCATGGCAACAGCATCCATGCCAAACTCCCGGCATTGATTAAGCAGGGCATCCAGGCGGATGGCACCATCCAGCAGGGAATATTCGGTGTGAACGTGGAGATGATAAAAATTTGATGCTGATGTGAAATCTGTCATTGAAATGTAGGCCCTGTAACGCGATAATACGTTTTTATAAGAAAGTCTCACCAATATGCTGGAATTAAAGGACTTTCATTTTTCGTTGTGGCTGGTGGTTACAGCCATGAATGAAGTGTCCAAGTGGCCTCAGCAGAGCCCCCGGGGAGGGGTAATGGAACAGACCAATTGGGCTGTCTAACAGTTCCGGGTCGCTTCCATTACCCCTCCCCGGGGGCGGTATACAGCCATTTGGCTCCGCGTCTACGACCCTATATTCGTTGTGTCCGTTAGGGCATGGGTGTTATACCATTGCATGGCGGTTAGGGATTTCATAAAAGGGTTTTGCAGAAACAACTTTTCCGATGGCAACAACACTATATATGACCCTGTTGATTTAGTACAAATCTCTGGATTATAGATACAATATGGTAGATATTAAATCATCCAATATCAAGATGTTGTATGCTCATTTTGCAAAAAGCGACTTAATCAACAGGCTCATATATTGACAATGCACTAATATGGCAAACACATGTAGTGAACAGGCTTAAAAGATTTTATTTCTGCAAACGGCTCATAAGAATAAAACTACCCGCTTTCAAAGTAATAGACTTTAATTACGAATGTGTTTCAATTTAAATTGGGTAGATTATTTGTTGGAAGGACTCGCTGCGCTCGCCTTCCAACCAAAAGTTGCAACAGACATGCTTCGCATGCTGATGAACTTTTGGTTATGAGTCCCTTATTTCATGTTGTCAATACTGTAGTTGGGAGCCTCTTTGGTGATGATAACAT
>CAYSSE010000131.1:0-11180 GCA_964433355.1 uncultured Desulfocicer sp.
GGCATGTGGAGGATTTTATCATTGATGATAAAACCTGGGCCATCCGCTACGTGGTGGTGGACACCCGGGACTGGTTGCCCGGAGGTAAAAAAGTCCTGCTGTCCATGAACTGGGTAGAGGATGTGAGTTGGACAGAAAGGTGTCTGTCAGTGAGTTTGACTGTAGAACAGGTCAGGAACAGTCCTGAATTCGATGCGGAAAAGCCGGTTAATATTGAGTATGAAACTCGGTTATATGATTATTACGGAAGACCTTTTGAAAAAAGTATTACAAAAAAATTACAGGAGATGATTGGTAATCCATTTCTCTAAGACAGTGAGGGGTCTCAGGAGGCAATGCCTTTTCTACGCTTCAATTGATGCTCCCTGTCCAGCCATATTAAGGCAGCTGTTCAGGGTCTTTATTCCGCGTGTCAGCTGGATGTTATACAACATCACGATTAAAAATAAGGGATTATACCCATATAACGGCCACAGGCAGAGCGTATTCTGGCCTCGGCCTGCCCACAACGAATATTGAAAATGATATCATGCCGCCCCCCCCCCCGAGGGGCAATGGGGGCTCGGCCCGGAACCGTAGACGGCCCAATTGGCCAGTTCCTATTGCCCCTCGGGGGGGCTCTGCTGAGGTTACCCGGAAGTTTTATTTTTTAATAAACATAATGTGAATAGTAGGGGCACGGTGCAACGTGCCCCTGCATTACCCGAATACGAGGTCTAATTTAAGTACCACTTGTCCAGTTTAGGAGGGTAGATCAGCCCATGCAAATATTAAAATATCCCGTTCGTCCCATTCCAATCTTGAGGTATTTTGGAGAGCTTTGTACTGCATTGGCTGTTCTTACGCTGGTACCGTTTTTAGTATCATTATTCATGGCAGACTGGGCGACTGCCATTCGCTATGCCATTGTTGCATCAGGCGTAATGGCACTGGGTTTACTTTTAATTCGTCTGCCCCGCTCCAAACAGATCCAGGCCAATGAAGCCATGGTGGTCACGGTGATGATTTTTGTATTCACCCCCCTTGTCCTGACATGGCCCACCATGCTCCCAGGACTGAGTTTTTCCAATGCCCTTTTTGAAAGCATTTCCGCGATTACCACAACAGGATTGACAACTTTAAATGATGTCAGCGGCAAGCCTGTTACGTTCCTGTTTGCCAGAGCCTGGTCTCAGTGGGTAGGGGGCTTGGGCATTGTTGCACTCTCTTTGGCGGTAATGATCCAGCCCGGTGCCGCAGCCAAGCGGCTGGGTGACTTGGAAGGTTATGAAACCGATCCGGTTGGCGGAACCAGAGCGGTTATACGCCGGGTTTTTTTTACTTATGCCATGATAACTGCTGCCGGTATTGTTCTCCTTGGATGCCTGGGTTCCGGCTGGTTCAATGCTGTAATATATACTTTTGCCGCAGTTTCCACGGGCGGTTTTTCACCGCACAATGCCAGCCTGGCCGACATGCCGGGGCACTGGACACCGGTATGGGTAACTTTGATTTCCATTGCCGGTGCAACCCCGCTGTTGTTATACCAACGCCTGCGGAACAAAGGCTGGCAGGCGGTTGTGCGGGACAGTCAGATACTGACGTTCCTGGTGGCAGGCCTGATTTTTTCTTTTCTGCTATCCGCAACGCTCTGGAGTCAATCCGGCCTTGTCTGGCCCCGGGCAGTGTATCATGGGGTTTTGAACGCATTTTCCGCACAGAGTACATCCGGGTTTTCCACTTTGAATATTTCTGGGATTGATGCCGCATCAAAACTAATTCTCATGATTTCCATGTCCATGGGGGGCTGCGCTGGGTCCACCGCCGGGGGCATCAAGATATTGCGGCTGTTGATAGCATTGCGGATCCTACAGTTGATTGTCCTTAGGCCCGGCATACCTCAGAACGCAGTGGTTCGAGCGCAGTTGGATGGACGTCGCCTTGAAAATTCGGAAATTCAGAACGCACTCTGTCTTGTTCTGGCATTTTTCATTTGTATTGTTTTATCCTGGTTTCCTTTTGTATTCATGGGGTACGACCCAATGAATGCATTGTTTGAAGTCGTATCTGCCCTTGGAACGGCGGGCCTTACAGCAGGTATCTCAGGCCCGATGCTCCATCCGTTTCTCAAGGGTGTGCTTTGTATGGACATGTTTTTGGGACGTCTTGAAATATTTGCGTGGCTGGTTTTATTCAGCCCGCCAACCTGGTTTGGAAAAAGAATGAGGGAATGATATGAAAATTGTATTTTCCGGTGCCGGACCTGTGACCCTGATCACAGCCCGCACCCTGGCAAAAAAAGGCCATGACGTCATTATCATTGAAATTGACAAAGAAAAAATTGACCGGAACTCCGAAGATCTGGATTGCAGCTTTGTCCATGGTGATGCAGCAAAACCTGCCATCCTGAGCCAGATCAACCCAAAAGAATGCGATTATTTATTCTGCCTCACCGACAGTGACCAGGCAAACATTATTACCGCTCTTCTGGGTCGTACCATGGGAATTAAACGCGTGGTTCCCAGTATTGAGGACGCCGAACTCGAGCATCTTTGTGATGAACTTGAACTTGAAGATACCATCATCCCGGTCCGGACGATGAGTCACCAACTTGATAACATGATTCAAGGGCTGGAGAATGTGGAGCTGTCAACCTTACTTAAAAATGATGCCCGTCTTTTTTCCTTTATAATGGATGAGAACGAAACACGCGATAACGGTAGCCTGGATCTGCCCGATGAAACCCAGGTGATATTTTATTATCGTGCCGATCGGTTTCATTCATTTAAAGAGGATGATGTTTTTCAAAAGGGGGATGAAATAGTTCTTTTAACCCACAGCCGAAACCTCCCCGAACTACAGGAACGCTGGTCACCGGATCCGGATGACAAATCTGATATTAACTCATAAATAGGAGATTATTATGACACAGAACAATTTGGAACGTAAAGATACCGCCTTTGCACATTGGAGTCTGAAGGGGGGGCATTAATACCCGTGCCATCCAGTATAATCTGGACTGGGTCTGGCCTTACTGGGTGGTAAGTACGGACGCTACCTTCGAAGTGCCAACCGGACCTATGCCCATCCTGGTTCAAAATTCACCACAACCGGATTAAGGCTCGTCCGTGAGACTGATTAATGCGAACAAAAATTATAGATCTGTTAAAAATATATGAAGAAGAAATCAGCCTCCTGCTGTGGACAATAGCCCTGCTGTTTATCATTCGCAGTTCCGGCACCATCTTGAACAACTATGCCGAAACTGCCTTTTTAATCTGTTGACCTCTGAAGACTGGGTGGATGTCCTCATGGGCCTGAGCCTGATAAATGAGGACCCCGACCTTTATGAAGCCAACGAAATGTTGAATGAGTTGGAAAATTCAACCAATAAGGATATTTTAAAGGAAGTTCAAATAATTCGGAATAAACAAAAACACATCACAACAGAATCCCAGAGAATTGACGCCACAGAAATATCCCTGGGGAAAAAAATACTTCTTTTAAAAGAAATTGAAATTTTTTCAGGGTTGAGTGCGGCAGAGCTTGCCACGATACTGGCTGAACCAAATGGGCTGCCAGAATAGAGCTGCCCGCACAAACCAAACTATACCAAAGTCTCTGTGTTCATTCACCCTGGGGTCAGCTTCATTCGTCGGTACGGGGATAGCGCCTGCCGGGCGAATAAGAGAAGTGCCGAAATCCAGAGGAACATTATAACCGAATCGCATCCCTAAACCAGCGTTGGAAAATGTGGCAATATTCCCGGCAGTAAGTCCGAAATAGGGTATTATGTCCCATCCCCAGCCGGTGCCACCTCCGCTTGCTGCTATCCGCCAGTTGCGCTGCCACGTCAGGCCAATACCGAGTTCATCACCGAGTTGATTGTTCCATCCCGAAGGTGAATCAATATCAAGCAGGTCGTGAACAAATTTTTGGCTTTCCTCTGCCGGGGGGATCGAGCGCCGATATCCTGGATGCGCTGTTTAAGGATCTATATTTCAAGATGATTTTGCGTAATGTATTCAAAATATGGACGCTTTTATCAAGGGAATCAGGCTGGCTGCAGGTTGATTAATAGCACCGCAACACAGGCCATGGCGAGAAATAAATAATTGGCTGGCCGAAGCTGTTCTTTCCAGAAAAACACGCTGATAAGAGTAGTGACACCAATCACCCCCAGGCCCAGGGTTGGATAAGCAATTGCACCCGGCATGCGCGACAGCGCCTGAATCCAGAAATAGGTGGCCAGAACATTGGTCGACCCCAGGATAGCGCCCCAGGCCAGGCAGGATCTGTCGGGCCATTTATGGTTTTTCACCCGGGGGAGAGTGAATATCAGAGCTGTGCCGAAAATGGTAACCATGAATGCCTTGGGATCAGCAAGGGGTTCAAGTTCTGCCTGAATTTTGAAGATGAAATCCGTGACTCCGTATACTGCAAAAAGCAACACTCCCCAAAAGATACCTTTACAGGCATTTTTTCCGGCTTTTCCAAAATGCAGCGGTTCTTTGCTTGCCAGGGGCAGGCATAAAAATGCCAACCCGATCCCCGCAGCCTGGAAAAACCCGATGGTTTCACTGAAAAATACCAGGGAGCCCAGGGTGGGAATTGCCGAAGACAGCCGCATCAGGGTTGTGGACAGGGCCAGTCCCTCCGCAGTGATGGCTTTGTTGAAAAGCCACAGCGACACGACATACATAATTCCGGTGAAAATCCCCAGACACCAGATGAAAATGGAATTATCACCCAGTGTCTGCCATGCGCCCCAGGCCAGCAGGCCCGCAGTGCAGACCCCATAATTGACAACAAGAAATTGCCACAGATTGACGTTCCGGCTGTTGGCAGCTTTCATGCTCAGCGCCACTCCGCTGGAGAACATGACAGCAAGAAACAAATACAAGGTCCCTTTCATACCTTCCTTTTGAACTTATAATCTTTCGAACTTATAATAATGCCGCTGTGTTTTATACACAGGATGGGAATACTGGCATCCTTCATATGAGCCAAAAGTACTTTACAGTCTTTTGGAAAAAAGCCCCTACAAATGGGGAATGCTCTAAAAAAGTGTAAAACACTTTTGAAGGATGCCGGAATACTACCATAATCTGAACAAAACTATAACAAAAATACATAATTATTTTTAGATAACATAGAAAAAAAACTGTAGGGTGAAAATGAGGAAAAACAGTATTTGTTCGGAAAAAAAATATGCATTTTGGCATTCCTTCTGTACGGCTTTCCTCCTGATGAATAATCCGGGGGTTTTAGAGGTGTTTTAAGAATTTTTCTGTGGACAATACCCGTGAGGAGATGGTAATTGTCCTCAAATAAAAGATCGGACAGCCAAAAGAATTGAAATTAACACAGAACAAGACGCGGGTGACAGCCTGGCAATTTTTGTTTTGGCGCCATTTTCAATGGGTTCAAGTTTGGATCGTATACCCCAGAGAACATGGCTGAGGGCGTTTGTGGTGCCAAGGGGGATGATACCCAAAGCCACCCGGGTATGGACCAGGGCAGAAGCGGCTTGTGAAATGATCCCGTCCCCGCCGCAGGCAATAACAATATCGACCCCTGCAGCAACGGCTTCATGAGCCAGTTGTCCGGCCTCTTGTGTCTCACTGGTGGTTCTTTCCTCAAGAGTGTAATAAGGGGAAAGGGAACGGATAATATGTTCCCTTGATTTTGTCTTCACTTGTCAATATGGCGCCATCACCGATGAACACTATCCCCGTAATAATTCCCTGGATGATCTTGGCTTCACCATCCGTACTGCTTATGACCGACATACCCACCAGCATAAAACCGCATGTCACAACAGCCACCAGGGGAAAGGTTCGCAAACCGAAACTCTGACTGCTCTGTTTCTCTGTCCAAACCCAGTGGGAGTGCCAGTATATAAGCCACGAGCAGGTGAACCAAATTATTGATTGAAGTATCCAGATCTAATTGAAACAATAAAGATATATGTATTCTCCTTTGATCATGGGTTCATCGAGCCTTCTTTTACATTTTATCATTCCATCAACGGCTTGAGCATATAACTGATATCCCAATAATCCCGACATCGGGATTATATAGAGATAACATAGATTCCATCCATGATCTTGCCAAGGAAAAGATACGGATCGCTACCTTTCAGAACAACAAGTTCTTGGTTGAATCTCTGGGGTTGCCCAGCAGGAGAATTCGAAGGGGTTTGTTTGAACTCTTGGAAACCCTTGACATTAAAGAATTTGAAATCCTGATGTTTGTCAAGAAAAGCCTGACCAAAAGCTATACCTACCTCGCCATGGAATAGAATTTAAGTCACCTTCACCAGGGCAAAATGCGCGACCTTACCATTGAACATCTGCTGCAAAAAAAAGATGTGGTCCTTGAAAACATTATCCGTGTTCTTGCCATCCATGACCAGACCGGGAGGATGACAACCGCCTGGCGGGGAATTTTTTCCTCAGGCACCCGGCAAAGGGCCAATGCCATAGAGTTGCTCAGCGATATCCTGGATCGGAAAACCTTTAACGCCATGCGTCCCCTGCTTGAAAGCCCCACCCCGGCAAAGGCCCTGGCTAAAGGAGAAAACCTTGTAAAAATCCCCAAGCTGGATCCGGAAGGGAAAGATGCCCTCTCAAATCTGTTGACTTCTGAAGACTGGGTGGATGTCCTCATGGGCCTGAGCCTGATAAATGAGGAGCCCGACCTCCAAATGGTGTATATTACTATTTTTAGATGTCTGTCTTTTCCTCCCAGTTCTTCGACGGTTTTGTGTCGGTGATCCGCAGTAGATTTAAAAAAATCGTTCTTTGGCGGACCGGACAGCGTCCCCCAATGCATTCCCCGCATTTTCAATGCCGGTTTTGATATCCTGAAAACTCTCTTCACCAGCCGTTTTCAAAGAATCTATTTTTTCTTTGAGTTCCTCTCGCTTGATCCGCAAGTCGTTAATTTCTTGATGGTACTCCATGTTTTTTTCAGATTTTTTTGTTTCAACTTTGTCAATCAATGCGTCAATATCCGTACTATATTCATCAATTTTTCCGTGAAGTTTAGCAATTATTTCATCCTTGTTGCTCATTATTATACCTCCTGTGTTTTTTTATATGAAAGTCTCAGCAACATGCTGGAATTAAAAGACTTTCGTTTTTCTTTGTGGCTGGTGCTTACAGCCATGTGGGTTATATGAAAGATTACGCTGTCAGCGTTTTGAACTCTTTCATGCTTTGTTGTGTCAGGTAGCTTGACATAAAAGAGATAATAATAACTTAAAATCAATACACCCTCTATATACTCTAATTATCCCTCTTGTTGCAATGAGGGAATTCAGGTATTTGACTTGATATTATCATGTAGAGGACTTAGAAAGAAATATTCGGCATCCTTCATATGACCTCAAAAGTAATTTACAGTCTTTTGGGAAAAGCCCCTGCAAATGGGGAATGATCAAAGAAAGTGTAAATACTTTTGAAGGATGCCAAATATTCTTCCCTAATAACTTAGAATTTTTCTTTTTGTTTTTTGGCAGAATAAAAATGAATACCCGGCAAGAATGCACCCAGCACTGCAGGAACAATACTGAGAGAGAGGATAACAGACCAGCCCTCGATTCCAGGCGGAATCGTTTGCAGGAAAAACGCCAGCGGCCCCCAGTACACAGCGGCAAGCAGCAGCATCAAACACAAAACCCAAGCTCCCCACATCCACCGGTTGCTGACCACATCGTTGTGCCAAACCGATGTCCCCCTGTCCCGAAGATTGAGGACAAAGCACAATTTAGATAGAGCAAGGGTTAAAAAGGAAACGGTGACTGCACGCTGCTCTTCAAAGCCTAAATAATATAATGCAATCGATAGCGAAGCAAGGACAAGAGCTCCGATAACCACACTCCAGCCAGCAATTGAACGCCAGTGGTGTCTGGTCAGAACTGATTCTTCTGCCCGGCGGGGCGGTCTCTTCATAACATCCGCAGATCCAAGCCCAACTCCAAGGGCCAGGGCGGGAAAAACATCGGTTAACACATTGAGATAGAGGATCTGCAGAGGATACAGAGGAATAGGCAGCTGAGCGAGCGACGCCAGCGTCACAACCAGGACTTCCGCGATATTGGTACAGAGCATGAAGATGACCGACTTGCGGATATTGGCAAAAATTATCCGACCTTCCCGTACAGCCGCTACAATGGTGGAGAAATTGTCATCCCGCAGCACCATATCTGCGACCTGTTTGGCCGCATCGGTACCTCTTTGACCCATGGCTATACCGATATCAGCCTGTTTCAGTGCAGGCGCGTCGTTGACACCGTCACCAGTCATGGCAATAATCTGGCCACGGTCCTGGTACAATTTTACCAGGTTAAATTTTTGCTCCGGTGTCACCCGGGCAAAAATATTGACGTTCTCGATACGCCTTCTTTGTTGTTCAGATAGCTCATCAGGCTCGCCCAGGTCTCGGCCGAGAAAGGTTTTTTCGTCGATATCAAGTCCAACCTTCTCACCGATGGCACTGCCGGTATCCGCCCGGTCTCCGGTTACCATCACCACCCTGATTCCCGCGGCCTGACACTCTTCTATCGCCGCCCTCACATCGGAACGCGGTGGATCTTCCATAGCCATCAGGCCGACAAAGCACAAATCTTCATAGGGTGCTTCATCGGCATCGGCAACCTTTTTATCGGCAAACATAAGCAAACGCAACCCTTTGGCAGCAAGCTCGTCAGCTTTGCCGGTCCATTTTTTTCGCTCTGCATCTGACAGACTTCATCATACCGTGAAAAAATAAAATTAAGGCCCTAATATCGGTAGGTGACGGTCAAATTGTTGATCACACTTTTGGCACCTCCTTCATAAGCGTTATCCTCCGCGGCTTTGCGCTCACTCAAGGTCTCGACATTCCCGGTCAGAGTGACCACACCATTAGAGACTGTAACGCTTACCTGGTCTTCGTCAACGTAAGGGCTCCAAAAAAACTCATACTTCACATCCTCGCGGATTTCCTGGTCCAGTTTCCAAGTCCAGCCAGTACAAGTAATATTATTTATCACGTCGATAACGCCTTTTATATTCTCGGCCACTCGCGTAGCCTCTCTTTTTTCGAAGAAAGTCGTCACATCACCAGAGAGATAAATCCATCCGGCTACAGCGTCGATATTGATCTCAAAACGTTCCACCCAGGGATTAACGTGCAGCGTCTCGGCTACCTGTTTTTCGAGAACATCGTCAGAGGGAATATTAACAGGTCGCACCTTGAGATAGTTCTTGACACGCCTTACACCGATGATGTTTCGGGTAACCTGTTCAGCCGTTTTCTTGGCCTTGATGTTGTCCACCACACCGCTCAGGGTAACCTTGCCGTCCTCTACCGCAACATCCGGGGTGATTAAAAGGAATCTGGGATTGAACAGAAAGGCATCCTGCACGGCCTTTTTGACCTGAACATCGCTCCGGGTTACATGGGCATTTTTGCGGCGCATCTTGTCGCGTGCCCACCATTCAATTTTAAGACCAACGCTATCCACGGAGCTTACTCCGCCCACATATGCATCGTTAGTGGCACGACTCTTCTCCGCCAGGCTGCCGACCATACCTGAGAGGATCACCTTGCTGTTTTTTACCTCTACCTTGATCAGGAGGTCGTCCACGCGGACGTCATTTTCAAGCAAGGCTTCAACCTTATTTTTTATCTCCAGGTCTGAACGATCGATCTTGTATTTTACGGTGATGTTGTTCTTGACATCGATAACGCCATCAATACCCTTGGCCACAGTTTCACAAAGCTGCCACTCCTGCCAGGAGTTCACGGTGCCGGTGAAGGCCACAACACCGTTTTTCACCTTCACCGTTACTTCGTAAGAATCCGCTACCGGATCTAAAGCCAAGGCGTTCTCCACAGCTATCATAAGTTCCATGTCGCTCCGGATCACACGGGGCTTGACCTTAATCAGGTTCACCACGGCTCGAACACCGACGATGTTTTCGGAAATCCTTTCAGCCCGATCCTTGGCCAGAATATGACTCACGGTGCCTGTGAGTGTAACCACACCTTGCTGGTTTTTGATATCTATAAGGTTTGCATCTACCGCTTCATCGCCCCAGAACGCAGTTTGTATTGCTCTTGTGATATCGATATCCACAATCTGCTTTGCGTGAATCGGCGTAGAGAATGTCAGGCAACAGAAAATCGCAAAAAACGGTATTATGGCATGGAGCTTTAAAAAGGCCAATTCAGATATGTGTAGATTTCCTTTGAAATAGCATATGCGGTTATTTTGCATCCCTATTCCTCCTTATAGCTGATTTATATTATGTAATTATAGATTAACCATGGGTTATCCATATCCATGGTTTTTCTAATCGTTACTGATCTATCCGGCCAGTGTGGGAGAGCCTATTCCCAGTACTTCGGACGAGCATAGAAATCATATAACTGTGTTTCATACTCTCGAATCATCGGAGTCGAAGGATCATATTCCGGGCTGTCCTTGACCTGTTTCTTAGTTAAATCAACAGTCACCTTTTTTTCTGCCCAGTCTACCGAGTTCATCCAGGCTGGCGGTACCAGCACCTTCTTCCCTGGCAACCAATTGCGAGTGTCCACTACCATATACTGGATAATCCAGGTCTCATCATCTACGATAAAGTCTTCCACATGGCCTACCTCATCATCTATTGCATGAATGTGGTAACCCGTTACTTCATCAACAGAACGAAGATGATCATCTCCTGAATCAACTTCGGTTCTCTTGTTTTCTATTAATGCTTTATCATACAATGCTCCAGGGTTAGCAACGGCTCCCCATGTGTGACCGCCATTCCAATAATAAGGCCAATTGTAATATTGAGCCCACCTGATTTCATGCTGTCTACTGACCGGCGCGTCTTCATCTAATTCCGGCGCTTCTTTGATCTGTTTTTTCGTCAACCGGACTGGAAGAAGTCTGATAGCCCAGTCGGGTTTTTCAAGTGAAATGGGGGAGACAAGGACCTTTAGTCCCGGCAACCATTTGCCCGTGTCCGCTACCATGTATCGAATGGCCCAAAAACGGTCATCAAACAGGAAATCTTTGCAACGGCCGATCTCCCCATCTTCTGCCTGTAGAACATAATTGTGGATGTCTTTTACACTTCGTAACATTTTTCACTCTCCTTAGTAAGGCGTTACTTGGTAACGAATCAAAAGCATTACATTATTGGATTTTTTCTAAA
>CAYSSE010000132.1:0-11106 GCA_964433355.1 uncultured Desulfocicer sp.
ACGCAGGTTTTGAACCATCAAGGGAACTTGCCCTGGAAATTTTCCAGCACACCATTGGTATTCTTGCCAAATTCAAAATTCCCAGAATCATTGAATTTGTCACAGAGGTTCCAAAGACCATCAGTGGTAAAATAAGGCGTATTGAGCTGCGGGAAAATGAAGTTACCCGTCAAGAAAAGGGTGAAAGCCCCACAGGCAACGAATTTTTCTACTGGGATTTTCCAGAACTGAAATCCAATAAAAAATAGCCATATTTAATATCAACACCCCTGAGCCTAAAGGCCCAGGGGTGTTTTTACCTTTTTCATACCTGCTGCTGTTCCAGACAGCCCAGTTTTTATTAGAAAATAAAACTTCCGGGCAACCTCAGCAGAGCCCCCCCCGATGGGTAATAGGAACCGGCCAATTGGGCCGTGGCAGTTATATGAAAGTCTCAGCAACATGCTAAAATTAAAGGACTTTCGGTTTTAGTTGTGCCTGGTCTTACAGCCATGTATTTTAAGTACCCGGGCATATACTCCTCAAAGTAAAACCCATAAATATCAATAATATACGGCTGTAGAATACCGAAAAACATATGTGTGGGTACTTATAGGGGGCTGCATAGTGTTTGGCCAGGGGTAACGCCTACACTCATCCTCTCTAAAAAACACATCAAGAATTTCTTTGATCAAGTACTTTTCTTATTTTTCTGGATAGTTCAGAAATGGTAAACGGCTTTTGAATAAACCCGTTGCAACCCTGTTGAAGGAGATGTTGGGCTTTGCCGTTTATCGAATATCCGCTGGACAAAATTACCGGCATCCCAGGTCTTACTTCACGAATGCATTGAAATGTTTTCTCTCCATCCATCTCCGGCATGATCAGATCAAGAATAACAAGATCAATTTGCTCCCCAAGATCTTTTACCTTGTTTAATGCCTCCGAACCGCCTCCGGCTGCAACCACCTTATAACCCAGCCTCACAAGCATATTTTGGCCCACATCCAGAATCATCTCTTCGTCATCAACCAACAGGATAGTTTCCGTTCCTTGGATCATCACATTGTCCTGATTTACTTTTTGCTCCTCCTCTTTGTCGGATAACGGAAGGTAGATATTAAAGGTGGTTCCGTGTCCGATTTCACTGTAGACGGTTATTATGCCGCCATGATTGTGAATGATTCCGTATGCAGAAGCCAGGCCCAAACCGGTGCCTCGGCTCATTTTTTTTGTGGTAAAAAACGGATCGAAGACGCGCTGTTGTGTGGCCTCATTCATACCAATTCCGTTATCTGTTACCGATATTCTTGCAAATTGCCCGGGTTTTAGCTTATAAGGCTTGCAAAAGTCGTCGTCAAGATTAACGGATTTTGTTTCCAGGATAAGCTC
The DNA here is from genome assembly GCA_964433355.1 of uncultured Desulfocicer sp. Lineage (GTDB taxonomy): Bacteria > Desulfobacterota > Desulfobacteria > Desulfobacterales > Desulfobacteraceae > Desulfocicer. Next base: position 1,372 of record CAYSSE010000132.1, read on the forward strand.
TCCACCGTCAGGCATGGCCTGCCACGCATTGACATACATGTTCAGCAGCACCTGTTCCATTTGACCACTGTCAGTTTCAACAATAAGGGATGATGGCTCAAATTTAGTATGGATGCCTATTTCTTTGCGGGTCCGGCCGAACAGGGTTGCGCTGCTTTGAAGCAGTTCATTGATATTGATGGGCTTTACCACGTATTTACCACCCCGTGCAAAACCCAGAAGCTGGCTGGTAAGTCCCGCTGCGCTCTGGATATATTTTTCGATGGCATTGATGTGCTCCCAATGGTTGTGGGAAGGGGTCATATCCGCCAACATCAATGAAGCGCGGCCCTGGATGCCCATTAAAAGGTTGTTGAAATCATGGGCAATCCCCCCGGCAAGGGTTCCGATGGACTCCATTTTCTGGGCCTGAATCAGTTTGCCCTCAAATTGCCGTCTTTCCTTTTCGAGATTTTTTATTTCAGTTATATCCGTTGCGATTTGAAGGCGCACAAGGCTATTGTCAATCCATTGAATGGCCCGATCATAATTGACGTACCATTTTCCGCTAATCGGATTTTTACCTTGCCATACGCACAGACCGGTCGGGTTTCCCTCAGCATCAATCAACTGATCATTGGTGCAATGGGAGCAGGGGGCTGATTCACCCCTGAAAATTTCCCAGCATCTCTCACCTGTAGCATTTCTGCCCGAAGTCTCAATCAAATTTTTGTTCATAAAAAGTATTTCGTATGTGGCCATGTCAGTCACAGATATTGTCGCATCTATTCCGTCCAGCACCGTCAAAAACCTTTTGTGGGATTCCCTGAGAACATACTCAGCTTTTTTTCTCTCTGTTAAATCTCTGATCAAACTCAATATCACTTGTTGAGAGTCATATTCAATTAACCGGCTGCTTATCTCAACCGGAACCAAATCCCCTGTTTTTGTCACATGCACAGCTTCAAAAATCAATTGTTTATCTTGTGTAATTTTATTAATCCGATCCTGGGCCAACCCAGCGGTTTCAGGGGCACCAATATCCATAATTTTCATATTTAGCAGCTCATTGCGTTTATATCCTGTATAGTTGATTGCTTTTTGATTGACTTCAAGCAGATTGCCCCCAAAGTCATGTATATAGATGGCATCACTGGCATTATTAAAAAGTGTTCGAAATTTAGTCTCTGACCTGCGAATCATTTCACTTGATTGATACAAATCACTGTATAATCTGCTGTATTGAACTGCCAATTGCCCTATTTCATCTTCAGGATACCCAGAGACAATATCGATAGCACCGGACTTGATGTTCTTGACCAGTTTAAATAAAGGATGAAGTGCTTTTTGAACGACAATCGCCGCAATAATAAGGCTGGCGAACAAGCAACAAAGGATAATAGCAATAATGAACCTTGCCTCTGCTTTGGCAGCCAGAATAATCGTTTCAAGGGGTTGATGAACGATTAATCCCCAGTTTGTAACACCAATGGGATAAAAAGCGGCAAGCCATGGTCTGCCTTCATAGAGATATGTGACCGTACCTGTTTGGCCCTTCAGCACCTTTTTTACCGGTTCATGTTGCATCATACTGTATGAATTGAACTCACCGTAATTCAGATGTTGGCTGCTTCGAGCGATGAGCCAGCCGTTGGATGAAACCAGGTAGGACTCATATCCTTATTTTCTATAACTTAGAACATGATATTTTGCGGTTTGTGTCCCATAAACAGTTGAAAATATTAAGTCTGGATTGTGAAAAAACGGTCAAAGTGTCGGCTTTGAATATTTAAACCCTTGTTCTTTGTGTTTTTGTGCGATGGCCTCTGCCAGATTGTCCAATGCGTCAAATACCTCTTTTGTGGGAACTCCTTTGCAAAGAACAGGTTCTATAACCTCCACCTTGAGGTTGGGAATCATTCCTGCCAGGGTTTCCACGGTCTTACCACCCCATCCATAGGAGCCGAAATAAAGAGAAATTTAGTATTGGGCCGAAGGGCATTCGCCAGAAAAGCAGCATAGGCGGCATAAGGATGGGGACCAGACAGGATGGTGGGGGTTCCCATTATCCCAGTCCACTGAACCCATCCAAAAAATCTGTTCTTTGATTTTTCTTACGTTCATGTTGAATCTCCTTTGATTGTTGAGGCTTCATGGGTTGCAATTTTTCATTATTTTAAGCCACTCTTTCTTCTCTCACAGGGTTTGGCTTTGCAAATGAGCAAATTTCAACAAATATATAATTCATAAAAATTGATCCACGTCAATCAATTCGAATAATCAGCTTTTAGAGCATAAGTACCCATACATATGTTTTTCAGTATTCCACAGAGATATGTAATTGATATTTATCGGTTTTATTTTAAAGAATATATGCTCGGATACTTACCCCATTTGCAGGGGCTTTTTTCCTAATGACTGTAAAGGGGGGGGGGCATAAGATGCACCACTATACGGGAACTGAATATATGTCATTGCCAATTAAGTTGTTTAATGCGATACTTCATTACCCAACAAGCATGAATGTGGATTGGCAAGTTGCGACAAACTGAGTGCGACAAACTGAGGCTTCTCCGCAGTAATAAATCTTAAAAAGTTTACATATCCTTCTGATCCATTTGGATATTACTGGAAATTAAATCTCAAGTAAAAAGTGACTTATTGATTTAACATTATTAGATTTTCTTAAAAGCCCTTATTTTATGGGGTGTACCGCTTTATGGCAATAGCCAAAAATACACAAGGAAGCATGCCATGAAAGTATTTACAGCAGTCGTAGAAAGATGCCCTGAAACTGGCCTTTATGTGGGCTTTGTTCCAGGGTTCCCAGGTGCTCATACCCAGGGAGAAACTTTGGATGAACTGAACAGGAATTTAAAAGAAGTTATCGAGATGCTCCTTGAGGATGGCATCCCCAAACTTGAAGCTGAATTCGTAGGTACGCAAACTGTCATGGTGGCATAAAATGGGCAATCTTCCAGTCCTCAAACCGAAGGAAGTTGTTTCTATCTTTATACAGCTTGGCTTTAAAGAAAGTCGTCAACGTGTTTTGCACAAGCAATTTCGGCATTCCAAATGGACGCGGCACAACGATTCCATTCCACTCTGGAAAGGATATTTCCCCGATTTTGCTTCGGCAAATTGCTAAAGACATTGGAATCACTGCAGAAGAGCTTATTAAGTGTCATAATTAGAATTGCTGCCGTAAGGAGGGTTTATGGAAAAAAATAAAATCACCCCGGATCTTCGCGCACTTTTTTATTCACGCATGGTTTTGATCCGAAAATTTGAAGAAAAAATAATGGTACTGAGTCAGGAGCCCGGCCGGCTGCCGGGGATGCAGATCCTGGCCAACGGCCAGGAAGCAGTTGCCACAGGCATTGTTTCAGCTCTTGAACCTGAAGATGTCATTGTCAGCAACCATCGCAGCCATGGTCACCTCATTGCCAGGGAAGCAGACTTAAATTCCCTCATGGCGGAGATCATGGCCAAAGGCACCGGTGTCAATGGTGGCAAGGCCGGTACCCTGCACCTGGCAGTTCCGGATATCAACGTTCTAATGACATCCACGGTGGTCGGTGCAGGACCGCCTTTGGCCGTTGGCTCAGCCTTTGCCCAGCAGTACAAGAATTCCAAGGGCATTACCGTTGTTATTTTCGGAGACGGCGCAGCAGCCGAGGGGAGCGTTCATGAAGCCATGAACCTGGCAGGTGTATGGAAGCTGCCGGTTTTGTTCATCTGTGAAAACAATTGCTGGGCCGGAGCACAGCGGCCTGAAGAGCATTGCGCAACCCCGAATATTTTTCTGCGTGCTAAAGGCTACAATATGCCTGGTCACAGTGTGGACGGAAATGATGTAGAGGCGGTTTACAATCTTAGCCGAAAGCTGTCTCAACACTGCCGTTCCGGCAGCGGACCTGCTTTTATGGAAACCTTGACCTATCGCATGCGCGGCCATGGTGAGCAGGACCGGCAGCATTATGTGGATCCAAAAGAGCTTGCCATCTGGGAAAAAAAATGTCCGATCCGCCGCTACCGCAAAAAACTCCTTGATGACGGTGTACTCAACACCGATCAGATCCGGGCCATTGACCAGGAAGCAACGGCCCGTGTGGAAGCCGCCGTGGCCTTTGGTGACGCAAGTCCCTATCCCGGACCTGAAACTGCCCTGACCGATGTGTTTGTTCAACCCCCTAATGCCTGAAAGGAGTCGTGCCATGAATCAAAAAACATTTGGGCAGGCTTTAAACGAAGCCCTTACCATTGCCCTGGAAATCGATGAAAATGTATTTATTGCCGGCGAGGGCGTGGGGGTTTCCATCCACCAGGATCCCAACATGGCCACCCACGGCCTTTTAGAAAAATTCGGTTCAAGACGGGTGAAGGATACACCGGTCAGTGAAGCCGCCATTGCCGGGCTTGCCGTAGGCGCATCCTGCCTGGGCCTGAGGCCGATAGTGGAAATCATGTTTTTTCCATTTATCACCCTGGCAAGCGACATGCTGGTGAACCATGCCGGGAAGCTGCGCTATATGAGCGGTGGCAAATCCAGCTTTCCTCTGACAGTGAGGGTCAAGGCAGGCGTCGGTTTTGGTGCCGGTAGTCAGCACTCTCATAACCTTGAATCCTGGATCGCACACAGCCCCGGCCTGAAAATCGTCTGGCCGTCCACCCCTCAAGATGCCAAGGGATTGCTGCTCAGCGCCATCTTTGACCCGGATCCGGTCATTGTGGTGGAGGACATGATGCTTTTCCGGATGCCCGGCGATGTACCTGCCGGCGACATTCGGACACCCCTGGGTAAAGCCCGCATGGTTACAACCGGAACGGACTGTACCATCGTGGCCTATGGCTCGGCTCTGTACACAGTCATGAAGGCAGTGGAGTCATTGAATGAGCAGGGAATTTCCTGCGAGGTGATTGATCTGCGGTCTTTGGTGCCCCTGGACAAGGCGTGTATTCTCGACTCGGTTCGCAGGACAGGTCGGTTGGTTGTGGTACACGAAGCCTGCCGTTTCTGCGGGTTTGGAGCAGAAATAGCCGCCATGGTGGCCGAAGAAGCATTTGATGCGCTTAAAGGTCCGGTCAAGCGGGTCGGTGCGCCCCAGGGTCCGATTCCCACCGCACCCACCCATGAAAAAATATTTAAGCCCGATCCTGACAACGTGATACTGGCGGTTCAGGAGGCAATGGGAAGATAAAGCCAATTTTGTCACCACGAAAAATGATTCACTTCCTAAGGGCACCGGCCATAAACGATGTGTTCCAGAATCAGTACCGCCAGCACGCCCATGGCAAACCCATTTCCGATCACCGGCAGCAGTAAAGGGGGAAAGGCTGCCTTGACCGGGAGGGGAAGATAGGAAACCAGATTACACCTATCAACTCAACGCCGGTCACCTCGGAGAGCCTGTAGGTACAGGTTGTGTACATTCCCAGGGAAAAGACCGCTCCCCAGAACAAAAGTGTCCCGGCTTAGGTGGGTAGCCCATATTCTCGTTGTTGATGATGATACCCAAGTGCGTCTTCTTGCAAAAAATACTCTGGAACGTTTTGGTTATCATGTGGACTGTGTCAGCTCCGGTGAAGCCGCACTGGATTACGTAAAGGATACCCGGGTTGATCTGGTTCTCCTGGACATGCTCATGGATCCGGGTATCAATGGCCGTAAGACCTATGAGGCCATGATCAAAATTCATCCCGGTCAAAGGGCCGTGGTTGCCAGTGGGTTTATAGAGATCTATTTCTATTTTAGGGTCCACATGCAAAAAATTTCTGATCTGTGAACCATAAAAGCATATGCCCTTTGTACTTTTATTTTTCACTGCATAACGTCAAAATCAACGGCGCGGCTTTTTGCCGTCCGGTGAATTAGATTGTTGGAAGGACTCGCTGCGCTCGCCTTCCAACCAAAAGTTGCAACAGACACGCTTCGCATGCTGATGAACTTTTGGTTAGGCCATTTATCTACAAATACTCTGCAATTAGATCTCGTGTTGAGGATAAACCTAATTTCATTATCATCCTTCTAATAAATATTTTTTCCTCTTCATGTGGAAAAATAAGAATTTTTAGTATTTTTTGTAAAGATAAATCCAAAAAGTCTACACTGTCTTTACATTCTTCTAAACTTTCTATAAAGTCATCTATATAATTCCTTTCTTTGTTGCTCAATGTAAGTTCGTCTTTTTGACCAATTCCACTAAAATCATCCAAACAACTTTGAATCCATAATTTATGTTGAATTTCAACAGGAATGATGTCAATTGGATTTTCAATACCTTCAGGAAGAGTCAGATATTTACCATTTTCCTCTATTTCATAAGCTATCTTTGGCCATCCTTCTGTGATAACAATAAAAGAAGATTGGTAAGTTATAAATTGATCTATAAGTAAATATGGAACCACTTTTTTTACAATTTCATACCACGGTTCAGAAGGACGTGGAAGATCATCAATGTATAAAATTCGAGATTCACCATTTTCACTGAAATCAAGCAGTTCTGATAAGGTCTCCTTTTGCCTTACGTTGAGGTATCGTCCTTGTTCCTCACAAATTACAGCATCCCAGGCTAAAAAATATCCTTCCTCAAAATCGTCTATTATGTGTTCAACAATAGCTTCAAGATCACCATGGTCGCTTAGATCTTTATTTTCAAAATAATCATACGTTGGAACATCATCTTTTTGCATATATAAATTTCTTTCTTCTTCGACTTTCAACATTATGAAATGCTGCTTAACGCCAAGCATCACCTGTCACAAAACGCCTTCAGTGCAAAGCTGAAAACTAATCAGTTAACTTCAAAATAAACTCCAAAAAAAAGGAGCGTTTTGTGTCAGGTGGATGCTTTTGTTAGCATATCTTGTCGATGATCATTAGAGATATCGCTAAATCCTGCAACTGGTATAGAACGTTCTTCAGCAAAATTTTTGCGATGTAATTTGATACGTTCAATTTCATATAATGTTGCTGCTGTTAAATAGCTTTCTCCACAATGAGGGCAACTAACAACAGGAACATTTTCAATGAGCAACAAATTAGTTCTCTTACCATAACTTTTAGTAATATGACGAATTTTAATACCGTCTTGTCCACAAATATCACAAATCATTTATCACCTCATAGTTTAAAAACTGTTATAGTAACCAATTTACCAGTTATGCTCATTTTGGCAACTACTACAGTCAACTCATTTAAAAAGCTTTCACCTTCGATGAGATATTTCCATTCTCTGGTAACCTGATCCTTCTGTCTTTCAATTATTTTACCAGAAAGAATAATATGTTCAATATCAAAAATAGATAAGGCAGGGGTTGGTCATAACATGGGCCACTTTGAACCAATTTTTTTTGATTTAAAAATAAAGTCAGTAATTACAACTAATTGACAATAACAAATATTCAGTTCCCGTATAGTGGTCCATCTTATGACCAACCCCATAAGGCATCATCATCCATTTCTTCTTCTGCGTGTAAGGTCATCACATATTGTCGATTACGGATAGCCTCCTGCATCTTCTTTAAAGCGCTATCATGCATTCTATTTCCCTGTGTAAAGTATGCTTTATCATTATATCATTACAGAATGCTACTCCCCCACGGTCACCAGCGGCACGATTTATTTTATTTAACAGGGTGCCTATAGGGGTTCAAATATTAAAAAACCTGTTTACTGCTGTCTGCGTGTACTGGTTTGTTAGCCCTTGCTTATTAAATTATCTGAATAAAATTCATTTTCAATTTTGTGCAAGAATTCAGTGAATTCATTGTATGTAAATTTTACAATGCCGTTGTCATTTTTAAATTCATAGCCACTTTCATCAATTAAAAAATTGTGATGAGCTATACCTCTCTGATAATTTTTATTTTTTCAACCATTACCTTCGAGTTGCTTTTTTTGATTTTTATATTCTTCTTTCGGCATCCTTCATATGATCTTAAAAGTAGTTTACACTTTTTAAAGGACAATCGCCATAAAATGGCTGCTCACCCTGTGAAAGTGTAAAGTAGGAATGAAGGATGCCCTTCTTTCATTAAAATTAAAGGTAGCAATCTGTAGACACCAAAATTTTGATTAAGAAGAGGATGGCTTGTTTTAAATTTATCTTGAGATTTATTTTTAATTTGACCTAATGTGACGTCGTCGGATTCATTGTCAAAAATATAAAGTAAGAATTCTACATTTTTAAATGAGCATTAATATTTAATATATCTTTCATGTTCAATTCCTTTGGGGAGCTAAGGGAGTTCATGACAAATATAACCTACCCGTCTTCACTTAAAATATGCTCTAAATAGTGAATATTAATTTTTAAAGTGGGTAGTTTTATTATGGTGAAGTCCCTAACGACAAGCTCACCAGCCGCGCCAGTGACTTACGGACGGGTAAGCGGCTCCCGTTCTCGCGGTCTGGTGAAGCGTTTTGTTCTGCATCCACAATCTCCATCTCAAGGCAGAAAAGTCCATATCCAAATATAATCATATCTGCTGTATTTTCAAAGAGTTCTATCTCTGGCTGTGTGAATTGACTGGTCAATCAAATCAGTGATCCATTGATTTAAACTTTTACCTGTTGCCATAGCTCTTTCAGACACTTCGGCATGTAATCCAGGATTGATACGAAGGTTGAATTTCCCAGAATATTTTTTTTTGGGTTCCACACCGTCCTCATTGCACATTTCAAGAAAAGTACTCAAGGAAACCTTGCCTTCTTTACGAAGCCCCTCAATGTCTCTGGCATAAAAATCAGCCCCACCGTTAAGACCACTAAATTCCCCACGGAACATTTCAATTTCCGGATCATATTGAATTATTGCCCGATAGCCTTCAATTTGCATAGTATTCATCATGGTGTCACCCCATTGTCATTCAGCCATTTTCGGATACTTGCCACTGCACCTTTATCTGTGTCCGGGGAAGGATGGGGACGATGAAATACACGACGTTCTCCAAAGAGCCGAACACCAATGCGCGAACCCTCGCGCTCTGACAATTTTGCACCAAACCCAATAAACAATGACTCAATATCTGCCCACTTTATGCTTCCAGTAACGGGTCTGGCAAAGATCAATTCCAATGTTTTGCGATGCTTTCGTTTCATAAGAACACAGTACCACATATTGGTACTTAGTCAAGTGTAAAATCAAATTTGAAGTAGGCGTAAATTGAGAGCGTTTGATTGCCCATACTGATTTTCTGCCATTTTCAATGTTTATACTCGAGTATCAAGTTTTTTCGTGAACCCTTGTAAACACTGGGCTTAAAAATGACTGTTTTCGTAATCGAAAATTAGTGTGGTCAATAAAATCAGTGTTTTATGATAATTATTGCCGATTTTACGCTGTTTTCAAGGGGTGAAAGCCACATCAAATCAAACCATTTTACAATACCTGGTAAGACTCTATAATTACAGCAAGTAGATGTCAATATAAGGCAAAATCCCACACTAACTCCGGTAGAGCCAAAAAAATGATAAAAAAAGTTTTAACCCCTTGAAATAATTATAACTAACTTGAAAAGCTCGCGTAAATTTTGGATTTGACAAGCTTGAACAGACTGAAGTAGTAATCTTAAATTTTAAACAAATTGACCCATGAAGTGTTCGATTGTACGATAAATGTATTTTGCAGAACTAATAGCGTTTTATCAATAGTCCCGCCCTCAAAAAGCCGCAAAATGAAAATAAGTCATCAATTTTCCCAAAACCTCAAATTCCGATTTTGCGAGCGGGATTATTGATAAAATGCTGTTGAA
>CAYSSE010000133.1:0-11068 GCA_964433355.1 uncultured Desulfocicer sp.
CCATAGAACCTAATAACCCTCGGTTCGATAGCCATCATAACATACTGTAATCTAATTCTACTTTGTTAGCTTTCATTTTTTACCCCGAATTTTGTGAATTTTCATAGTAAAAATATGGAAAAATCGGGTGTCCCGTCCTGAATTTCAGGGCATGATGGCGAAGTTAACAAAGTAGAACTAAATAGAATTTTATTTAAGTTTTTTGTTTGTTATTTTTTTATATCAATAAATTCAATTTGTTATAAAAAAATGGTTGAACCGATGGTAATAAGAAACACCAACGAATATTGAAAATGCTATCATGCCGCCCCCCCCGACGGGCAATGGGCCCGGCCCGGAACTGTAGACAGCTCAATTGGCCGGTTCCTATTACCCATCGGGGGGGGGCTCTGTTGAGGCTACTTGGACACTTTATTTTCATATAAAAAGGAGCACGTCATGCCATCTGTTACATCGTTAAAACTTAAGGTCACCGAGGCACTGAAAAAAGATGTGGGACGTGCCTACGCCAGGATGGACCCCGAAGATATGAAACGTATCGGAGTGTCCAACGGCGACATCATTGAAATAACCGGAAAAAGAATCACCGTTGCCAAGGTCATGCCAGCCTATAAGGATGTCCGTGGCAAGGCCCGGGTACAGTTGGACGGGATCAGCCGTGAAAATGCAGGATGCGGCCTGGACGAAACCGTAGAAGTGAAGGATATCCCATGGAGTGCAGCCCAGCGCGTGGTGCTTGTGCCGGTGAATATTTCCCCGGACAAACGGGATCTGGATTACATTGGAAGCCTGCTGGACGGTCTTCCCATACAGGCAGGAGATGCCATCCGGGCCACCTTGTTTGGAAGCCGCACCGCCAATTTCAAAATTGAATCCACCGTGCCTCCGGGCCCGGTGATGATCAACCCCACCACCCAGTTAATCATCGGCAAATCAAAATCCCGGAAAGGGACGGAAAAAGATGGGGGCATCTCATACGAAGATATTGGCGGACTGGGTTCCCAGGTGCAGCGCATCAGAGAGATGATCGAACTGCCCTTGCGCTTCCCGGAAGTGTTTGAACGTCTGGGCATCGGTGCCCCCAGAGGGGTCCTTTTGTATGGCCCCCCCGGGTGCGGAAAAACCCTGATTGCCAGAGCCATTGCCCATGAAACCGAAGCCAATTTTTTCTCGGTGAGCGGTCCAGAGGTGATTCATAAATTTTATGGTGAAAGTGAAGCGCATCTGCGGAAAATTTTTGAAGAGGCTGCGGCCAAAGGCCCGAGCATCATTTTTCTGGATGAAATAGACGCCATTGCCCCCCAGCGGGAAAAAGTGGTGGGAGATGTTGAAAAACGGGTGGTTGCCCAGCTTTTGGCCCTCATGGATGGCTTGAACCAACGGCAGAACCTCATTGTCATTGCCGCCACCAATATCCCCAATGCCCTGGACCCTGCCCTGCGACGTCCCGGGCGGTTTGACAGGGAAATTATCATTCCCATACCCGATAGAAACGGTCGCATGGAAATTCTGGGCATTCACAGCCGCGGAATGCCCCTGGCAATGAATGTGGACATGCCCCGACTGGCAGAAATAACCCATGGCTATGTGGGGGCGGACCTTGAGGCTCTTTGCCGGGAATCGGCCATGATTTGCCTGAGACGTCTGCTTCCTGATATTGATTTTAACATGACCCAGATACCCTATGACCAGCTAAAAAATCTGGAAATCGGTATGGATGATTTCATGTTCGCCCTGCGGGAAGTGGAACCTTCGGCCATCAGAGAGGTTTTCATTGAAGTCCCCAATGTAAAATGGGATGACATCGGGGGAAATCGGATCATCAAAAAACGCCTGGTGGAAGCCGTGGAATGGCCTTTGAAATATCCGGAGATCTTTCAAAAGGCTGGCACCCGTCCCCCCAAAGGCATTCTGGTATCGGGAAAACCGGGTTGTGGAAAAACCCTTCTGGCAAAGGCCATTGCCAATGAAAGCCATGTGAACTTCATCTCCGTCAAAGGACCGGAACTGTTATCAAAATATGTGGGAGAGTCAGAAAAAGGCGTTCGGGAGATCTTTAAAAAAGCCAGACAAGCCTCTCCCTGTATCATCTTTTTTGATGAAATTGATGCCTTGGTGCCCACCCGAAATGCAGGGTCCAGCGATTCCCATGTGGGAGAACGGGTGCTCAGTCAATTCCTGGCGGAATTTGACGGCATTGATGAATTAAAAGGAGTGCTGGTACTGGGGGCCACAAACCGCGTGGACATGCTGGATGCGGCGGTGCTAAGGCCCGGACGATTTGATGAAATCGTTGAAATCCCCCTGCCCGATGAAAATGATAGACGAGAAATTTTTAAAATCCACCTTCAGCATAAGCCCTTTGAAATCAAAAATCGGCTGGACGATCTGGCCCGCGACTCTGAGGGGTTCAGCGGTGCTGAAATTGCGGCAACGTGTAACCGGGCCGCACTCATGGCCATCCGGAAAAAAGTGGCTGAAATGGAAAAAAATACACAGGGAGATCCCATTAAAGGGGATGAAGACGATGCGGTTCACATCACACTGGCGCAGATGCAAGGCGCAATGGATGAAGTCAGGAACTCACGTACGGTTTCATGACGGCATGATCCATGATCCTGCATTCTGGGAGTCAGGATAAATTACTTGATGATTTAATCGTTTTGGGGCGATTTAGGAATGAGTTTTAAATAAGTTGCCCATTTGAGCGTTTAGTGAGCATTTAGTGAGCATTTAGAGTGCGCTTAGGGGACAGATTTTTAAATCTGTCCCCGCCTCTGGAAATGGAAAAGTTATTTCGACTCATTCCTTTGCAAAAACAATGGCAGGCTGGCATGCAGGCCTGCCCCCTTTAATCATCAAATACAAAATTGAATTATCAGATTATAGGCTTTTAAAGAAAATGGAAAATAAAAACGAACAGGCAGTTTATCTCTACTGTGTCACACGAACGGATAAACGCGATGTCACCTCCATCACGGGCATTGATGCAGAGACACCGGTTTGCCTGGAACATCTGGAAAATTTTGTGGCAGTTTACAACATGATTCCTTTGGATACATTTGTGGGAAAATCTGCTGAAGAGAACATGAAAAATATTGACTGGATAGGTCCCCGGGCCATGCGGCACGAAAAGGTAATTGAGCGAATGATGCAGGAATCATCCGTGTATCCGGCACGCTTTGCCACCCTTTTTTCGTCCTTGGAAAACCTCAGAGAAACCCTTAATCTTAAATCCGGGTTGATTTCCAATTTTCTGGATCAAACCCAAAATAAATGTGAATACAGTTTAAAGGGATTTATTAATAGAAAACAAGTCTTTGGGTTTTTGCTTGAGACGGAATTCAAAGATCAGAAAAAGCAGCTGGATGCGTTGTCACCCGGAAAAAAATACCTTGCGCAACGTCAATTTGACAAAAATGTTGAAACGGGAATAAGCCAATGGATCAATAAAACCTGCGGAACATTTCTGGATCATCTCACAGAAAAAAATCCGGAATTTACTCCCAGAGATCTTTTCACGGAAAAAACAGCAACAGATGACCTGGAGATGGTGTTTAATTTTGCATTTTTAATTCACGATGACAACAAATCCGCCTTTTTGCAAGAGATTGCCCTGGCACAAGAAACATTTTCACAAACCGGACTCTCCTTGATTGTTTCCGGGCCCTGGGCTCCCTATAGTTTTTGCAAAACAGCCCAGGGAGAAGGCTTGTGACACTGCATCTGCTCTATTGCATTTTTTCTCCCGGGGAAATGGGAAAAAACAGGGAACTTATCATCCCGGGTATTGAGGGAGAGCCGGTGCATGAAATTTGTTCCAATGAGATTTCAGCTGTCATATCCACACTGAGCAAACCACCTGATACCGATGTGAAGACCCTGCTGGCCTATCATGGGATCATTGATTCATACCATCAGAATCGAACGATTCTACCCATGCGGTTTGCGGCTGTTTTTAGAACGTACGCCCACATGATTACCGCCCTGAACAACAATGAAAAGTCATATCTTTTGCAATTAAAAAGGCTCCATGGCTGCACGGAAATGTGTGTTCGTTTCATTTCCACTTCTCCCCATGAAGGCCCTGTTGAAAAAAAAGAACCGGTATTGCCCCCCAAAAAAATATCTGGCACAGCGTTTCTTCAACATAGAAAAGCGATTTATGAACAGCAAAACCGCCTGCCGGCTGAAATTCATGAAAAAGCAAGGGTCATTGTCCAGCATTTCAGGGGAACTTACATTGAATTTAAACAGGAGAGGCACCCTCTGGGAAAGGTCAACACCTCTCTGTCTTTACAAGGGGCAGATAAAACCAATGGCAATGAATTGTTGATATCCCTGTTCTTTCTGATTTCAAAAGAAAACATATTCCTGTTTCGTTCCCGCTTTAAGAAGATCAGCGAGCATTCATCTGGTAAACATATGATGAACGGGCCATGGCCGCCTTTCAATTTTATTGACACTGAATCCAACTTATAGTGTATTTCAGATGTCTTAATACCATAAACTTAAGTTAACCTGCTAAAAATATTAAAAATAAAGTTTAAAATTAGTATGAAGTCATATGAAACGCACTATAGGATCGCTGATGAAATAAGTTAGACAGAAATAGCGCAAACCAATCTATAAAATCTGGTGGTTCATCTACAAGGCGCATTAAAGGTTTAATAGCACGGCCTTTGATGAACGCAGTATATGGGCCAAAAGGCAAGCTATTTTGTTCAAGTTATAAAATTTACGGATTTTAAGTATTAAAGAGAAGATAACTTTGGAGAACTTATGAATTATGGAAACTTTAGAATCTGATAATGGTCTTTCTTCGGAAGTTCAACGTCATAAAAAATTGTACACCATGCTTCTGGACGCCATCCCCAGTTCTGTGTTGATGTTGGACCGTGACATGAAAGTCATCTCTGCCAATCACAATTTTCTTAAAAAAAGCAGAAGAACCAGTCTGAATACCATCGGTTTTCCCCTGGTTGACATTTTCCCGGCCATTATTCTGAATACCATGAATATTCCGCAACAGATTCGCGGGGTCTTTAAAAGCGGTAATGCCACTGGGGGAAATCGAATGTCCTACCGTTCACCCGGGCTTCCCATGAATATTTACTATTACAGAATTTTTCCGTTCACCTGGAAGGGAGTGGTGGAGAACGTAATGCTGCTCATGGATGACGTGACAGAGCAGATTCGCCTCAGTGAAGAGGTTCAACGGGTTGAAAGACATCTGGCCAGCATCATTGACAGTGCCACTGATATTATTATCTCCACAGACACCAGAGGAAGAATTCTTTCCTGGAATCCGGCAGTGGAAAAAATTTCAGGATATACATTTTCAGAGGTGAAAGGACGTTCGTTCATCGAATACCTTCCCATTGAAAAACAAAAGTACATGCACGAGGTTTTTACCCAGATGAAAAACGGTAGAAACTCCCGGCAGGCAGAATGGGAACTGATTACAAAGGATGGAACAGCCATCCGTGTTTCCTGGATTTTTTCTCCCATGAAGGATGAACACGCCAATACCACGGCCATTGTGGGGGTGGGTCGAGATTTGACCGAACGGCTGAAACTGGAAGCAGAATTATTAAAATCACAAAAATTTGCCGCATTGGGGGTGATGGCCGGGGGCATTGCCCATGAAATTCGAAACCCCCTTGCCATTTGCTCTTCCGCCGCACAATTTTTGCAAAATGATGATATCGATACAGAATTTCGAAAAGAATGTGGCGAAAAAATTTACACCGGCATCCAGAGGGCCTCCATCATCATTGAAAATTTATTGCGTTTTGCCCGCCCATCGACCAATTCACACATGGAGAGAATTTGTCTCAATTCTCTTGTGGAGGATACCATTCCCCTGATCCATAATCAGGCTAAAATTCAGCAGATTAAAATAAAAACCACCCTGTACAGGCAGGACATCTTTATCTCAGCCAATTCCAGTATGCTGCAACAGGTGTTAATCAACCTGTTTTTAAATGCCATCCAATCCATGCCCGATGGGGGCACGATTGAGCTTTCCATTACCAGATCAGCCGGGGATGTTCTGATCCGGCTCATAGACACCGGGACCGGTATTTTACAACAAGATATCGATAAAATATTTGATCCTTTTTACACAACATCTCCTGTGGGTCGGGGAACCGGTCTGGGACTTTCCATTTCCTATACCATTGTCAAACAGCACATGGGAACCATTGAAGTGGAAAGTAATAGAGACGCAGGCTGTATATTTACCGTACGATTACCTCTGTTGTAATCAAGTGACTTGGGGGTGATTCACCCATATCTCATTAACCTTTTTTATATGGAAAATAATACCTGCCATGAAAGATCACAAAGATATTTATCTGATTGTGGATGATGAACCGGATATGTGCTGGGCATTTCAAAACCTTTTGGCACAAAATAACATCTTATCCCAGAACGCTTTAAATGGCCAACAGGCCCTTGAACTGATCCGAAAAGTAGATTTTAAAGCTGTTTTTGTGGATGCAAAACTACCTGATATTGACGGGCTGGATCTGGCAAAAAAAATTCGGGAAATAGCCCCGGACCTGAGGCTTATAATGGTTTCCGGGTATTTTTACAGAGATGATCCCGCCATCAGAAAAGCCCTTGAGGAGGGGTTGATTTCAAATTTTGTTTCAAAACCCTTTCAAAATCAGGAAATTCTGTCTGCCTTGGAGAGTGTTGAGTAATTCCACAAATATAATGGATTTATTTCCATTAATATATGTAAATATTTCCATGAATATATGGAAATATTTCCATAAATATTATTTCATATATCATACCTACCCCCAAAAAAGTTAAACTGTCTTTCTTTAACTGATTGAATTATTAGCAAAAATTATTTTTTATTTTTACACAACGCCTTGGCACGCAAATTGAATACTTAATATAACAAGTTTAAAGCAGAAGGAGATCTTTTTAACACATTAATAAGGAGATTTATCATGGCAAAAGTTCAAAAAACTACAGATTCTTCAAGTCTGGCAGAAGTTATTGATCGTATTCTGGACAAAGGTATTGTTATTGATGCATGGGCAAAAATTTCCCTTGTTGGAATCGAATTGATTTCCATCGAAGCAAGAGTTGTTATTGCCTCTGTTGAGACCTACCTGAAATACGCTGAAGCCATTGGCCTCACAGCTGCAGCCGCTGCACCTGCATGATCCATGACATAAAGAGGGCTTTTCCATCTTAGTTTAATCTATCCATGGAGAGGCCTTTTTTGTTGTTGAAATGCCGGGCAAACGGGGTCAGGTTTGTGCTATCAACTTGACCCCCTGCCCCCATAATGGTCGATATTGTGATAACCCACAATTTTCAGTAATCTCAATAGAATCAAGGAGAATTGCCATGGGCCGACTTACCGAAGAGATGACCCGCTTAAGGGAAGATGTTGACAACCTGTCCAGAGAAAGGAAATCATTCATCAACAGTCTGGGTAAAGATGTTGCCGAATTGAAATCAGACACAGTTGAAATGCAGGCACGCTTTCGAGACGATCATCAGAAAATGGCTGAAACGGAAAAAAAGAAAAGAGTTGTGTTTTTAAACGAACTCAGCACAGACGTTTCTGATATGCAAACCGGTTTTCGCCAGGAGCGCAAAGAAAGTGCCGAAAAGAGTGTTAAAGAACTTAATGCTTTCATGTCGGACATTCGGACCTTTGTCTCTGATCTTGGTCAAACCGTTTCGCAGACCCGGGAAGCTTTCCGGGAAGATTTTTCAAAATCCTCAAAGGAAAACAAAGAAAAACGTACTGCCTTTCTGACGAACCTTAAAAAGGACGTTGAAACCTTACAACAAGCCTTTAACGAAGAACGCTTTGCCGCAGCAAAGAAGATGAAGGGTGACTTTGCCCGGACTGCCAAGGAATTGAAACAATTTGTTTCGGATCTTGGCTTAACGGTATCTCAAATGCAAAATGAATTCCGTGAGTCCCATGAAGAGATGACCGTGGCAAGCCGGAAAGAACGCCAGGGATTTATTGCTGGTGTTGTCCAGTCAGTGGCGGATCTCCAGGAACAAGGGACGCAAATTCGTAAAGCCTTTGCTGATGATCTTGCCGGTGCCAAGGCTATCTGGTCCTCAAAAAGCAAAATAGTTGACAGTGTCCCTGAAGCACCTGCACCCCCGCTACCTGAAGTTTCTGAGGAAACTCCTCCCCTATCATCACAGCCTGAAGAGAAAGCAAACACAGCACCGGCCGTTGATATGGAAAAAAAAAAAGATATAAAAGCGGAAAAAGAGGGTGAGTTTAAGAAAAAAACTGACACGAATGTAAAAAAAAAAGATGATTTAACCTATATCACGGGTATCGGTCCAGGACGGCTGAAACAGCTGAATGCCTCTGGTATATTCACAATTAAGCAACTGGGGGAATCAACTCCAGAAGCGCTTCGTGAATTACTGGGAGAATCCTCACGGCTGGTGGATGTGAAAACTTGGATTGAACAGGCAAGGGATTTTTCATAGCATAAAATAAAGCCTATGCTTTTCAATGCCCGATCAGGAGAGTAAAATGAGTACAAGCATGAGCAGTATGAAAGAAACCAGGCAGCGGGCGTCTGCGCCTAAACAAGACAATGTCGTGCCCGAGGCCAGCAGCGCTTTTGTGGAAACCCCTTATGTTAAGGACATCACAAATCGTGCCCTGGCCTACCTTCATGTGGGATACCCTGTCCACTTTGCAGGACCTGCCGGTACCGGTAAAACCACCCTGGCATTTCACGTTGCCGCAAAATTGAAGCGAACCGTCATGCTGATACACGGCGACGATGAATTCGGCAGCTCAGATCTCATCGGAAAAGACTCCGGATATCGCAAAGCAAAGGTCGTAGACAACTATATCCATTCAGTGGTTAAAACAGAAGAAAGCATGAATACAGTCTGGGCGGACAATCGTCTGACCATTGCCTGCCAGCAGGGATGTACCTTGGTATATGACGAATTTACCCGGTCCAGACCCGAAGCTAACAACGCATTTTTAAGTGTTCTTGAAGAAAAAATACTCAACATTCCCAGCCTGCGTGATATTGATAAGGGGTATTTGCAGGTACATCCGGAGTTCAGGGCCATCTTCACCTCCAACCCCGAAGAATACGCTGGCGTCCATAAAACCCAGGATGCCATGATGGACCGATTGATCACCATTACGCTGAATCATTTTGATCGTGATACTGAAGTCCAGGTGACCATGACCAAATCAAAGCTGCCAAAGAAAGATGCTGAAAAAATTGTAGATATCGTCAGAAAACTTCGCAACACCGGTGTGAATAACCATCGTCCCACCATTCGGGCATGTATCGCCATTGGGAAAATATTAAAACATATGGGCGGGGATGCGTCAAAAGACAATCCCGCTTTCAAGCAGATTTGCCGTGATGTCTTAAATGTGGATACCGCCAAGGTGACACGGGGTGGAGAGCCTTTACTGCCCAGAAAAATTGATGAATTGATAGAGAATCTGTAATTGTCCACCCGGTTCAATATCTTGCATCATATAAATCAACAAGGATATACAGATATGCTGAAAAATCGGAAAAGACCGATCAAAGGCGTGCAGAATATCAGAACCCATGCGGGCAAGATTGATCACGTATCGCATCCCCACATGGCATACATGCGTATCGGCTGCCTTGAAATGGAAAAAGCGAGAAAAAACAAAGAGAAATCCGGTGCGCAAAAGCGAATTGACATGATCGACCAGCGTCTCATGGAAATTGAAAGAGAAAAAGCTGATATTCAACGCATACTGGGAGAGACATCAATCGCCCCGGAAGGCGTGAATGTCGACCCTGAATCTGAAATTGACGGCGGTTTTAAAATCAAGTATTAAAAGCCTGCCCCCAAATATATTATAGAGCCCGATTTTCGGCGCAAGCACATTCAGACAAAAGGTTTGTCACAGCTTGCGCCTGAACCTTGTGTTAAAAAAGGATAATGGTATATGTCAGAAAAAACCTCAAAGCGCAACGGACGGTATCTTTATGCGATCATTGAAGCGTCGGTGGAAAGGACTTTTGGCCCCATTGGTATGGATGGGTCCGATGTTTATTTAATCGTTGAAGGCAAAGCCGCTGCCGTGGTGAGCAATGTACCCAATAAAAAAATCAGGCCCCAACGGAAAAACATTGCGGCTCACCACGCCGTTCTGAATAAGATAATGGAGGAGATGACCCCGCTTCCCATGGCCTTTGGTATCATTGCCGATGGAAAACAGGCCATCAGAAAAATACTTGCAGACAACCGTGATGTTTTCCAGGAACAATTTGCCACGGTTACCGGAAAGGTGGAAATGGGCATGCGTATTTCCTATGATGTGCCCAATATATTTGAATATTTCATTTCCACGGATCCAGAACTCAGGGCTGCCAGAGATCAATATTTTGGTGGAAACAGAGAGCCCAGTCAGGAGGCCAAACTGGAATTGGGGCGCATGTTTAACCAGCAACTCAATGCCAATCGTGAAGAATACACCAATCAGGTGATTGAGATTCTGGACGACTATTGTGATGACATTAAAGAAAATAACTGCCGAAACGAGCAGGAAATAATGAATCTGGCCTGTCTGGTCAACCGAAGCGATCAGGAACGGTTTGAAAAAGGTGTTTTTGAGTCTGCCAGACAGTTTGATAATAATTTTTCCTTTGAATACAATGGCCCCTGGGCACCCCATAATTTTGTGAATATTCTGATTGAACTGTGATCCAAATGAAATAGATTTTTTATTCAGTATTTGACTCAAACATATGCGGGAGATCCAGCGGATATTTTTATCTGTGATCAATTTCTGAAATTTGATAATTTCAAGTGGGGAGGAAGGCTGCTACAAAGATTAGATCCTCCAGTGAAAGATCATGCTCCTGAAAAATAATGGGGAGGTGCACCATGTTTTTATTGGATGATATTCTTTTTTTTCCGGCAAAAAGCCTGGTATGGATTTTCCGGGAGCTTCACAATGCAGTTCAGCAGGAAAAAACCAACGAATCTGACTCATTAACCACCGAGTTGAGTGAACTTTATATGATGCTTGAAACCGGTAAAA
>CAYSSE010000134.1:0-11003 GCA_964433355.1 uncultured Desulfocicer sp.
TCATCACCTGCGCCTTTAATTATGATGCCCATTCGTCTGAATTTGATAAGCTTGGTCGGATTCAGGTGCTCAAGGCCCGGATGAACGCTGATCTGCACATGGCCGAAGACCTCAAAAACACCGGCAAAGGCAACCTGTTCGTAATCTTTGGCGAACCGGACATTGATATTCTGGAAGCTGACAATGATCAGATCCAGGTCAAGGTCAACGGGGTTGACGTGTTTCATCCCAACACTGGGGAGGTTCGTTCCGACGGGGCCGAGGGCATTGCTTGCTGGTTCATTGACTCGGATTACAACGAAGAGGCTTTTTTTGTACGCCAGGCCTATTTCTTAGGGGCCAACGATCCCTATAAATCCTTGAAGATCACCCTCAAGGCGGAAATTGACCCAGAGGCATGGGCATCCCTGCACAGTGACACCTCCCGTCCCTTTGCCAGACCGGAATCCGGCCGCATTGCCGTCAAGGTTATCAACCACCTGGGGGATGAGGTGATGAAGGTGTACAGGGTGTGATCATGGTGGATATTTTCACGGTTTGATGAGAAAATGTGTTTGAAACAGGAACAATAATATATTTGGGGATTCAATGAATACGGATGAGATCAAGAAAGAAAAGGAACAGCAGGAGGAAATTGAAGGCTTGGGGAATGACGAGGATTCCTCCCTGGGGGATTATCCCATTGATACCCTGCTAATCAGAAATGAGACCCGGACCATCCATGATGTTCTGCGGAGAATTAAGAAAGGCTCGTTTATCATGAATCCTGACTTTCAGAGGGCTTTTATCTGGCCTGTTGATAAACAGAGCAAACTGATTGAATCTGTTCTCATGCGAATCCCCTTGCCGGTATTCTACCTTTCCGAAGACAGCCAGGGCCGGAATGTGGTGGTTGATGGTCTGCAACGGTTGTCCACCTTTCAGCGGTTTGTTAATGATGAGCTGGCATTGAAACTGCCGGAACAAAAGGAACTGAACACCAAGAGATTTTCTGATCTTTCCCCGAAACTGCAAAACCGTGTGGAAGACTGCAACCTCGTCCTTTATATCATCGATTCAAAGGTTCCTGAACGGGCAAAACTGGACATCTTTGAACGGGTAAACAGCGGGATTCCCCTTACCCGTCAGCAGATGAGAAATTGCCTGTATATGGGAAAGGCAACGCAATTTCTGAAAGTTGAAGCTGAAACACCGTTATTTAAAAAAGCCACTGGTGATAGTCTGAGTTCAAAAAGCATGAGGGACCGAGAGTTTGTCAATCGGTATTGTGCTTTTAAATTGATCCCTTTGGAAAAATATAAGGGCGATATGGATGAATTTTTGGCATCTGCCCTTGAGAAGATGAATAAAATGAGGGATGATGACCTTCAGGCATTATCCGTTCAATTCAGAAACGCCCTTGACAACAGTATCAGTGTTTTTGGCGAACACGCATTCCGGAAAAGTTTTTGCAATAATGGTTCCCGAAGCGTCATCAATGCATCTCTGTGGGATGTTATGACCTTTATTCTTTCCGATCTTCCCAAAGACGATGCAAAAAATTTGGCTAATTACATCTATTCCAAGTTCAAGGCGCTAATGAAGGATGACGACTTTATCAGGGCCATAACATCCGGCACAAACGCTATGAAACGTGTCATAGACCGATTTGATGCTGCAAACAAGATGCTACAGGAGGGTTTTCATGATTCACAGGCTTGATCTGAAACATTTCAAATGCTTTGAAGATTTACATCTTCCCATGGCACCTCTCACCCTGTTGAGCGGAGCCAATGCGTCGGGAAAATCCACGCTACTCCAAGCGCTTGTCCTGCTTCACCAAACCATGCACGACCATGAATGGTCCACCCGACTAAGGAAATGACGTTTAAACATCCTACCCGCTCTGGGGAAACTTTGTTTTGTCCCTGGCACGGATCAACGCAGACACCACAGCTTAGAATCCATTTTTCATGGCCCGTTAAAGCGGATGAACCGATTTATATTGTTTATGTGGGGCCAAAAATCACAAAAGGGTAGTGACATGCCATGAACTTTCGTATTGCCGATACCTTCACGGGCAGCCTTGCCAAACTCACCGGGGAAGAGCAAAAAGCTGTCAAGACAACCGCCTTCGATCTGCAAATCAATCCACCCAACCCGGGAATGCAGTTTCACAGGATTGAGAATGTCAGGGATAAAAATTTCTGGTCAGTCCGGGTAAACAGCGATATCCGGATTATTGCCCACAAAACAGCCAGCAGCCTGCTGCTGTGTTACGTGGACCACCACGACAGTGCCTATCATTGGGCTGAAAAACGCAAACTGGAGACCCATCCCAGAACAGGAGCTGCCCAGATAGTGGAAATCCGGGAGACCGTCCGGGAAATTACAGTCCCCTCGTATACGCCCGTACAGGACACCGCACCATCCAAACCAGGGCTGTTTGAACATGTGGCAGAAGACCTTCTCCTGGGGTTTGGTGTGCCCATGGAATGGCTGGCCGATGTGCAAAAAGCCGATGAAGACAGCCTGCTGCTCCTGGCCGATCATCTTCCGGGAGAAGCTGCCGAAGCTCTGCTGGAACTTGCCACTGGGGGACAACCCCGGATGCCTGTTGTCTCTCAGCAAAGTGAAGATCCTTTTGAGCATCCGGATGCCCAGCGACGATTCCGCATTATGTCGGACGTCAAAGAACTGTCCATGGCCTTGGATTACCCTTGGGATAAATGGACTGTTTTTCTTCATCCGGTTCAACGTCAAATTGTGGAAAAGGACTACAACGGCCCTGTCCGGATATCAGGGTCTGCAGGAACAGGGAAAACCATTGTTGCCCTGCATCGTGCGGTTCACCTTGTACGTGAGCATTCCGATGCCAGGGTATTGCTCACCACTTTTTCGGACACCCTTGCCAATGCCCTTTGTGTGAAATTACGGCGGTTGATCCAAAATGAGCCCCGGATAGCCGAAAGACTGGAAGTGCATGCCATTGATGTGGTGGGAAAAAGGCTGTATGAAGCACAACAGGGTACGATCAAGATTGCCGATGGTGGACAGATTCGGCAACTGCTGAGTGAGGCTGCCAGCCGGGTAGCAGATTTTAAATTTACGGTTCGTTTCCTGATCGGGGAATGGAACGATGTGGTTGATGCCTGGCAGTTAAAAAACTGGGAAGCCTACCGTGATGTGATGCGCCTGGGCCGCAAAACCCGATTGCCCGAAAAACAGCGAGAGGTGCTTTGGGCAATTTTTAAAGAAGTCATGATCAAGCTTCAACAGCAAACTTACATGACCCGTTCAGGGATGTACAGTCAGCTGGCTGAAAAGATAGGTGAACGCAGGCATACCCCATATGATTTTGTTGTCGTTGACGAGGCCCAGGACATTAGCGTGTCCCAGCTGCGATTTCTGGCGGCGTTGGGTGGTGATCGGCCCAATAGCCTTTTTTTTGCCGGTGACCTGGGACAACGCATTTTTCAGGCCCCTTTTTCATGGAAATCTCTGGGGGTTGACATCCGGGGGCGATCCCGTACCTTGCGTATCAATTATCGTACTTCCCATCAGATACGGAAGCAGGCAGACCGCTTGCTGGCCCTGGAAATAGCAGATGTGGACGGAAATATTGAAGAGCGGCGGACGACTGTATCCGTGTTTAATGGCCCTGATCCCGGCATCCGTGTACTTGATACTTTTGAAGAAGAAGCTGAGGCAGTGGCGTTATGGCTGAAGGATCGTATTAATCAGGGTGTTGAACCTCATGAAATAGGTGTGTTTGTTCGCTCTGTCGGTCAATTTGATCGGGCAAAACAGGCGGTGGAGCAGGCGGGGATTCCGTTTAAGATGTTGGATGATTGCATGGCGACCACCACAGGCAAGTTGTCCATCAGTACCATGCACCTGGCTAAGGGGCTGGAGTTTCGATCCGTTGCCGTGATGGCCTGCGATGATGAAATTATCCCTTTGGAGGAACGCATGGTATCCGTTTCCGATGATGCGGATCTCGAAGATGTTTATGATACCGAGCGTCATCTACTGTATGTCGCCTGCACCCGTGCCAGGGATTATTTGTTAGTCACCAGTGTGGCCCCAGCTTCGGAGTTTATAGACGATTTAAAAATGTGAGTATCACAAATAACTTCTCCACCCGACGAAAATTTAAACAAGAAAAATGCTGGCGGACAAGCCGCAGATTTTCAACGGTTCTAAATCTGAAAAGATAATAGGATTACATAGTGACTCACATAGAAAAAATATTATCAAAATAAAAGAAGAAAGGATTTGACCTTGAAAATCGATATAAAGATCAAGACCGAAGATGTTCAAGGTTAGTCAATAACGGAGTGAAAATTGAGTATTAATATTTTTGAGCATCTTCCAGAAGCCATTACAGCAGAAGGTTTCGAAGTTCTTCTCCCGTACAATATTGATTAAAGCAAGATTGCCGGTCCCTTTACAGATTAACCCCGCTATCCTGTCGTTGAATAGATGGGGTTAAACATACACTTACAAATAAAACAAATTATTTTTTTATTTTTTTTGTACTAAGGAAAATGATACAGTCCTCTGTGGCCAGGCCATCGAAGGATAACGAAAGTTAGTGAATATATCCAATTGATAAAATATATGGAGGATGAAATCAGCCAATGGAGCCTTCGGATTAAATCAAGTGCCTGGGAACGGATCGGATTTGCATAAAAGTTTTGAGAATAATAAATACAGCCAGAATATAGGAGACATCTTTACATGGAAAATGATTATTCAACAGATACCCTCACCGAAACCATCGGGGTTTTAACCCGCCGAGAGGTGGAGGCTCGTATCCTGATTCCCCTGATTGAGGCTTTGGGTGAAAAATTCGGAAAGGACGCTGTGGTGGAAGTTATCGGTAACACCATTATCCGTATTGCAAGGGAACAGGGAGGAGACCTGGCAGAGGCTATGGGGGGAAAAAGTTCATCTCATTTCATGGAATCCCTGGCCTTCTGGACAAAAAACAATGCCCTGGAAATAAAAATAAACAAACAGGATGACACCGCACTTTCCTATGACGTCACCCGATGCCGGTATGCTGAGATGTATAAGGCATTAGGGGCCGAGGACCTTGGCAGGGTCTTTTCCTGCAACCGAGATTTTGCACTGATTGAAGGATTTAATCCTGATGCCAGATTGACCCGAAAAACAACGATTATGCAGGGGGATTCGGTCTGTGAATTCAGGTATGAATTTCCTTTGGACAAAGATTAATGGTCCCTGGAAAAATGATTAACAAGGATAGACTCTGGAACCGGTTGATGCAGCTTTCAAAAATCGGTGCCACCATAAAAGGCGGTGTATGCCGGTTGGCAATAGGAAAAGAAGACAAGCTGGCCCGGGATCTTTTTGTTGACTGGTGCAGGCAATTGGACTGCCAGGTTCGGGTCGATCCAGTCGGTAATATTTTTGCCAGGAGACCCGGGGCTGAAAAGGACCTGGCACCGGTGATGACTGGAAGCCACCTGGATACCCAGCCCACAGGAGGCAAGTTTGACGGTGCATATGGGGTTCTGGCAGGCCTTGAAGTAATCCAGACCCTGAACGACAATCATATCATCACCAAGGCCCCCCTTGAGGTAGTGGCCTGGACTAATGAGGAAGGGTCTGAATTTTCTCCCCCCATGTTCGGCTCCTCGGTTTATGCCGGAAGTCTCAATCTTGACACAGCCCTGGCGGTTACGAATTCAACGGGAAAGAGTGTGGGCCAGGC
Source organism: uncultured Desulfocicer sp. (assembly GCA_964433355.1). GTDB lineage: Bacteria > Desulfobacterota > Desulfobacteria > Desulfobacterales > Desulfobacteraceae > Desulfocicer. The sequence continues at coordinate 5,723 of CAYSSE010000134.1, forward strand.
ACTGGAACAAATTGGGTATGCAGGCCAAGGGCATTTGCGCTCCTATCCTGTGAATGCCTATTTCGAAGCCCATATTGAGCAAGGCCCTATATTGGAAGAGTCTAAAAAAACCATAGGGATTGTCACGGCTGTCCAGGGCCTGATTTGGTATGATATTACCCTGACCGGTCAGGCAGCCCATGCCGGTGCCGCGCCCATGGACCGGCGCAGGGATGCCCTTGCCGCATCGGTTGAACTGCTCCGGATATTTTACGATCTGGCAGGAAACCGGTTTTCTCCCCATGGCAGGGCCACGGCAGGAGATCTCCAGCTTTCTCCCGGAGCTCGTAATACCGTTCCTGAAACCGTAACTATTAAAATAGATATGCGCCATCCCAACGCGCAAGCCTTGGAGGAAATGGACAGGGCTGTTTGCCAGGCTGCAACCCGGATTACCCGGAACACCGGTGTGGACATTTGCATGGAAAAAGTTGCCCATACCGATCCTGTAGCTTTTGATAAAGAATGTGTAAGTATTGTGGCATCTGTCGCTCAAAACCAGGGGATGGAAGCCATGAAAATCATTTCAGGGGCCGGTCATGATGCGGCTCAAATTGCCCGAGTGATACCGTCTGCCATGATTTTTGTGCCCTGCCTCAACGGATTGAGCCACAATGAGGCGGAGAGTGCTTCACCGGAAGATCTTGCCCAGGGATGTGAATTATTGATGGGAGCCATACTGCATCGGGCCGGTCTGGTTTGATGATTCGAATTCGGGGCAGGAATTCGGGGGACAGCAGGAATTCGGGGGACAGCATACATAATTCCAACAAGTGAAATACTGACGGATAAACCGCTGATTTCAAAAGTTAGGCACAATAATAAATGAGAGGAAATATCGTGGGAAAAGTAAAAGTTGCGGTTATTCAAGCGTCGTCCGTTTTATTTGATAAGACTGCATCAATAGAAAAGGCCTGTGATTTGATTGAAAAGGCTGGAAATAAAGGAAGTAAGATAGTTCTTCTTCCAGAGGCATTCATACCTGCGTATCCACGGGGGTTTACGTTTGGCATGAAAATAGGAAGCAGGAATGAAGAAGGACGTGCGTTGTGGAAACGCTATTGGGAAAATGCAATAGAAACATCGGGCTCAGAAGTAAAAACATTGGGAAAGGCTGCTAAAGATTCCGGAGTGTATTTGTCTATTGGTGTGATAGAGCGAGATGGTGCTTCTGGCGGAGAAACTCTGTATTGTTCGATGTTCTATTTTTCACCAGATGGCGAGTTAATAGGCAAACATAGAAAGTTAAAACCCACAGGTTCGGAGCGCCTAATATGGGGAGAAGGCGATGGGAGTACCATGCCTACCTTCTCAACGGAGTTCGGAAAAATAGGCGGTCTCATTTGTTGGGAAAATTATATGCCCCTGGCTCGTATGGCGATGTATGGCCAGGGTGTTGAAATATACTTGGCGCCGACGGCAGATTCGCGTGAAACTTGGCAAGCTACAATGCGTCATATTGCCTGTGAAGGACGCTGTTTCGTTCTTGGATGCAATCAATTCGTTACAAAAGAAATGTATCCGTCAGATATAGAAACAATTGAAGAATTATCTGATCAACCCAATGTGATGTGCAGGGGGGGGAGTGTGATTATTGCTCCTTCTGGTGAAGTTATTGCTGGACCACTTTGGGATGAAGAGGGGATTCTGTATGCAGATTTGGATCTGGACGAAATCACAAAAGCAAAAATCGATTTTGATGTGGTAGGGCATTACGCAAGACCAGATGTTTTTCAACTTTATGTAAATCGAGAACCTCAGCTACCCATAACTTTTAATTCCAAGAAAAATGCATAACAGACAAGTGCGCTCGGACAGTAAAAGCGCCACTCTCCTTCGTCACTCTGCTTTTTGCTGCCGGTGACCTGGTTGCTTGATCGTATCCTTAAGAAAAAATTTGGCCTTGGTTAAACTTTCCATACTTGTTTTATTGTTGGGAGTGAAAGTCGTGGTTGAAAAAAATAGTGCCGTTTTATTAGGCTGCCCGGTGGCGGCAGGAGCACCCGTTACGATCTTGACTGGGTGAAATTCAGGAATTGATGGATCCGGCCCGGAAAGGCGATGTTAAAATAAGAACCAACTTTGGAGAAAGCAATGAAAATAATATGCCACGGTGACAGCCTTACCGAGGGAGTGGATATTGAGAAAGCGTATACCTGGACTTCACTTGTGGAACACAATCTCAGGGTTTCGGTGGTGAATCATGGTATTGGCGGGGACACAACAGCAGGTATGTTAAGTCGATTCCCCTATGAGGTGGTTCAACAACAACCTGCCATAGTGATTCTCATGGGAGGAACCAACGATTTGTGGTGGGATCTGGAACTCAATTTAATCCAGGCCAACTTGTCGGCCATGGTTTCCCAGGCTAAGTACCATGGCATCGCCCCGGTAATAGGTCTTCCCCTGCCCATTTGGATTGAAAAGGCAAAAACCCAGGAATGGGCACCACCAGCCAAAGGATATGCGCATTTGGCTGCACAGATAAACAAGTTGGCCGAGACTTTGAAAGCCACAGCTAAGCAGTGGGAAGTGCCGGTGCTGGACTTTCACCATCTGTTTTTAAACAAACAGGGCATGGTAAAAACGTCTTTGTTTTTGGATGATGGTGTCCATGCATCAAAAGAAGGGCATCGGGTTATGGGTGTATATGCCGCCGATCTTATTAAAGAGGTGTTTCTCTTTGCCTGAATCACGACACAAAGTGTAAGGATGGTCATCCCAATCAAAAGGGAAACATGCTCATCACTTCCGCAAGGCTTTTCACAAACTGTCCGTGGCCTTGACTGACATAAATACCCATCTGGGCGATGAGTGAATAGGCGCCTGCAAACTGTGCCAGAGCAAAGCCGGCCAAGGTAAACTGGCTGACACTGACAACACCGATGCCGAATTGAGACAGGGTGAAAATACCGCAGGCAAATTGTCCAATGGCAAAGATGCCTTTTGCCGGTACAGGCATTTTATTGGGCCTGAATTTAAATGAGATGTGGAGCAGGGGCAAGCCCAGCAGGTTTGCCCTGGATTTGTATTCAAATCCCCAGCCATCCCATTGATCCTTTGAAGGGTAGGGAGCTCCGCATTGGGGACAGATGATGGCCTGTTCTGAAATACTGTGACGACACTCTCTACAAGGTTTCATGGGCATCCTGCCGGATTAAGTAGTTTTGGGGAACTATATCTGCAAAGTTTACACAACGGTTGTGGAACCGTCAACAAAATCATATGTGTGATGTACAGCCAGTTTCATGACAGGGAAAAGCATGGACATCGGGATGTTTGCCGCTGTTTATGAGGGGCCGAAAATTGTCGCAACATTGTTGCGACAATTATATGTTTTCGTCTTTAGTGTTGATGGTGGCTACAAAGGAGGCAATTGGGGAGAGCAGAACGCCGCCAGGTTATTTTTCAAAAAGCCCTGATCGTTTAGCACAAACGGTCAGGGCTTTTTGCCTTTGATGGCTTCATTTGGCCTGTAATTAAAAAAAATAGACTAAATTTTATTTATAAAGTTGACAAAAGTTGACAGGGCGTTTATTCTCATAACATGAAGACGATATCAAATAAATCCTTAAATATTATAAAAATAAAATCTCAACTTGATGTCCTTGGTTTGTCCCAGGCAAATATAGCTGAGAAACTGGATGTGACACGGCAGAGTGTGTCAAACTGGATGCAGGAGAAAAAATTCCCCAGGCCGGGTGTTCTTTTGAAGCTGGCAAAAATTCTGGACCTCTCATTCGATGAAATTGTTTTAAAAACAGATATGTCAAATGAACCGGTTGTCGCCTTCAGAAAGAAGGGACGTCATAAAATATCAACGGAATACATAGAAGATGCAAAGGACAAAGGCTTCCTTTTAGAGCAGCTTGTTCCCTACCTGCCCTATGATAAGCTTTCTGCACCTCCTGTTTTAATAGACCCCCGGTTGAATTACGAATATATCCAGGCGGCGGCAAAAGAGGTGAGAAAAGCCATCGGTAAGGAAAACAGCCCTAAAATAGATTTTAAGAACCTGATCAATTTCTTTAACAAACACCATGCAGTGATTATTCCCGTCTTTTGGGGCAATAAAAGCAATCATGAAAATGCACTGCATATCTATCTGCCCCGATCCAGAACAACATGGATTTACCTGAATCTTGACAGCAAAGTGCACGACTTTAAATTTTGGATGGCCCATGAACTCGGACATGTAAAAGCACCTGGTCTGGAAAATGAAGCGGCGGAGGATTTTGCAGATCTGTTTGCTGGTGCCCTCCTCGTCAATCAAGAACTGGCAAAACAAGAATATGATGCGTTAAGACGGCTTTCCAAAAAGAGTTACCAGGTTGCAAGGATCAAGGATCGAGCGGAAGAGTTGACCATATCACCATTGACCATCTACTATGAGATCAATCGATATGCTGAACATACGGAACAACCCATATTCGATTTTGAAAAGAATAATGCAATTTTTAAAGTGAATACCGCATTTTGCAACCAGTATAAAAATGTTGCAGAGCATTTATTCGACACCCTGCCACCCTACGCTGGAGAGTATATCAAGTCAGCCCGGGAATATTTTGAAAGTCCTTTTTTTGAAGCGCTCAAACAATTGGTTATAGACCAAAAAAAATCCATAGGCTTTCTACAGGCGATTTTGAATCTCATCCCTCCCGATGCCCATGCCCTGTATGAAGGTTTGTTTTCATGAAGCCCACGATTTTGGTTGATACCTGTTCATATTTCCGATTGGCTCAAAGCATCAACCCCCTGTTGAAGAAACCCTTTTGTGAAGAAAAGCATGTGTTGGGTGTCATCAAAGAACTCAATCTGGAGTACAGTCAACAACCCCTGAGCTAAAGACTCAGGGGCTTGCAAGGCAACTTGTAAGCCCGGTTGATTAGCCTGAGCCAGCGAAGGATTGTTGGCTACGTTATATTGGAATATATAGTCATCCCAAGGTACTCCACACGCCGAGGGCTCTGAGGTCAGTGTTTAAACATCTCTGAGGGTGGGAGAAGTGATGCTGATATTGCAAACCCATTGTAACATTGGCGAGGTGGATCACTCACGTATGTGAGGGCAGAGCTTGTAAGTCTCTGCCAAATTTTAACCAAAGGATTTTATTTGCACGTATTTGTTAAAAATATGAGAGGGGAGGCTTTAATGCCAACCTCCCCACGGAAAGCAAGGGTATTGCTACGTCAGGGGAAAGCTAAAATTGACAGCTATCGACCTTTCACTATTCAATTATGTT
>CAYSSE010000135.1:0-10919 GCA_964433355.1 uncultured Desulfocicer sp.
ACGGCACAATTGGCCGGTTCCTATTACCCATCGGGGGGGGGCTCTGCTGAGGGTGGTTGGACGTTTTATTTTCTAATAAAAAAAATGTCGCATCGAAGTGCTGGCAGCAGCCCCCCTGGCAGCATTATGCCATTGTATTTATTGTGTCGGTGAGCAGATATGGCCGTTTATATAAAACTACTTAGTAGAAGTAGAATCCATGGATACACGAGGAAATATACATAAAATGAAAACAGATACCCCCCGGTTCTTCACCACCCCCATATATTATGTCAATGCCAAACCCCATTTGGGACATGCCTACACCACCATTACAACGGATGTGGCTGCACGCTACAGCCGCATGTGCGGCAATGATACCTATTTTCTCACCGGAACAGACGAACATGGCGATAAGATTGTCCAGGCAGCAGAACAGCAAAATATTACCCCCAAGGAGTTTGCAGACAGCATCAGTGGCCTTTTCCAGGGGCTGTGGCCCCGGCTTAACATAAGCAATGACCATTTTATCCGCACCACAAACCCAGATCATATCAAGGTGGTTCAGTCCCTTTTAACCAAAATCCATGACAGTGGGGATATCTATTTTAGTGAGTATGAGGGGATTTACTGCTTTGGGTGTGAACGGTTTTACCAGGAGCGGGAGCTGGTGGATGGAAAGTGCCCGGATCATGGCACAGAACCCAGCAAAATCAAAGAGTCCAACTACTTCTTTGCCATGTCAAAATACCAGGAGTGGCTCATTGATCACATCAAAAACAACCCTGACTTTATCCGCCCCGAACGCTACCGCAACGAGGTACTCTCCTTTTTAAAGGACCCCCTGGAGGATCTGTGCATCTCCCGCCCTAAATCCCGTCTCACCTGGGGTATCACCCTTCCCTTTGACGACAACTATGTCACCTATGTCTGGTTTGATGCCCTGACCAATTACATCTCTGCCCTGGGCTATCCAGACGGGGATCTATATTCAAAGTTCTGGCCCCACACCCAGCACTTTGTGGCCAAGGACATCATCAAACCCCATGGTATTTTCTGGCCCACCATGCTCAAGGCCGCTGGCATTGACCTCTACCAAAACCTTAATGTCCATGGTTTTTGGAAGGCCAGCGGCAGTAAAATGTCCAAAAGCATCGGCAATGTCACCGATCCTGTGGAGGTAACCCAGACCTATGGGGTCGATCCCTTCCGATATTTTCTCATGAGAGAAATGGTATTTGGCCTGGATGCCAACTTCACCGAAGATGCCATTGTCCAGCGCATTAATTCCGATCTTGCCAATGATCTTGGCAATCTTTTTTCCCGGGTGATTTCCATGCTCCACCGCTACTTTAAAGGCGTAATACCGGAAACGGATCCCACCCTGGAAGCAACAAAAAAACTATCCCTTAAAATCCCGGCAGATCAGACCATTGATGCCTATATAAAGGCCATGGACAACACCGAGTGTCATAAAGCCCTCACAGCGGTGTGGGAATTTATCAGTATTTTAAATAAATACATTGACACCACGGCCCCTTGGACCCTGGCCAAGGATGATACTGCCGCAGGAGAGCTTGCCATTGTAATCACCAACATGGTGGAGGGTCTTCGTCTGATTGCCTGCCTGATCCATCCGGTCATGCCCGGCACCGCCAAGACAATGCTGGGCATTCTGGGCCTTGAAAAATCAGATGCCAATGATTTTTACACCATGGAAGAACTCACCCAATGGCCCTTTATGAAACCCGGTATGGTCACAAAAAAGCCCCCCATGCTCTTTCCCCGGGTGGAGGTGGACAAAACAAAAAAACCAGACACCGGCATTGATGCCAGTAACAATAAAATCCAGAAAGGATTAAAAAATATAAAACCAGAAATTACCTTTGAGGAATTTTCCAGGCTGGATCTTCGCACAGGAACCATTGTGGCCGCAGAGAAAATCAAAAAATCAAACAAATTATTGAAACTCCAGGTGGATCTTGGCCAGGAGACCCGCCAGATCATTGCCGGCATTGCTAAAAGCTATGAGCCCGACGTCCTCATTGGCAAACAGGTGGTGGTGGTGGCCAACCTGAAACCTGCAAAACTCATGGGTGAAGTTTCCCAGGGAATGATTGTGGCAGCCAATGGTAAAAAACAACTCTTTCTGGCGGGATTTGACGAATCTGTCACGCCTGGTCTTCCCGTGAAATAACGGGATATTTTAACTATGAATTCTTCCAAACCCACAAATCCGTGGCAAAAATTTCAACCCGGGGGTTACCGTAACCGTTTTAAAAGAAAGCGGTTGTCCCCATTTTTTACGCTCTCCCTGGCTTTCATGGTGATGGGGATTGCGGCATGGGCCGTGGTGACTTTTTTCCCGGTAATCCGTGGAGCCGTAACGGACATGGTCTCTTTTTTCCAACCATCCTCCCTGGAAGACGACTCCCAAAAAGAGGACTCCCAGCCAGACGATTCCGGGCAACTGACCCGAAAACAAGTGATCTCTCTCTTGACGCCATCGCTCTTGAACAACCCGGCCACCGGACATCTCACCGTCTTAAGGGGGGATCAATCCCTGACCATTGAAACAGGTCTGGACCCGCCTTTGCAGGGGTTCCTGCTCGCTGAAATCACCCATTTAAAAACCTTGACCCGGGCAAAACCAGAAATCATTGCCATGGTGGTCATGGTGCCAGATACCGGGCAAATACTTGCCATGGCCGGATTTGATGCCAGTTCCCCCCAAAGCAATCCCTGTATTTCCAAAGAATATCCCGCTGCCAGTATCTTTAAAATTATTGCGGCATCAGCGGTGCTGGAACAACATCTCATGGGGCCCAATACCCCCCTTTTCTTCAATGGTGGCAAATACACCCTGTACAAACGCCAGCTCAAGGAAGTGAAAAACAAATACACCACCCGCACCACCCTGAAAAAAGCCTTTTCCCAGTCCATCAATCCAGTGTTTGGAAAGCTGGGAACCCATGAACTGGGGGGGGATCAATTAAAAAAATATGCAAACAGCTTTGGCTTTAACCAGCCCCTGGACACTGATTTCAGAGCGTTATCAGGTTCCATAACAGTGACGGACAAGCCCTATCAATGGGCAGAAGTGGCCAGTGGTTTTAATAAAACCACCACCATTTCCCCCCTGTTCGGGGCCACGATCATCGCAACCCTACTCAACCATGGCAATATCCCGGCGATCCATCTCGTAAAAACGGTGACCAATGATCAGGGAGAAACCCTTTACCAGGGAGTCCCCATGGCACCCCCCCGGGCCATCACGGCCAAAACAGCGGCAACCATGGTGGAAATGATGACCCAAACCATCTCCACAGGAACAGCCAGAAAAGCCTTTCGACACTATCGCAAAGATAAAATTCTTACACAATTAACCATGGGGGGAAAGACAGGCTCCCTTTATAACAAGGCACACACCATTAAACTGGATTGGTTCACAGGGTTTGCCAGGGACAAAAAAAAGACACAGCAAATAGTAGTCTCCATCCTTGTGGGGCACGGTGAGTACATTGGCACCCGGGCTGGCACCTTTGCCAAAAAGATATTCAAGGAATACTTCAGCCACTATTTGCCATCCAGACAGTAATAACAGCTATGGGCACTCCCTTAATGCGATATGATACGACTTTCTATTTTTGTTGTGGTAGGTGGTTACCGCCTTTTTTCATGCTTTGTTGTGGGCAGGCCGGGGCCAGAATATGCTCTGCCCGTGGCAGTTATAAAAAAAATTAGCAGCTCCTTATCTTTTCCCCAAAAGGATACATATTATGATCAAATCCATTACCAACGGACTAAAGAAACATACCCGGAAGATATTGAGTATTCATGTTGAATTTGCCACCTCCCCCCACAGGGCACCGGAGAATACACTTATATTGTTTCCCATATATCCCGGTGCATTCTCCTGCGGAATTGCGGCCTTGGTGGCTTTTAAGAGTAAAAAAGATCACCCCCCCATGGATGTCATTACCCTGGAAAAAAAACTAAAAATCATGGAGGCCAATCTTCTCTCCACCTGCCTTGACCAGGACAGATCCGTTGCCAGTTGCTATCTGGGAGGTGCCGGCCACATGGACGCTTTTTTGAAAATGGCAAGGGCATTAAAGGAAAATGTGCCATTTTCAGAAATTTTCAATGCACCGGAAAAACAGCACCTGCTTTCAGACATCAACACCCGACTCCAGACCCTGATCACCACAGAAAAAGAGCAGCTCACCCACCGCATGGCCCTTCTGGAGTCCCAGGAGTTTGAAACTGGCCTTCAGCGCATGGAAGCCTGCCAGGATGCCGGGTGGTGTATTCACCAGGAAGTCTTGAAAAACCTCCTGAAAATAAAAGAAATGAACCACTCCCCCTCCCAGGAGTGGGTTCCAGAACAATTGGTACGGTTTAAAAGCATCAATGCCATTCTAAACAGCATTGACCGCCTGGAAGTTCGGGGGCGGGACTCTGCGGGCATCTCCATTATGACCACCCTTCCCCACCGGGAGTTTGAACTATTCGGCCAGGAACTCGATACCGCAGGTCTTGGGGAACAATTAAAGCAGCGCACCGGAAAAACCGTTCTGACAAACAACTGCATCACCATTCACACCGCCCCGGAGAAAAACGGCGTGCCCCAGATGTCCATGACCTTTGTGTATAAATTTGCCGCAGTCATCGGTGCCCTTGGCGACAATGTCACCTATCTTCGCACCCAGATTAAAAATGACCTGATTCTCCAGCGCTTTCTCTCCTGCCCTGCCTCCTCTTTCAGCATTTGTGCCCACACCCGCTGGGCTTCGGTGGGCAGCATTGGTCAGCCCAACTGCCACCCCGTTGACAACCAGACCACAGATCCACTCCGGGAAAAACAGGGCATTATCCATGTGAGTCTCAACGGAGATATTGACAATTATCTGGCCTTAAAGTCCGCCTACGAGTCCCGGTACGATACCCTTCCAGAATCCATTACCACGGACACCAAAATTATTCCCCTGCACATCGAACATTATCTTCACCAGGGCAACCCCATTGAAGAGGCCTTCCGTCTGGCCGTAAATAATTTTGAAGGCTCCCATGCCATCTCCATGCACACAGACCGGGCACCGGGCAAAGTATTTCTGGCCCAGAAGGGCAGTGGGCAGGCCGTTTTTGTGGGACTTGCCAGGGATCATTATATTATAGCGTCTGAACTCTATGGCCTGGTGGAAGAGACCCAGGATTACATCAAGCTCAACGGAGAACAACAGGGGCAGATTGTCATCCTGGATCAGATGAGTGAAGGCGGGCTTTCCGGCATATCCTCCCTTACATACAATGGAACCCCCATACTCATAACTGAGCAAGACATTCAAACCAGTGAAATCACCTCCCGGGACATTGACCGCCAACATTTTCCCCACTATTTTTTAAAGGAAATTTCCGAAGCGCCTCTGTCCGTGGAAAAAACCCTTCAAAACCGATGGAAAATCGACCCTGACACCGGGTTTTACAAGACGACACTGGATCCATCCGTGGTGCCGGAAAAAATTAAAACTGGCCTCATCCAGGGTATCATCACAAAAATATACTTCATTGGCCAGGGAACAGCGGGCGTTGCAGCCCAGGGCTGTGCCGATATTTTAAAAACCTTTCTGGCCGTCAAAGGTTTGGATATCCGTGCCATGAAAGCCTCGGAACTCTCGGGATTTGCCATCCCCGGCACCGAAGAAGGCAAAGATGCCATGGCATCCTATCTGGTGGTGGCCATCAGTCAGTCGGGAACCACAACGGACACCAATCGCACCGTTGACATGGTCAAGGCCCGGGGAGCTGCCACCCTTGCCATTGTCAACAGACGGGATTCTGATCTGACCTTTAAAACCGACGGCGTCCTTTACACCAGCAGCGGCAGGGATATTGAAATGTCCGTGGCCTCCACCAAGGCTTTTTATGCCCAGCTCACAGCCGGTGCCTTATTGGGCCTTCACATTGCCGCCATGCTCAAGGCCATTGATCCGGAACGGGTCACCGAGGAGATCAATGAATTAAATCTGCTGCCCGGGAAAATGAGAAAAATCCTGGCCATGAAAGCGGAAATAAAAAAATCCGCAGAACGCCTTTCCATTGCAAAGCCATACTGGGCCACCGTGGGCAGCGGCGCCAACAAGACCGCCGCAGATGAAATTCGCATAAAACTCAGCGAGTTATGTTATAAAACCATCTCTTCGGACTATGTGGAAGACAAAAAACACATTGATCTCTCATCAGAGCCCCTGATCATCGTGTGTGCCGCCGGTACACGGGAAAGTGTATTGGGAGACATCATCAAGGATACGGCCATATTCCATGCCCACAAGGCCACCACCGTGATCATTGCCGATGAGGGAGAAGACCGGTTTATACCCTATGCCGATGATCTGTTTCACATCCCTGCCACCCGGGAGCATCTGGCCCCCCTGCTCACCACACTGGTGGGTCATCTCTGGGGATATTATGCAGCCCTTGCCATCAATGAAGGGTCCCATTTCTTTTATACTCATCAGCAGGAGATCAAGGAGATCATTGATGAATATCAAACCCTGGGACACGATGTTTATGAGGTGATCCTGGAAAAACGATTCCGGGAAAAAATAGCGGCCTTTTACAATGAATTTTCCCAGAGACGGCGGGACAACAGATTTCCCGGAACCCTGGGCATTGACATTGCCTCCAACATTACGCTCTTGTCTAAATATCTTTCTGGCAGATTGCCAGTGGGGGATTTTGAAATTGATTTTGCCAAAAAAGGGACTCCTGCCAACATGCTGGATCAATTTTTTAAAACCACAGACACGGCCATCAACACCATGGCAAGACCAGTGGATGCCATTAAACACCAGGCAAAAACCGTCACCGTGGGAACCAGCCGCATCGCACAAACATTTGAAGGTTTGATATTTGATGAATTGGCAGCCCATGATATTCAAATTTCCCAGTTAACCAACCGGAACGTGCTGGTCATTAAAAACCTTCAGGAGGTGATTTCCAGAATCAATGGGGCATTTTTCTACGGGATATCCGGGCTCACCCTACTGGGGGAAGAAACCCCGGAAACCCGCATTGAGGTGATCCATAAAACCGGCACCCTTAAATCGGAGATCTCCAGAGTAGAAAAAGACCATAAGCTCAAGGGAACCAAAAATATCATTGTCCGGGAGGGAAATGTTTACATCGGCAAGGGCAGGAAGGATGGCAAAAGCATACTGGTCATACCGGTGATCTCTTCATCTCAAGGTACCAGTGCCATTGAATTTTTACTCTCTTTAAATGTCTCGTTTAAGAATGTCGGTGAGGTACCGTTGATCAAACGCATCAAAGCTCTGGGGGGAAAATTTATCCGCATCAAGGATACCGTGCTGGAATCTGATAAAATAAAATGGGACGACACCCTTTTGGATCTCATCCCCATGGCGGATCTGTTCGGGGATTCGGCAGAAAAGATTGCCGATTACATGGATCAGAGTCAATCATAGATAGATAGATAGATAGATAGATAGATAGATAGATAGATAGATAGATAGATGACCCTGTTGACTTAGTACAGATCTCTGGATTATAGATACAATATGCTGAATATTAAATCATCCAATATCAAGATGTTGTGTGCTCATTTTGCAAAAAGTGACTGAATCAACAGGCTCATAGATAGCAATAGGAAAAACCGGGGTGTAAAAGAACACCCCGGCAAAATGGGGGGATCAGTTTCGGGGGGAAAGGTTGAACTGCACAGGAAGTTTATGGAGTTGACGGTTTCTTTCCCTGGTGGTTCCCACCTTCCATCCAGTGCAGGTGACCCGGTGTTCCAGGACCCCTTCAATCTCTCGCGCAAGGCCGTTGAGATTAATAATGGGATGGCGTTCAAAAACCGTAGGCAATCCATGGGTCAGGTTACAGGCCAAACATTTACCCGGGCGCTGCTCCAGAAGAAAATCAAAATAAAGGGTGTTTTCTTCTGCTTTGTTAAATGCAAGACGAATATCATAGGCACCGTCTTTGGCATCGCCATAAAGGGCTTCAAAAAACGCATCGGCCCTGTCTTCCGGAAAGAGATTCCTCAGGGTTTCTGCTGTAAAAACATCTGAAAAATGATTTAAAGTCATGATATGTTTTTTCTCCGGTGTTAATAAATTGTCAGATCATCATTACTCGCCGGGCACCTTATATCAGAAAATCATTTTGCGCAAGTGCTTAGGATTCAGGCCAGCGCTGGCGTATAATATTTTTCATGATATAATGTTAAATCAATTAGTTACTACTTTTTATGCCCAGATCAATGCGAAAAGCTATTGTACAATGAGTTCATATCTAAGGGGTTCTTGGTTCATGCGTCAGCACTGCATCCAGCCCATCTGATTTGTATCCATGGGAAAGTTGTTCGGGTCAAGCTGGGGTATGGCCATAACCCCGGGGATTGTTCTGCTGCCATCGCCAGGTGTCACGGCACATGTCTGCAACACTTTTTATGGCCTTCCACCCCAGCTCTTTTTCTGCAAGTGAGGCATCGGCATAGCAGGCAGCAATATCTCCTGCCCTGCGGGGGACGACACAAAAGGGAATCTCTTTTTGGCAGGTGGCTTCAAACCCTTTAATCAACTCCAGAACCGATGTCCCGGTGCCGGTGCCAAGGTTGTAAATCACCACTCCAGGGTGGGCGAATAATTTTTCCAAGGCTTTAATGTGACCCTGGGCAAGGTCTGACACATGGATAAAATCCCTCACCCCCGTTCCGTCCGGGGTATCGTAATCATCTCCAAATACATTTAAAAAAGGCCGTCGACCCACGGCCACCTGGGCAATATAAGGAACCAGGTTATTGGGAATTCCCTGGGGATCTTCCCCAATTTTACCACTTTCATGGGCACCCACAGGGTTAAAATACCGCAACAGGGCAATGTTCCATGAGGCATCAGATACGTACAAATCCTGTAGAATCTCTTCAATCATGAGTTTGATGCGGCCATAGGGGTTGGTGGCAGACAATGGAAAGGTCTCTGTGATGGGAAGGCTGGCAGGATTTCCATACACCGTTGCCGAAGAGCTGAACACCAAGTCTCTTGTCTTATATTTTCGCATCACTTCAAGCAGGGTCAAGGTGCCGGTGAGGTTATTGCTGTAATATTCCAGGGGCATCTCAACGGACTCCCCCACAGCCTTGAACCCCGCAAAATGAATCACTGCATCAATATTATGATCCTGGAACACCTGATCCAGACCACTTTTATCCAAAAGATCCACCGGATAAAAATCAAGGGATTTTCCGGTGATTTCCTGAACCCGGTTCAAGGATTCCCGAGAGCTGTTGGACAGATTGTCCACCACCACCACTTCAAAATTATTTAAAAGCAGCGCAACACAGGTATGGCTGCCGATATATCCGGCCCCACCGGTGACAAGTATTTTCATTTTTCCCCCCATGTTTCAATTAATTTCAAATTAAATCACAGCATAGGATTGCTGGGAAATCAACCCATTTCTTGACAGACCTTATTATAAATTGTAATGATACGCCAGTTTTGTAAAGATCCCATGACGCAATGGGTAGCAGATATCCGTGATTCAACTACCTGCTTTTTCATATAAAAACAATATATAGGTGATAAAATGACAGAAATTATTGGCGTTAAATCAAGGGAAATCATTGATTCCCGGGGAAATCCAACAGTAGAAGTGGATGTGGCTCTGGCCTGTGGGGCCACCGGGCGTGCAGCGGTTCCATCTGGAGCGTCCACAGGAACCCGGGAAGCCCTGGAGCTTCGGGATAATGCCGCTGACCGATTCGGCGGCAAAGGTGTCATGACCGCCGTCACCAATGTCAATGAGGTCATTGCCCCTGAAATCATCGGGTTTGATGCCATGGATCAGTCCGGTCTTGATAGAACCATGATTGACATTGACGGTACAGAAAACAAATCCAATCTGGGGGCCAACGCCATTCTGGGGGTTTCTCTTGCTGCGGCCAGGGCTGCTGCCAATGCCGCAGAAATCCCTTTGTACCGCCATCTTGGGGGCATCAGCGCCCGGATTCTACCGGTACCCATGATGAATGTCATCAATGGCGGTGCCCATGCACCCAATAATCTTGACATCCAGGAATTCATGATTGTTCCCTATGGGGCGGGCTCCATTGTGGAAGCCGTTCGCATGGGATCAGAAATTTTCCATTGCCTGAAAAAAAACCTGGCCAGTGCAGGTCTGAACACGGCTGTGGGAGATGAGGGGGGCTTTGCCCCAAATCTTAAATCCAATGAAGAGGCTCTGGAGTACATTGTCAATGCCATTGACGCCGCCGGATATCGACCTGGAAAAGATATTGGCATTGCATTGGATGCCGCTGCCAGTGAATTTTACAGAAATGGACAATATCATTTTGAATCCGAAGGAAAAACCCTTTCTGCAGAGGCCCTGGTGGACTACTACGAAGCCCTGGCTGAAAAATATCCCCTGTGCTCCATTGAAGACGGTCTGGCAGAACAAGACTGGGAAAATTGGCAGATGATGACCAAAAGATTGGGGGATGCCCTACAGATTGTGGGAGATGATGTATTTGTCACCAACCCGGACATTTTCCGCAAGGGTATTGAAGATCAGCTGGGCAATTCCATTCTCATTAAACTCAACCAAATCGGTACCCTCACCGAAACCCTGGATACCATTCAGATGGCCAAGGAATCGGGGTATACCACGGTGATCTCCCATCGATCCGGCGAAACCGAAGACAGCTTCATTGCCGACCTTGCAGTGGGGGTCAATGCCGGTCAGATCAAAACCGGTTCCATGTCCCGAAGTGATCGCATTGCCAAGTACAATCAGCTCATGCGCATTGAAGAAGAGCTGGGCATGGGGGCGCTGTTCCCGGAAGATATTTTCATATAACTGCCACGGGCAGACCGTATTCTGGCCCCGGCCTGCCCACAACGAATATTGGG
>CAYSSE010000136.1:0-10905 GCA_964433355.1 uncultured Desulfocicer sp.
CCGCATGTTCCCACACCGGCACCATGCGCCGTAACTCCCCCTTGGTGATCAAAGGAATGGTACCCCGATCCAATTGCTGTAAATCCCCAATAAGCCCCCCCCGGCCCAACTCTCTATCCCATACATCCTGGCGGAATGCCACCATGGAAAGGGCGTTTGACCCCACCATTTTGTCCATGGGACCTCTGGCTTTTAACAGTTGCCATTCAGATCGTTTGGAAAGGCTGTCAAACAGTTCGGGTTTTTCCACGTTATCCAGAAAAGTAGACAGGTTGTTGCACAGCCAGTCCCAGTCCTCGTCGGAAATGGACACCAGTCGGGCATCTTTTTTACTGTAGTCCGAAGCATCCCCCCGGAAAAAAACCTTGCCCCCCACCATGCCCACCAGGGGACGATATCCCAAGGTGTTTTCATGGGAACTTTTATCAAAGCCACACACAACGGCAATACCGCCGGCCATGAACTCGCCAAAATAATCTCCACAAGCGCCCAAAATCCAGAGTTCCGGTGGGTCAAACCGGGGATTTCGTTTGGTCATAGTCATCCCCCGGGCACCAATGTTCCCACCGATGTAGACTTTACCCTGGGCACCACCGTTCATGACCCCATTTGACGCATTACCATGAACCGTAATCTGTGCCCCGGCATTGAGCCAGCCCACATCATCGGATACCGGACCCAGAATCTCAATTTGGGTGTGGGGATATCCCATGGAACCCGCCCGTTGGCCTGCCTGGCCCCGGATACGAATCCTTATAGTTTCGCCACCCTCCTGCCACAGACGTCCCCCAATGCCGTGCTGGCCACAGGCATCCACTTCAATGGCCCGGTGACCATGCTTTACTTCCTTTCGTACCAGCTCCTCAAGGATGCGGGAGGGAACCCGTCGTTCATCGTCCTTTCCAGAAACGATTTTATACTTTATATCTTCCATATCTTCACCTCCTAAACCACATACTGGATATTCAGACGTCGGGCCGCCTCATAATCGTTGATGCCAAGGGCATCGGACATACCAATGGGAAGGGACGTGGATCGTCCCAGGGGCGCAACAATCTTTTTTAATTCCATATCAAAGGAGACAAAGAGGTCCACGATGCGCTGGGCCACATGCTCAGGGTCAAGACGTCTGTAGAGCCGGGGGTCTTGGGAGGTGATCCCCTTGGGACAGATCCCCAGATTGCAGACGTTACAACGATCTCTTTCCGTACCCACACATCCAGCTGCTGCCTGCATGACATATTTACCAATCTGAACGCCACTGGCACCCATCATGATCAAAGAGGCTGCATTGGCCGCAATATTACCGTTTTTGCCAATGCCACCACCGGCAAACAGCGGAATTTCATTTTGCTTACCAATCTTAACCAAATTGAGATAGTTGTCCCTCAGACAAGAGGCAATGGGATGGCCCATGTGATCCATGGAAACAGAGTAAGCAGCGCCGGTGCCGCCATCCTCACCATCAATGGCCAAAGCCGAGGCATAATCGTTACGGGTAAGGTTATTTAACACAGCAAGGGAGGTGGAAGATGCAGATATTTTGGGATACACCGGCACCCTGAATCCCCATGCCATGGACATGGACATGATCATTTTGGCCACGGACTCCTCAATGGAGTACTGGGTCTGGTGGGTGGGGGGACTGGGCAGACTGATGCCCTGGGGAACCCCCCGGATGGCTGCAATGAGTTTGTTCACCTTGTGCCACATGAGAAGTCCGCCATCTCCGGGCTTTGCCCCCTGGCCGTATTTGATCTCAATGGCACAGGGATCTTCTTTCATGTGGGGAATGGCATGGATGATCTCATCCCAACCAAAATACCCCGAGGCAATCTGTAAAATCACATACTTTAAAAACCGACTTTTGAGCAACCGGGGCGGACATCCCCCTTCACCAGTAGAGATGCGAACGGGCATGCCCAACTCTTCATTTAAATACGCCACCCCCATCTGCAACCCTTCCCACATGGTGGGGGAAAGTGCCCCAAAGGACATCCCACCGATGATCAGGGGATAGATCTCCCTCACCGGTGGAATCCACCCCTTGGTTCTGAGGCGTTGAAGATTTTCCTTGGGGGGCAGAATCCGTCCCAACAAGGTTTTAAGTTCAAATTCATGACGTCCTGCATCCAGGGCAGGGTCGGTGAGCATGGAAATTCGGATGAACTTGATCTGATCTAAAAGCGACTCGGTGCTGTTTCTCCGCCCGCCCCGGGTTCTGGGAACGCCCTCTTGATTTCTATGGAACTTAAAACGTTCGGTGCCGGGATTTCTTTCCGGTGCAATGGCATCATTGGGACACACCATGGAGCACATGGCGCAGCCAATGCACGCCGCTTCAATGGTGGTCTTTTGTTGAATCCCATAATAGGTTTCAAACCCGGACAATTTTCGTTTGGCAGGATCCAGGGACGTATCCAGATTTCTTTTTCGGAAAACCGATAATTTTATGGCCTGCACAGGGCAGACAGCGGTACATTGACCACAAAGGGTACACCGATCCTTTTTCCAATTAATCTGCCAGGGCAGATCACTCAGGCTTAAAGAGGAAGGCGTAATGGTTCTGTTTGACGACATATTTTTATCTCCTGACGATCGGGGCCGACAATGGCGGTATCAAGGTGCATGGGTTGAATATCTTTGCTTTTATCCCGGTCCGGGATCACGGCATCCAGACCACATATTTCCGAAGAAAAGGCAAAGAATCCCGGTCTTCCACCCACAACCCCGGGCCTTAATTTTTTTCTATCCTGGGCCATGAAGAGGGTATTGTCGGGAAGCGTACCGATAACACAGTTGGGACCATCAATGATCAATTGACGACATGTTTTTTTAAGATGTCTTAGAAATTCCTTGTCCGCATGGGCATCAATCCCCTTGTCCTGCAATGGGGTTATGACATGCTTGTAAGCATCAAGACCCAAGCCAAGACCCTTCATGGCGTAATGAAGAATATGGGCAAATACCTCGGAATCAGATTGATACCCGCTATAACCAGGGAAATCCCGGCTTGACAGGAAATCTTTGATGGGAATAAACGCCGTATTCTCCCCATTGGTCATGGTGGAAAAGCCCTCCACAAAAAACGGATGACAGGCATAAAGGTTGATGGCATAATTGGTATTTTGGCGTCCTTGGGCCATGATGGTTCGAGCCTTGAGATCCTTGCGGTCCAGCCCCAGATAATGGGCAATGGCCATGGGATCTCCCAGCTCTTTGATCATGATGGTGTCGGGCCAGAAGGAGTATACTATCATATCCTTTTTTTCCTCTCCCATATCACGAATTTTTAAACGCATGGTCATCAGACGGTAGCCAATTTCGTCTTTATCAAATGTTTCCCACGACTCTGGGTACTCATAGGCCCGGATAAGGTACATCCCCCTTCTGGGGGTTCCCTCCAACCCTTCCTTGGGGAGCTTGATATTCATTTTGTACTTTGTCATGAACCCAAGATCCATCATGAACAGATCCAGCTTTCGTATACCCTCTTCACTGAAAATACCAGACAGGATGGGCACATCTTTCATCTCTTCAAAGGGGCCCCCCAGATCTCGAAGCAGGATTCCCACGCCGGAACCATCATGCCCCTCCTTCATTACATCAAGGGCCTTGATGGCAAGCATGGGAGATACAGGCTCTTTGCTTGTAAGTGCAAACAAACGGCACATTCTCTTTTTCTCCTTGTTATTTTCACATGTTTGGGCAATATATAAGCTGTTAAATATAAGCAAAAACTGATTTTTTTTCAATGAATTTCTTCCTCAACGGTGTGAGTTGATGGATTTGCGTGGGGGCAGACGTGTATTCTTGCAGTCAACAGGCAATCATTTTCAAGGAATCTCTTGGGGCATCCCTGTGTGCTCAAAATCTTGAGCTTCCCCAGGACACAGCCTTTTCAAGGCAGCTGAACACCGCATTTATGTTCAGCCGTTTCCTTGCCACCGCCATCATAAAAAATCCCATAATTATCATTGAACTCCTGGAGTCTGGAGATCTTCACCGCCCATACACCCTTGGCGAATACACAAAAAAAATAGACCAGGCCCTTGGCCGAACCGGGGAAACCCAAAGCCTTCAAGCCCTTCTGGGCACCCTGAGATTGCGGGAAATGGTGCGTATTGCCTGGCGGGATCTCAATGGGCATGCCCTCCTGGAAGAAACCATGACAGATCTTTCGGCCCTGGCCGACACCTGTGTGGAAACGG
Organism: uncultured Desulfocicer sp.; assembly: GCA_964433355.1. GTDB lineage: Bacteria > Desulfobacterota > Desulfobacteria > Desulfobacterales > Desulfobacteraceae > Desulfocicer. The sequence continues at coordinate 4,212 of CAYSSE010000136.1, forward strand.
CCCTGAGCGTTCTTTATAAAAAATTATGCGCCACCCATGGGGTGCCTGTGGACAAAAACGGCGTCCCCCAGAAAATCATCGTCCTTGGCATGGGAAAATTGGGGGCCGGTGAACTTAATTTTTCTTCGGATATTGATCTAATATTTGCCTTTCCCCAGGAGGGAAGCATCCAGGACGCGGTTAGAATGCCCACCTGTGAACTGTTTTTCACAAAATTATGCCGGGAATTTTTAAAAGTATTTAACACGGGTGCCATGGGGCTTCCTATTTTTCGGGTGGATACACGCCTGAGACCCTTTGGGAACAGCGGGCCCCTTGTCATGAGCTGTGAAGCCATGGAGACCTACTACCAATCCCAGGGACGGGAGTGGGAACGATATGCCCTTATAAAGGCCCGGCCCATGGCCGGTGATCTTGCCGCAGGACAAGCCCTTTTGGAAAGCCTGAAGCCCTTTGTGTTCAGGCGGTATCTTGACTATGGCACCTTTGATGCGTTCCGGGACATGAAGGCAAGAATAAGCATGCAGGTTCGGGACAAGGGATTGAAAAACAATATTAAGCTGGGGGCCGGGGGCATACGGGAGATTGAGTTTTTTGGCCAACTGTTTCAACTGATCCGGGGAGGCGTGGCCCCCCAACTCCAGGAAAAAAAAATCCTCAAAGTGCTGGATCTTCTGGCTGGGAAGGATCTGATCAATGAAGGCACAGCCCATGATCTTAAAACTGCCTACATTTTTTTACGCACCGTGGAACATCGACTCCAGGAGTATGACGACCGGCAGACCCACGACATTCCCACAGAGGATACGGCAAGACTTCGGCTGGCATTGTCCATGAGATTTGATACCTGGAAGCTGTTTGAAAAAGATCTAACCCATCATATGACCCTTGTACACAGCCATTTCAATAAATTATTGGTATCAAAGGAGAATAAAAATCAAGAAATCAAGGCGGATAATCCCTTCAGGTATCTCTGGGAAAACATCAACGATCCCCAGTCTGAAATAAAAGAACAAACGCTTTCAGGCTATAAAGAACCGGACAAAGTGGTCCAGATATTAGGGGAACTGGCCGAACATCCCCATACCCGAAAACTGACCCGCACCGGAAGACGCAGACTCAATGCACTGATCCCCCTTGTGGCAGAAATATCCGGGGAGCAAATCCAGCCGGAAATCACACTACAACGTCTTATTTCCCTGATCACCGCCATAGAACAACGGACATGTTATCTCTCCTTGCTCCTGGAAAACCCTGCGGCCATAACCACCCTGGCCACCCTGGCCACAAAAAGCCCGTGGATTATCTCCTTTCTTTCCCAACACCCGGCCCTGTTGGATGAACTCCTTGATCCTGCCACCCTTTATACACCACCGGATCGCCCCTCCCTGGAGCGGGATCTGTCCCATCGCATGGCCCCCATTCCTCCAGATGATTTTGAGTTTCAACTGGAAGAGTTGTGCATTTTTAAACTCACCAGCACCCTGCGGGTGGCCGCCGCTGACATCAGCGGGGATTATCCTTTAATGAAGGTTAGTGACGCGCTCACCGATATTGCCGAAACCGTTCTCCAACAGGTGCTTTCCATTGCCTGGCAACAGACTGCAAGGAAGTACGGGGTGCCTTCGGGTATTAACCCTGCCCCGGGAACCACACCGAGATTTGCCGCCATTGCCTATGGGAAACTGGGGGGAATTGAACTTGGCTATAAATCCGATCTGGATCTGGTGTTTGTCCACTCAGAGATTGAAGGTCACACCACAGGAACGAAACGATCCATTGAGAACATGCGATTCTATACCCTGTTGGGCCAAAGAATCATCACCATGCTGACCATGCACACCCCGGCGGGAACCCTTTACAAACCAGACATGAGACTTCGCCCCAGTGGACAGGCAGGAATGATCGTCAGCCACATTAACGCTTTTTGTGAATACATGGAAACCCAGGCCTGGACCTGGGAACACCAAGCCATTATCCGGGCACGACCCGTGGCCGGAGACCCCCTTTTATGGAAACAGTTCAATGATATCCGACACCGGGTAATGAAAATCAGGCGGGAGACCCCGATCCTTCAAAAAGAGATCTGGGAAATGCGGGAACGGATGAAAAAACAACGCCTTACCTCCCTGTCCCATGGATTTGATATCAAACAGGGTGAAGGGGGCATTGTGGACATCGAGTTTCTGGTGCAATTTTTAACCTTGAAACATGCCTGGAACCACCCGTCCTTGATTCAATGGACTGACAATATCCGGCTCATTGAAACACTGGAAAAAGAAAATATTTTGCCCACTATCCAGGCCCAGAATCTTCGAGAAACCTACATTGTTCTCCGGAAAACCCTTCACCACATTGACCTCCAGGAAAAAACGGAACAAATTTTACCGTTCCGGTTCCAGGATCAGACTCGCATGATATCAGAACTATTCCAAAGGACGATGCATAAAGAAATTTGATCTTCAAGTGTAAGAAGAATTCAAATGAAGATATTACTGCCCTGGTAACACATTTTTGGGCTCACAGGCGCCATGCTCTTTGCTGCCTATTTTATAAGAAAGTCTCACCAACACGCTGGAATTAAAAGACTTTCATTTTTCGTTGTGGCAGTGGTGACTGCCATGTATGTTTTTATATGAAAGTCTCAGCAACATGCTGGAATTAAAAGACTTTCGTTTTTCGTTGTGGCTGGTCTTACGGCCATGTATGTTATAAGAAAGTCCCGGCAAATCAAGAGGGACTTTCAAGCTTCGTTGTGGACAGGCCGGGGCCAGAATACGGTCTGCCCGTGGCAGTTAAGGAAAATTATAAACCTCCTTGGGAACATAAATCTTACCCCACAGCGTCCATGCCATCCTGGAAGGCTTTTTCCCAATCAAAATGTTTCCAGTATGCGGTACTGTCTTCCTTGTCCCTGGGAAAAAGATGGGGAACAAGAACATAGTCATGATCCGCATCAATTGCCTGGACAGCCTTCATTATTTTAAAGGGAACAATTTTGGAACCAGGATACTTGATGGAACCCACAGGCTCGGTGATATTGATAATATCTGAATTTATATCCACCTTATTGCCGATAAATACACGATTCATATAACCAGAATCCCATGCGTAGGTCGGAACCACATACTCGCCCCATTTATTTTCTGAACCGATCGCAGATGGCTCCAGCCAAGGCGATGCACAATTTTTTTCTGCAACAACGGGTCAAACCGGTTTTTCCTGCAACAACGGGTCAAATCGGGCGAATGCACTCATTTACCTCTCCCATGATTCCAGCATTATTGTATCCCTTTTCTATCTGTTCCCAGGCATGGCACAGGCCGTACTGGAAACATTTTGACAAGAAATACTTGTCCACTGTCATCACATTTTCCCGGCGCTTTTTGTCAGACCCCGCTATCCTCCAGAAAAACCTGCGCATTAAAACAAAGATTTTAAAAAATCGACAAACAACATCGCTATCTTTTTTTCAGGATTCAATGCCCGGGCGGTTATTGCCTGGCCAAGGGGTATGCCCGGTTCATTTTGCCAGGCTAAATACGTGTGGATCACTGCCTTTGATTTGTGGTTTGGTATGAAAGTTGCGAATCCATTTTGCTGTGAATTCTGCACACAGTTTTCCGCAAAATCAATTCCATCGTGGCTGGCCAGCTCCCGGCAGAAATCTTCCAGCATTCCATCAATATTATTGTCAGGCATCAACCAAACCCCAATTCTTGGTTTTCCTTCCATGGAGAGGATTGTTCCGTTTTCGTCAGGTTCCTTTGAAACAGGATACCCTTCTCTGGTTAACCGATTTCGAATGGATTCCCATTTTGAATTTAAGTTTGGATTATCCGCATCAAGAACAACACCAATGGTTTCCATGGTCTCAGAACCGGCTATTAATGCGGACATTCTTTTTAAAATCTTATTGTCCGAACCGCAGTCATAAAAACCAAACGTTTCGGGGACTCTGTGATAAGCGCATAAGGAAAGGATGACATGGCAATCATTTTTGCCTTCAGTCAAAAGTATTTTTGGCCCTTTGTGTTTAAAATTAATGTCCATTTCTATCTTATCTCCACATCCGTTTCGATGGAGTCGCTGAGCAGTTCCAGATCATATTCCTTTACCAGTGCTATATGGTTTTCTTTTTTAATACGAAGAAAAGAGCCCTTGTTTTCATTGCGTTTCCATGCTTTTTCAAACCCTATGATGCAATCCCGGCTGTGAGTCGTCGCAAATACCTGGACATTCAATGTTGAAGCAAGGCTAAAAATAATATTCCACACGTCTTCCTGAATACTCCAGTGAAGGCCGTTTTCAAATTCATCAACAATCAAGACGCCATCTTTAGCTGAAACCAGAGATAAAATAATTTGAAAAATATGTGTCATTCCATCTCCTAAACTTTTCAAGGATACTGGCCCTTCAAGCCCCTTGAGCTTTACCAGGGGGATTCTGCCTTTGTCGGCATGAGAATTCAGACTTTGAACAAATGTAATGCCGGTTACATCCGCTTCGATGAGTTGCAGGCCCTTGATCACCTCTTTTTCCATATCTGTTAAACTGATGCTGTCCCACAAAGCGGAAACTTTGACATTATCCATTCCCTGTGTCGGGACAAATTGATATGGCAGCACCCCAATGGATGATTTTTTGGGAAGGACTAATGAATTTCGTCTTGCATTTCGTTTTTTAAGGTTTTCAAAGTCATCTTGAAAAGACATGATGATAGATGATTTTCTATTAATTTCAGCGACTAAATACAGTTCATAAAGATCTTCGTCCATATCATGTATTTTCAGAGGATCAACGGCTTCTCTTCTTACCACTCTGTTATCTGTTTCCTCAACGATATATGCTGTAGTTTTTACATAAACCTGATCATTATTTTTTTTGGAAGAAAGACTGAAGCCGGTTTCATGCGGTTCCGGTATTTTGTGATTTTCAAAAAAATGTTTCAATGGGTTTATTATTTGTTGTTGGTTGAAAGCAGATTTTCCAGATTCCCAATGTTCCTGTCTTGAAAAAAGAATTTCAAGTATGACGTCACTGGAAACTCTCGAAAAATACAGCAATAAAGCCTCTAAGAGTGCGCTTTTGCCCGCACTGTTTTTACCTACAATGAGATTTACGTTTTTAAAATTTTTAATTTTAACATTATTGAATAATCTGAACTTTTTGATTTCAAAGGAGTCTATCATTTTTACATCCTTAAAAGAGCTGTAAATAGCTCATCACATTATAAATGAATTATAAAAAAAGGGGTTTGATCGGCCATTCCTCATCCCACTGTGATGATGTGGTCGTAAAGGGGAACAGGCAATCCTTTGGAGCAATGGGCTCATACCCCGGCCATATCTGGAACTTTGATTTCATCCAGACTGGTAAAAGCGCCGACGGTTAATAAAATGGACCCCATGTCAAGGGCTACATGTTCTTGCTTTGATTCATGCGTAGCCATTTGAAGGGACATCGTGTAAAAACGCTTCCTGTCATTGCTGAAATGTGATTTAAACAAAGTTTTTACTTGTTCTGCTGTTGCCATTTAGAACCGCCCTATATTAATGATATTTTCTTTTCTTAACTTGGGGTTCGATCATTTTGAAGACTAAATAAAAGAATACAAAATTCAGCCAACGTTAATAAAAAAAGTACCTTTATAGAATCAACATATTTTGTTATAATTGAGAAAAAAACAAAACTCAAGGGTGCTTTAAAAATGCTTTGTGCTTTTTGAAGTGCTTCTCTCCTTTTTTAATAGATGTATTCTGATATGGAAGGAAGTATTTATGCAATTAAATGTCGACTCAAACATAAATGTTCAGTCTGAGGGTGTCATTGACCCAATGCTGATGCTGAATAATCATGTTATTCGCCCTTCATATTATACCTCTTTTGATCCTCGTTCGCTGTTTTCCGATACTGCTGAAGGTCCATCCCCATCATATTTATTCTCCCCACCGTCCATAGTAAATGAACGAATTGATGATATTCCATTACTGATAGCAATCTTTTTGAAATTAAAAATACCTGATATTATTGATAAACACTACACACCACATGCTAATCATGAAGGTTTGAGCTATGGATGGTTGGTGACTGTGTGGTTGGTATACATATTAAGCCGAAGTGATCACCGTATGAACAGTGTGGAAGGGTGGATTGCAGGACGTCTTTGTGTTTTGTCTGCCGCCACAGGTCAGACAATCACCGGTTTTTTTAAAAATACGCTCAAGTGCCTCCCAGGTTCCGCCTGCAATGGCATCGGGATCTCTGAACGGTGCCTTTTTAGGAATGGTGGCGTTGACTCTTGGGTATGCTGTCTGTACAGCTTTCCAATCTCCAAAGTACCAGGCCTCCAACTCTTCGATGACAATGCGATTGATCACTTGAAATCGTTGCCCGGAATGGACTTGTGTTTTGGTCACAAAGCCCGAGGTTAACGCATGGGTTTCCAGTTTCTGTTTGAGGCCCACGCAATCATCGTCATCCCGATCTACCAACACAAATATCATCCAGTTTTCAGGCAACCAGCTACTGTATCCCTTCAAACGGGCAGGAAGTTGTTTCAGCAAATCATCCTTGCATTGGAAGCGTATGATCTGAAATTCTATTTCGCCGATTATTTCAGGCAATAATATTTCAAGGGCAGCTTCCATGGAATACTCTTCCACAAATAAAATGAGTTTTTCCAGCATTATTT
>CAYSSE010000137.1:0-10770 GCA_964433355.1 uncultured Desulfocicer sp.
CAACACTGCCGGTGGACGGTTGATTATCGGTGTCAGTGACGACCGGCAGGTGCTGGGTGTTGAAGACCCGCTGTCACAGGAGGAACGGCTGTGCAGCATGATTGCCGATTCCATTGCACCACGCCTTGTGCCAAACATTGAAATGATAACCATTGAGGATAAAACTCTTTTAATTGCAGAGGTGTTCCTCAGCGGTTCTCGCCCCCATTTTATCCGCTCCCAAGGTCCGGAAACTGGGGTGTATGTGCGATTGGGATCAACCAATCGTCAGGCGGATCACGAACTCATTGCAGAACTTCGTCGCTCTGTGGAGGGGGTGGCGTTTGATGAAATGCCAATGCCAGAACTCTCCATTGATGATATTGATACTAAAGCTCTTGCCCAAAATTTTCGTGAAAAATCCCCTGTGACTGAGACAGAACTCAGAACGCTCAAGCTGCTGGTACCCTGTCAGGACAGGCTGGTTCCTTCAAAGGGAGCCATCATTTTGTTTGGCAGGGACCGGGGGTTTTATTTTTCTGATGTGTGGGTGCAGTGTGGTAGATTCGTTGGAAAAGACCGCACAGATATTTTTGATCACATGGAGCTTTACGACCATCTGCCCCAGGCCGTGGACAGCATCATGCTGTTTCTGAAAAAACACGCCATGCGCGGGGCGGACTTTTCAGAGGTTCGACGAAAAGACGTATGGCAGACCTCGTGATTTTTATCCATATTTTTTGGACAGTTTAGATAGTGAATCAATTTATTAATGGCTTTAAATAGCCAGAAAAGATTGAATTTACATGATTTGAAAATATTATAACTGTCCAATTATCATATAAAATCACTGAAAGCTGCTTCAATAGGGCATCTTGCCCACTGAAGAGATTAGCCAGTAACGAGGTCTGTATGGAGCATACCCCTTGGTATTTTGCGTGAGGCGGTGATTAATGCCCTGGTGCATGCCGATTACTCCCAGCGGGGAGCACCCATCCGCATTGCCTTCTTTGATGACCGCATTGAAATTGAAAATCCCGGCATACTTTTGCCCGGGATGACCATTGAAGATATGAAACAAGGGGTCTCAAAAATCAGAAACCCGGTGATAGCCCGTGTTTTTCGAGAACTGAATCTCATTGAGCAATGGGGTACCGGAGTACGCCGCATATTTAAAGAGGCACAAGAACTGGGTTTGCCGGAACCCCGAATTGTGGAACTGGGTATGCGGTTACGCTTTATTGTTCCTTTGGCGGATAAAGTGCATGTTGAAATAAAGAAGACAACCGAACAAGTAACCCATCAAGTAGCCCTGCAAGTAACCCCGCAAGTAATGAGGTTGTTAAAAAAAGTAGAAGGGGAAATGAGCCGCTCACAGCTTATGAAAGCCGTGAAATTAAAAGATAGAGTTAACTTTTCAAAATCCTATCTTGAACCGGCACTTTTTTTGAATTTCATTGAAATGACACAGCCGGACTCACCAAGAAGCCCGACACAAAAATATCGCATCACTGCAAACGGAGAGCTATTGTTAGCCAAAAAAGAGTAGGCATTTTTTTAAAATTGTAATTAAGAGCAAATGCTGCAAAAATACAGATAATGTCATTAGACTTCACGTGAGCATTTGAACACGAACTTTGGGAGTTTGTTCCATGAAAATAAAATTGAAAAATTTGGGTCCATTGATAGAGACTGAATTTGAGCTGGGTGATTTGACGATTATTTGTGGAAAGAATAATACCGGAAAAACCTATGCCACCTATGCAACCTACGGGTTCTTTGATTTCTGGAACAAAGGGTATCAGCTTAATCTGGAAAAGGAGATCGTGGCCAAACTGTTTGCAAATGGAAAGGTGACTCTGGACCTCTCTTTGTATGTAGAAAAGGCAAAAGGATTTATTTCAGAGGCCAACAAACAGTTTTCTGGAATGTTATTCAATGTTTTTGCTGCAAAAGAAAATCTTTTCAAAAATGCTGATTTTAAAGCTGAATTTGCCATCAGGGATGAATATCTGAAAGATGCCATAAAATTTGAAGCAGGTTCGGCAGAGCGGACAATACTTCAGATCGTAAAAGAGACCGCTTCAAAGGACCTGGTGGTCTCCCTGATGATGGACAGGGCTGAAAATGGTGAAATGCCATCTGAACATATTATTAAAACCATTATCAGCGATACCTTAAAGGACCTTTTGTTTAAACGCTATATTCCACGGGTTTTTATTGCCAGTGCCGAGAGAACCGGTGCCGCTATCTTTCAAAAGGAACTTGATTTTACACGTAATCGTCTGGTTGAGCTGCTTGGTGATAAAGGTACCGGTTTGCCTCCATTGAAGCTGCTGGACAAATTTTCTTCCGAATATCCGATTCCGGTTAGAAGAAATGTCGATTTCATTCGTGAATTGCCCTCTGTGTCCAACAAAGACAGTTCCGTCTATAAGAAACATGCTGATATCCTTTCAGATTTCTCCACCATTATTGGGGGAGAGTATAAATTGGCCAGAAATGGAGAAATACAATATATACCAGACACCAATAAGCGTCTTCGCCTTTCCATGATGGAAAGTTCAAGTGCGGTCCGTTCACTTCTTGATATTGGATTCTATTTGCGTCATATGGCTGAACCTGGAGACATGCTGATTGTTGATGAACCGGAACTTAATCTGCACCCTGAAAACCAGCGGCGTATTGCCAGATTATTTGCACGTCTGGTCAATATTGGCATCAAAGTATTTATAACCACCCATAGTGATTACATCATTAAAGAGTTGAATACTCTGATCATGTTAAATAAAAAAAGCAGCTACACCAGTAGAATTGCCGCTGAAGAAAAATATGACGAAAAAGAATTTCTTGCTGCTGATCAGTTAAAAGTATTTCTTGCTGAAGATCAGATGGTGTTAAAAAAAGGTAATAAAAAGAAAACATCTTGTAAGTCACTGACACCTGCCAATATTGATAAAAACCTGGGCATAGAAATTAAAAGCTTTGATTCCACGATTGATGAAATGAACAAAATTCAGGAAGCACTTGTATGGGGAGATGATTGATCTATGCCTGATATTGAGACACTTAACACAATGATCCATACCGATGCCAAGGTTCCCTTGGTAAATTGTTACGATAAGGCATCTGTCGTTTTAAAGGAGGACAAAGCACCTGATTCAACAGTAGAGATCAAAGGGTTGCCCCAAAATGCAGTGGTGATCAAGATTGATGATGCCTTTAAAAATGATCAATTTTTTTCCGGTAGTAAAGGAGAGTGCAAGCGAGCTGATTATGCCATAATTGCAGATACAGGCAAAAAAAAGCGTATTTTATATATTGAGCTGAAAAAAACCAGTGATCAGCTTAATAACGTGATCAAACAGCTTAAGGGGGCTGAATGTGTTCTGGCTTATTGTTGCCGAATTGCCTCTGTTTTTTATGAAAAACCAACTTTTTTAGAAGATTATGAGCCTCGTTTTATTGCCTTTGCACATACCGGAGCATTAAAAAAACGTAAAACCCGGACAATCCTCTCTGGCTCTGTTCACGATACCCCTGATAACGTGATGAAAATAGATTGGCCCGCCAACATTCAATTCAACCGTTTAGCTGGATAATAGAACTACCGGAAATAATAATGGATATAAAACAGATCAACCAGACCCTGACACGGATTTTTAAAGAAGAGAATAAACGACTTGTTTTCTGGTATGACGGGGAAAAAGAATTTGAAGAGAGTTTGCCGTCAATAGTGGTGGATGGTGTTACTCTCTTAAGGCTTGATGAGACCTGCGCCCTTGATTTAAAGATAAGGCTTGAGACAAAGGATGTTAATGAAAGATTCATCCTTTATGGCCCTTATTATGAACCCGCTCCAGAAAGAGACTGGCTTTTTGATATTAAATTATACTCCTATCTTTTCCATGCTGATAAAGCGTCGATCTTGATTAAGGAATTGGGCCTGGAAAACCAGAGTATGAGGCCATTTATCAAAGACAGAAAGGCATTTTTCAGAAGCCAGGACAGGCTTGACCGATTAAACAAATGGGTTGAACCGCAAGATAGGGAAGATGATATAGATCTTAAGATGATTACCGTTCTTGCAAGGGCAGACCAGCCTGAACCTTTTGCCATTCTCATGAAATTGATGGATTCTTTCTGCATGGACGGCCAATTCGATGAAACAATGGAATCAAAGTCCTGGAAGGAGATTGATGCCCTTGGACTTACCCCTTCATTTTGGAAATTTATGGTGCAAACCTTTGGATACGTAAATGAATCATCACCTGGCTTGATAGATCTTTTGATAAGAATTTTTGTCACTGATTTTTCAAACAACTTAAAAAATGATTTGCCAGTTTCCCTTGCACATTTCAGGATGTCAGGAACGTCAAAAGCGATGAATTCCTCTGTCTTTTTAAACCAGTGGCAGACCCATACCCTATATTGTAAGAATTTCAACCGGATCGCTAAGGCCATCTCTAAACGACTAAATATCGCCCAGACGATCTCTTGCCTGGAAATTGAAAATCTTCTGGAAGTCTACACATTTGAAGATGTGGAACAAAGAATTATCAGTTCATTCAGGGATCAGATCATTGATTCTTTTGATAAGGATTTTTCAGAAATTCAAGGTGCCATTAAAAAACGGCTGGATGGATATTGGGCAAATTTTATCGTTGAGGATGATCCTAAAAAAAACCTTTATAAATCAGCCTATCATGCTTTGGAAACAGCCATAAAGCTGTTTGAGCTGAGAAAAAAATATGATGCCGGTTTTAATTACAAAACTGCCGACGACATGTTTGCGGCGTATACCCAGGAGCTTTTTCTTTTTGATCAATTCCATAGAATCTTCAATGAACTTGCCAATGAGGCGGAACAGGGGGGGTGGGATGTGTTGAAACAGCTTAGATCCTGTGTGGAAGATTGTTACAGTGGCTGGTTCATGGAACAGCTCTCCATTAAATGGGGTGATTTTCTGGGGGCTGATCCGGGTATGCTTGACCACTGGCACCTGAAGGGGGTTGATAATCAGTATAATTTCTTTAAGGAAAAAATAAGACCTGGATTGGCCAAGTCGGATAGAAACAGGATATTTGTCATTGTCAGTGATGCCTTTCGTTATGAAGCAGCAAAAGAGATGACAGACCGGATTAATGGCAAGTATCGACTTCAGGCTGAGATTGAGCCCATGCTTGGCGTTTTACCGAGTTTTACAGCCCTGGGTATGGCATCGTTACTGCCATATAAATCCTTGTCATTTAAAGATAATTCAGTAAGTCCATTCCTTGACGGGAAGCCAACCGGTTCATTTGATCAGCGTGCTGCCCTTCTAAATAATTATAACGGAACAGCCGTTCGAGCATCAGATCTGTCAGCCATGAGCAAAGACAAGGGCCGGGAGTTTGTAAAACCCCACAGGGTCATTTATATTTATCATGATCAAATTGATGCTGTTGGAGACAAGGCAGTTTCAGAAGATAAAACCTTTGAGGCCGTAAGAACTGCCATTGATGAACTGACCGCTCTTGTGGGTCTTATCATTAACCGCCTGAATGGAACCCGGGTCATTATCACCGCAGATCATGGTTTTATTTATCAGGAAAAAGATCTGGACTCGTTGGACAAAAGTATCTTAGATCTGGAGCCCAACGGTGCGGTTAAAAAACATAAACGATTCATTCTGGGAACGACCCTTGGAAAGTCTGATAAGGTATTTGTTGGCAGCACTAAACAAACAGCCAATACTATTTCAGATATGTGTTTCTGGTTGCCAAGGGGAACCAACCGGTTCAATTTTGTCGGGGGGGCAAAGTTTTTTCATGGGGGGGCCATGCTCCAGGAAATCACCATACCGGTTATAACCGTATCTGAAATGAAGGGAATACATAAGGAAAAATCCCAGGTGGGCATTGTGGGTGTTTCTTTACTGGGATTTTCTAAAAAGATTGTAACCAATATCCCCAGATTTGAATTCATACAGACCGATGCCGTTTCCCAGCGCATGAAACCCAGGACCTTAAAAGTATCTTTGCGGGATGGAAACGATATTATCAGCAGTGAAGAGACCATCACTTTTGACAGCAGTTCTTCATCCATGGATGAACGTAAAAAGACAGTCAAACTATCTTTAAAATCAGGACCATTTGACAATAAAAAAGAATATGCTCTGGTGCTTCGGAATGCCGAGGATGAGACAGAATATGACAGACTGCCGTTAATGATAGATATTGCATTTGCAAACGATTTTTAGGGTAAATATTCGGGCAGCATCCCATATACGCCCATTTTGGCCTGCTCACATAGCATTTGTATGCTACGCAGTCCCCAATGGGCGAATATGGGGCACTGGCCAAACATTTACATTGCCAACCCGAATATTTACTTTTTAGGTGAATTTATGGAAACAGACGACGTCAGTATTGATCTATTGTTAAACGTTCATTTTGCAGGCCGTGTGGTACGCAAAGACTTGACCAAACTTCTCAAGGAAGGAGCCAATGTCCCTGTTTATGTTTTGGAATATCTATTGGGGATGTATTGTGCTGTTGAAGATGAAAAGGTGATCCAGGAAGGGCTTAAAACAGTAAAGCAAATTCTGTCAGATAATTATGTCCGCCCCGATGAGGCCGAAAAGGTCAAATCCAAAATTAAAGAACTTGGCAGTTATAAAATCATTGATAAGGTGACGGTAAAGCTCAATGAAAGACGAGATGTCTATGAAGCCACGCTTTCCAATCTTGGGGTCAAGGGACTTGGGGTCACAAGTGATATTGTAAAGCGATATGAAAAGCTCCTGGTGGGAGGCATCTGGTGTATTTTGAATCTTCAATATTATTATGAGGAAGGGTCAAAGGATTCCCCTTTTCTTATATCAGAGCTGAAACCCATTCAAATGCCCAATCTTGATATGAATTCAATTTTTGAAGGACGAAAGGAATTTACTGAAGATCAATGGATTGACATGATCTTAAGATCAACCGGACTTGAACCGACTCTTTTTGAAGAGCGTGTTAAATGGCATTTCTTGTCGCGGTTGATCCCTCTGGTTGAAAATAATTACAACCTATGTGAGCTGGGACCCAGGGGAACGGGTAAAAGTCATATTTACAAAGAGATCAGCCCCAATTCAATACTGGTGTCTGGCGGTCAGACAACTGTGGCAAACCTGTTTTACAATATGAGCAGCAGGAAAGTCGGTCTTGTGGGGGTATGGGACACGGTGGCGTTTGATGAGGTTGCAGGCATCCGGTTTAAAGATAAAGATGGCATACAGATCATGAAAGACTTTATGGCATCCGGTTCTTTTTCCCGGGGCAGGGATGAGATTAATGCCAATGCTGCCATGGTTTTTGTGGGCAACATTAACCAAAGCGTGGATACGCTTGTTAAAACCAGTCATCTTTTTGCGCCTTTCCCTGAAGAGATGATTGATGCTGCATTTTTTGACCGGATGCATGCATATCTTCCGGGCTGGGAAATCCCCAAGATGAGACCCGAATTTCTCACCAACCAGTATGGATTGATTGTTGATTTTCTTGCTGAATTTTTAAGGGAAATGCGGAAAAGAAGCTTTTCCGATGCCATTGATCGATATTTTAAAATCGGAAACAACCTGAACCAGAGAGATATCATTGCCGTTAGAAAGACTGTGTCCGGGCTTTTAAAAATTATATATCCCCATGGAGATTTTGATCGAGATGCGGTTGAACGCTGTCTTGTTTATGCGTTGGAAAGCAGGAGGCGTGTTAAAGAACAGTTGAAAAAAATCGGGGGCATGGAATTCTATGATGTGCATTTCAGCTACATCGATAATGAATCCCTGGAAGAAAAGTTTGTCAGTGTTCTTGAGCAAGGTGGCGGGTCGCTCATACCTGAAGGCCCCATGAATCCGGGGACAATGCACACAGTGAAGTCAGGAATATCCGGACATCTTGGTTTATACCGATTGGAACTTCAGGTGACCGCAGGCAACGGTAAACTCTCTATCTCAGGATCTGGAACCAATACAAAGACCAAAGAGGCCATTAAAATTGCCTATGACTATTTTAAGGCTAACATGGCAAGGGTCAGTTCAATGTCCAAAGTCGGCGACCATGATTATCACCTTCATATCGTTGAAATGCAAAACACCGGCCCTGCCTCTGATTTGACCCTATGCAGTTTTATCACCTTATGTTCCGGGCTGATGGGTAGATCCATCCAAAGCCAGATGATTGTTTTGGGAAATATGAGCCTGGGGGGGACCATTGAACGAGCATCAGATCTCGCAGAAAAGCTGCAAGCCGGATTTGACGCCGGTGCAAAACGAATCCTGATTCCCATGAGCAGTGTGGGAGATATCCCCACTATCCCTGGGGAACTGTTTGCCAAATTCCAGACAAGTTTTTATTCTGACCCTGTGGACGCTGTTTATAAAGCTTTAGGTGTTAAATAATAAAAGGCATCTGTATTAACTTGCAAATGGTTCGCCTGGCAGAATTCGACCCTGTGGCCTCTTGGTCCTATCTGGCTTATTGATTCTTATTTAAAAAATTCGATAGGACCAGCTAAGAGGTCTGTCTTTACCGGCTTGGTCCTATTGGGCTTATAACTATGCAATTCTCGTACGTGACGCAAAATAAGGGGCTTCATCGTAATAAAACTACCAAATATTGCATGCAGCACTCTGGAGAGTCGGTATGAAGCATGGGTTTGACAGACTGTGTAGCCGAAAAGTCTGGAAATTATGGGGAACAGGATTTCTCCGGCAAAGGCGAACCCTTTGCCGGAGAAATTCATGAGGGCTGGATTAGTCTGCGTATTGAACCCGGAGTACTTTTTTGTCCAGTTTGCCAACACCGGTTTTGGCAATTTCATTCACAAAGATTACTTTATCAGGCACGCCATATTTGGGGATTATTCCCTTGGTAAAGGCGTCCATGAATATTTTTTTCATCTCCTCTTCCAGGCCGTCAGACGGGGTGTCTGCTCTGAGCACAACCAACACAATGGGGCGCTCTCCCCATTTTTCATCGGGTACGCCAATGGCGGCTGCTTCACTCACTGCCGGGTGCTGGCTGATGATATCTTCCAGGGTCAGGGAGGAGACCCATTCTCCACCGGTTTTGATCACATCCTTGAGGCGGTCGGTGATTTTGAGATATCCTTCGGTATCAATATGCCCCACATCGCCGGTGTGTAACCATCCATCCTCCCACAGCTCTTCACTTTTGCTCTGGTTGTGTAGATATCCTTGGGTGAGCCATGGGGTTCTTGTCACCACTTCGCCGGTTTGAACACCGTCATGGGGCACGGGGGTGCCCATGGGATCTATGATGTCAATGTCCACCAAAGGGATGGGCATACCGGTTTTACACCGGATATCAATCAACGCATCTTCGTCCCAGTCTTTCATGTGGGGTTTAATGTGTGCCACGGTGAGAAGGGGGCAGGTTTCTGACATGCCATAGGCGGAATATAGATTGATCTTATGTTTCAACGCGGCGGTGCACAGCCCCTTGGGCAAGGCAGAACCGCCAATGACTACCCGCCATTGGGAAAGATCCACCTTATCCGCCACGGGTGAGTTGACCAGCATATGAATAATGGTGGGAACACAATGGGAAAAAGTGACCTTTTCTCCCACCACCAGCTTTAAAATCATTTCCGGTTCATATCTCCCGGGATAAATCTGTTTGTTACCAAGCATGGTGAACAGATAGGGCATTCCCCAGGCATGGACATGGAACATGGGGGTCAGTGGCATATAGACATCCTTTGATGTCATCACCGCCTGGGAGTCAATGGCGCATAATCCGGTCATCAGTCCAAAGGTGTGCAATACCAGTTGGCGGTGGCTGAAATAAACCCCCTTGGGATTACCGGTGGTGCCGGAGGTATAAAAGGTGGTGGCCATGGCATTTTCATCAAAATCTGGGAAATCATAGCCTTCTTTGGCGCTGGTGACCATGTTTTCGTAGGTGTCATCAAACTCAATGGCTGTCTCCGGGGCTTTGTCTGTCTCCTGGATGAGAATGATTTTTTTGACGGTTTCAATCTTGTCTCTGATGGGTTCCAAAAGGGGCAGGAGTTCCGAGTTGACCAGGATCACATCGTCTTCTGCGTGGTTGATGGTGTAAAGAATCTGTTCCGGTGACAACCGGATGTGTACGGTGTGAAGAACGGCACCCATCATGGGAATGGCAAAATAACACTCCAGATACCGATGGCTGTCAAAGTCCATGACGGCCACGGTGTCTCCCTGTTTTACGCCCAATGCGGTAAGGGCATTGGCCAGTTGCCCCACCCGGCGATGTAAATCCCGGTAGGTATATCTCATCTGATCCCGATAAACGATTTCCTGATCGGGGGAGCGAATCAGGGAATTTTTAAAGATGTTTTTGATGAGAAGGGGATAGGCATAGGCCGATGGGGTGGTTTCAATGAGTTTTACGCCCATGATGTTACTCCTTTTGTGAAGTGTTGTATGCCACAGATGAGTATTTGAATTCATCCATTATATGAGCAGGATTCATGGGAATTCTTCCCTGATCCAGAGATACTATTGAGATGATGGGAAAGATAATGGTTGTGATATTATGGAGGTATCTCAGTCTTGTCAAGAGAATAATGTTTACTCTTGTGAGCAAGGCAATCTTCTATATCCTGTTTGACATGCATTCCATATATCATTAGAGTATGAGAAGTTATTTCTAATTTCAAACCATCATGTACCCATGTCACACCCGCCATTAATACGACAATTTAAGGAGAATCACAGATGATCAGCAAAAAAATGGAAGACGCGTTAAATGAACAGGT
>CAYSSE010000138.1:0-10720 GCA_964433355.1 uncultured Desulfocicer sp.
CACAACGAATATTGGGTCGTAGACGCGGAGCCAAATGATATCATGCCGCCCCCCTCCGATGGGCAATGGGCCCGGCCCGGAACCGTAGACGACTCAATTGGCAGGTTCCTATTACCCATCGGGGGGGCTCTGCTGAGGCTACTTGGATGGGTAGGTTATTTGTCATGAACTCCCTAATTACAAACAATTGACAATAGCACATATTCAGTTCCTGTATATTGGCCCATCTTAATGACCAATCCCTAAAATTTATTTATAATCACGATCGGATAATATGGGGAGTGAGCTGACAAAAGGCACCTTAAGGTGAAACACTAAAAGCCAAGAAATGTCAATCAGATCGGGAAATAATTACGTTTCTCACCTTTCACCTTAAGATAGGTTTTGTCAGATCAATAAGAAACAGGGGAAAAAGGGCATCCTTCATTTTTACTTTACACTTTCAAAGGGTGAGCACCCATTTTATGGCGATTGTCCTTTAAAAAGTGTAAAGTAATTTTAAGATCATATGAAGGATGCCCTTTTGTCCGTTTAAAAACTTTTTCTATGGCAAGGGAACAGTTTGCACAACTCATGTCTTCTATATTAAAAGAGATGTCACTGAAATTGCCGTCATCCGGTTTTGCCTGAAGGGTCTCAGAAGAGGGTAACACTTTTGCCTGGTTTTTTAATCAAGCTATTATATTTACTTACTGATATTATTTAATAAAAATCCTAAATATTGACATAAAGATATCAAAAAGTGTTACCCTGTTTTGAACCAGGCCAAATATTTTATAATGAATTAATTGAAATCTGTCGGTAAATATTTGACAATGTTCTTGCAAGAATATCTGTTATTTTATTAATTATTTGACGTAGATCAATTTTTATGGATTATATTTTTGTTAGAATATGCTCATTTGCAAAACAAAAACCTGTGGGATAAGAAAGGGTGGCTGAAAATAATAAAAATTTACCACCCATGAAACCAATAACAATAAAAGGAGATTCAACATGAACGTAAGAAAAATCAAAGAACAAATTTTCTGGATGGGTTCAGTCGACTGGGATAGTCGGCTGTTTGATGCACTGATTCCCCTTCCCGACGGCACGAGTTACAACGCCTATCTCATTAAAGGAAGTGAGAAAACAGCTTTGATAGACACGGTGGATCCGCCAATGGGCAACGAATTTATGGCTCAGCTTGAGGGTATTGAACACATTGATTACATAATCTCCAGTCATGCGGAACAGGATCATTCCGGGATGATTTGCCAGGTTCTTAAAAAATATCCGGATGCAAAACTTATAGCCACCCCCAAGGCCAAAGGCATCCTCATGGATATTTTGGAAATTCCTGAGGATATTTTCATATCCATTGAAGATGGGGAGACATTGTCCCTTGGTGATAAAACCCTGAAATTTATTTTTACCCCCTGGGTTCACTGGCCAGAAACCATGGTGACCTATCTTAAAGAGGATAAAATTTTGTTTAGTTGTGATTTTTTCGGTTCCCATATTGCTTCAAGCGACCTTTTTGTCACAGACCAGGGGCGGGTGTATGAGGCAGCCAAACGATATTTTGCCGAAATCATGATGCCTTTTAGAAACATCATAAAAAAGAATCTGGAAAAGCTTGCCCCTTACGAGATAGAAATGATTGCCCCTGGCCATGGGCAGATATTTCCCGATGCATCTTTTATACTGGATGCGTACAAAGAATGGACGTTGGGTGCTCCCTGCAATACCGTGGTTCTGCCCTATGTCTCCATGCACGAAAGTACAAGGATCATGGTGGAACATCTTGTGGCTTCTCTGGTGGACAGAGGGGTCAGGGTGGAGCAATTTAACCTGGCAGTAACCGATATCGGCAAGCTTGCCATGGCTTTGGTGGATGCCGGTACCATTGTGGTGGGAACTCCCACCATCCTGTCTGGTCCCCATCCTTACGCCGCCTATGCCGCTTTTCTGGCGAATGCCCTTCGGCCCAATACTAAATTTCTCTCTATTATCGGCTCCTATGGATGGGGTGGTAAGACCGTGGAAACCCTGGCAGGAATGATTCCCAACCTTAAGGTGGAGGTTATAGAACCTGTCCTCTGCAAAGGCGTTCCCACAAAAGAGGTGTTTAACGCATTGGACAATTTGGCAGATGCCATCGCACAAAAGCACAAAGAACACGGGTTTAAATAATCATGAAAAAACGAGCATTTCAATGATTTTTTATATCCTCTTGAGGTGTTCTAAACAGGAAAAAGCAATCCATTAGAATTTGAAACTGGTATTTTCCTAAATTAAAAATCGTTATAAGTACCCGAGCATATATTCCTCAAAATAAAATTCATAAATATCAATGGTATATATCTGTGGAATACCGAAGAACATATGTGTGGGTACTTAGTATCGGCCGTAAAATTCATGCCTTTAACTTTGGGATATAAGGCCGAAACTATTCAAGTCCACCCCTTCAGGGTTGAGTGTGACAAACGATAACTGAAAAAAAGGGTGATCAATCAACGCCATGACCCAAAAAAACATTACAAAAAAAATATTCAAAGGAATATTGACTCTCTTGCCGGTTGTGGCCGCTGTTCTGCTGGTGGGATATCTGGTCACGCACAGGCCCGGTCCGATTAAAAAACCGATTAAAGAATCTGTCACCCCCCTCCGGGTCATCCGGATCGCTTCTGTGGGACTGATTCCCCGGGCCATTGGGTTTGGTGTTGCCCGGCCTGGCAAAATCTGGGAGGCTATTTCAGAGGTTCCTGGAACCGTTTTGTCCATACACCCCCAACTGAAATCAGGAGAAATGATCCCGGCCCACACGGTATTGATCCAGATCGACCCAAAGGAGTACCATCTCACCATGGCCCGCCTGGAGGCCAATATTGAAGAGATCAAAGCCGGACTACAGGAGCTTGCTGAAGCCAGAGAAAACACAAAAAAAATGATGGCCATTGAAAATGCCTCTCTGGTGTTGGCCCAAAAATCATTTGAGCGAACCCGGCAGTTATTAAAAGGCAATGCCGCCTCCCGGGACGCAGTGGATCGGGAACAACGGACATTACTTCAACAACAGCAGGCAGTTCAACGCTTAAAAAACACTCTGTCTCTGATTCCGTCAAAGGAAAAAGCCTTGAAGTCGGCGCTGATCGTGAATAAAACCCATCTCAGTCAGGCTGAAATTGATTTATCCAAAACCACCATTAAAGCCCCCATGGACTGTCGTCTGGAGGATGTAAACATGGATGTCGGCCAGTTTGTGCGGGCCGGTCAATTACTTTTCAAGGGCCACGCCACCGGACTCACTGAAATTGAAGCCCTATTTTCAATAGACACCTTCCGAACCCTGTTGGATGAACAAAAAGTAAAGCAACTACAGTCTGGAATAAATCCAGACACCTTTAAAACTTTGTTTCATCAAATGACGGTTCTGATTCGTCTCAAAAGTGGCGACTGGTCTGCTCAATGGCATGGACGGGTGGATCGGTGGCGGGAGTCCCTGGATCTTCAGACCCGGGAAATTCGAGTGGTGGTTGTGGTGGATAATCCCTATGAAAAAGCCATTCCCGGCATTCGCCCTCCTTTAAGCGATGGCATGTTCTGCCGGGTTGAACTTCAGGGGCCGGTGCAAAAAGACCGGCTGGTTATTCCCAGATCGGCGGTGCACAATCAAAGCGTTTTTATGGTAGATTTAGACAAAAGACTTCAAAAGAGAGACGTCCAGGTGGCTTTTTTTCAGTCAGAAGTGGCCGTGATTCAGTCTGGCCTGTCACAGGGGGAGATGGTTGTGGTCTCAGATCCCATGCCTGCCATTATCGGGATGAAAATCATACCCATGATTGATGCGCCCCTTGAACAAGAAATAAAGGCTGAAAGCCAGGCAGGAGGGATGGCGCAATGATTCGTTTTTTTACCCGGCACCCCACGGCGGCCAACCTGTTGATGGTGGCATTTCTCATTGCTGGCGCCCTGTCCACCTCCCGAATACTCAGAGAAACCCAGCCCCATTTTGCCCCCAGCGAGGTTGAAATTCGTATCCCTTATGTCGGTGCCACGGCCCAGGAAGTGGAAGAGGAGATTGGTCGCCGGGTGGAAGACGCCATTGATGGTATCAGTTTTGTAAAAGAAATCCGAATGGATTCCAGGGAAGGAATGGCCCTGATTGTGGTTGAAATGGATGAAAAAGGTGATATTCAGACCTTTTTGCGTGACATTGAAACAGGCATTGACGCCATTGATAATTTTCCCGACCCGGTTGAAAAACCCATTATAACGGAGTTGGGACGCAATGATCCGGTTCTGTCTTTGTTGGTTTCAGGCCCCATGGACCGGCCCGCTCTCAAAGCCTATGCCGAAGATCTCAAAGACAGATTAAAGGAAGCTGGAATTTCTCTGATCACCATAGAAGGATTTTCTGATCACCAGATCCGGGTTTCCCTTTACGATGGGGCATTGCAAAGCCTGGGAATCAGTGCGGCCCAGGTGGCAGAGCGCATTGCCTCCCGAAATAGAGACATGCCCCTGGGAATCCTGGAAACCCGTGAGCGGGATATCCTGCTTCGACTTGTGGATCAACGACGTACCCCGGATACCCTTGAAAATCTGATTGTGCTTGACACTGAAAATGGCGGAATCATCCGTCTGGGGGACATTGCCGACATCCAGGATATATTTGAGCATGATGAAGACAAAATCATGGCCCGGGACAGACAAATAGCGCTTTTGAAAATTGAAAAATCCAATACACAGGATGCCATTCGGGTGGCAGAAAAGGTAAAAGCTTTTGTTAAAGATGAAAAAATACGTCATCCCCAGATGGAATTGATCATTACCCAGGATGAAACAACTATTTTAAAAGACCGCCTGAATATGCTCATCATCAACGGAATCCAGGGGTTGATACTGGTATTTGCAACCATGTGGCTTTTTTTTAATATCCGTATTTCATTTTGGGTGACCATGGGTCTGCCCGTCTCTTTTCTGGGGGCCTTTTTTCTTATTCCCTTTACCGGCTTGACCATCAACATGTTCACCATGGTGGGGATGCTCATGGCGCTGGGATTGATCATGGATGACGCCATTGTCATTGCCGAGAATATCATGGTTCATCGCCGCAAGGGGAAATCTCCCCTTGCAGCGGCAATGGATGGAACTCAAGAAGTTGCGGCAGGGGTTATTTCCTCTTTTATTTCCACCATCTGTATTCTGGGCCCGCTGGCCTTTATCCATGGTCAGATTGGAAACGTCCTCAAAGTGGTTCCTTTGATGCTCATCCTGGTTCTGGCCGTCAGCTTGGTTGAAGCCTTCTGGATTCTACCGGCCCATCTCCACCATGCCATGAACCGGCCGGATTCAGACAGACAAAATAGGCTGCGGAACCGGTTTGATCTTTTTTTTAACTGGATGAGGGATCGCCTTCTGGGCCGAACCATGGACGTTTTATTGAGATGGAGATACCCCTTTCTGGGTGTTATTCTGGG
The DNA here is from genome assembly GCA_964433355.1 of uncultured Desulfocicer sp. Classification (GTDB taxonomy): domain Bacteria; phylum Desulfobacterota; class Desulfobacteria; order Desulfobacterales; family Desulfobacteraceae; genus Desulfocicer. The sequence continues at coordinate 5,466 of CAYSSE010000138.1, forward strand.
CTTGTTTATTCTCTCCATTGGCATGCTGGCCTCTGGAAAAATAAAATTCCAGGGGTTCCCGGATATGGAAGGGGATGTGGTGGTGGCCCGGTTGTTGATGCCCCAGGGCACCCCCCTGAAACGGACACAGACCGTGGTGAACCAGATTATGGCAGCCCTTGATCAGACAAACCTGAAATTCAAAAAAATTCAGCCGGAAAGCCAGGATCTGATCCAAAACACCTATGTTCAGTACAACCGAAATACGGACAGTTTTGAAAATGGTCCCCATGTGGCCACCATCACCGTTGACCTGCTCACCGCCGAAAAACGATCCGGCAGCATCGATGAATATCTTGCCTTCTGGCGAAGCGAAATTGGAAGCCTGCCCGATGTAATAAGCTTGAACTTGAGTAAACCCTGGTTTGGTCCGGGGGGGCAACCCATTGAAGTACGACTTCGGGGCAAAGATCTTCATCAAATGAAACAGGCCGTAACCGATTTAAAAGCTTGGTTTAGTCAGTTTCAAGGTGTGCTCAACCTGGCCGATGATTTGCGACTCGGAAAACCCGAACTGCGCATGCGGATACGTCAGGAGGCCCATGGTATCGGCATTGATGCCACTGATGCAGCAAAACAGCTCCGGGCAGCCTTCCAGGGTATTGAGGCCGATGAAATCCAGGTGGGATCTGAAGCCTATGAAATCCAGGTGAGACTGGCCGGAGTGGATCGCAGCAGTCTTCAGGACATTGAAAACTTCAAGATTGTCACGGCCCATGGCACCCAGGTTCCCTTAAAGGCAGTGATGGAATGGAAAGAGGAAAAGGGGTGGGCAAGAATCGCCCGGCACAACGGCATGCGTGCGGTTACCCTGCGCGGGGATGTGGATACCCGTTTACTCAACACCAATGAACTCATCGCCCTTTTTGACAAGACATATCTCAATGAATTTCATGAAACATATCCAGATCTAAAACTCACCATTGACGGGTCACTGAAAGAAACCAACACTGCCCGGAAGTCCATGCTGGCATCCATGGGGATGGGATTCATCGGTATTTTTTTACTGCTCAGTTTTCAGTTCAGGTCATATACGGAACCGCTGATCGTTATGATGGCCATTCCCTTTTCCCTTATCGGGGTGATCTGGGGCCATGCCCTGATGGGGATTCCCTTCAGTATGCCCAGCCTTTTGGGGTTTATTGCGCTGGGAGGGGTGGTGGTCAATGATTCTATTTTGCTGGTCATTTTTCTGAAACAGGCAGGAAAAGAGGGAATGAGTATTCACACCGCTGCTGCCCGGGCAAGTCGGGAAAGATTCAGGGCGGTAATTTTGACATCATCCACCACCATTGCCGGTCTTTTGCCATTGTTGTTTGAAAAAAGTCTGCAGGCCCAGATATTGATTCCCCTTGTGGTGAGTGCCACCTTCGGGCTCATGGCCAGTACGGTCATGGTACTTATGGTAATTCCCTGTATGTATCTGATCCTGGGAGATCTTGGCCTGATTGAAAAAACAAATGAATAAGGCTGGGTTTTACCGGCCTTATAAAGGCATCAATTATTCTTGTGCCTGGTGATCACGGTTGAGATGATAATTAATCCATGAAGACGTATGATTTAAGGCCCATAATCGCGGTGAAATAAACGCACATGACAATTGGTTTTCATCCCCCTGCCGTCTATATCGTCGATGGGCACGAACCCAGATACACCATTTTTCGGGATTAACCTCACAGTGTCCGTCCCGGGAACCGCCACAGGCACCGTTTCTGGTGTGTTTTGGACATCCCGATTCCGGACATTGAAATCCAATATGCTGGATGGCACAGTCTCCACAGCTCTGGCAGGAAAGAAATAATTTTTTTAACGGATCTTCAAGAAATAATTTCACCATCCATGAGAGATCATGCTGATCCATAAAACTGGCCATGCGCGAGTAAAATGGGGCTGCCAGAGAATTTTGGGTGAAAAAGATCCCATGGGCACTTTTTAAGATAAAGTAAGGGATATGATCACTGAGGGCTGCCGTCATTTTTTGCTTTACAGTGGGTGTTTTTACCGTATTTTTTTCCCGGGAAAAAAAGTAATAATAACCATGATTGTGATCTTTAAATTCCGCCAGGTAATCCTGCCAGTTATGTTCAATTTCATCCATTCGGTTCAGTATGTTTCCCACGGTATTAAAACTTTTATGAACCCCACCGATATGAATGCCCCGATACCCTATGCCCTTTAAAATGACCCCCAGCTTTGCCGTTCGTTCAATGGCCATTTCCAAGCCCTCCCGGGGAACCTCCCACTCTTTTACAACGGTGTTGAAAAGTTCATTCGATACATGGACACCGGGCACCCGACCTTTGTTCATAGCTCTGGCTGCCCGGGGGCTTAAAAGATAAACAGAGGCCATGGTGGGAAGATCTATGCCTTTATTTTGAGTGTTGATGAGAAGTTCGGAGAATTTATCGGCATTATATCCCAGCTGGGTGATGATAAAGGAGGCACCCGCCTGGACTTTGAGATCGAGTTTGCGGTACTGGGCCTCGCATTCGGACAAGGTGGTTTTAAAGGGTGAAATGGCACATCCGGTGAAAAAACCATCTGGGTCACCGCCAGCCTCCAGGCGTTCATTGAGTTTTTTTAACATGGCCGTGAGAATGACCGAATCAAAATCAAACACCGGCTTTCCCTGGCCGCCGTATCCCTTTCCGGCATAATCACCGGTGACGGCCAGTATGTTTTTTATGCCCATGCGTGCCAATTGCAGGGCACGGCTTTCCATACCCACCCGGTTCATATCCCGGCAGGCGAAATGGACAATGACATCCATGCCGTATCGAAAAATTTCATGGCCAAGGACATCTGGGCTCAGGGATGGGTTGCCTCCGGGATTATCGGTGATGGAAACCGCTGAAATCCGGCCGTCATCAAATGCATCTCTGGCAATACCCACAATGGTGTCAACGGATCTTCCTGTGGATTGACGTCCTGGAACCAGCTCCAGGGTAACGACAAATTGATTGGGAGTCACAATGGCCTGGTCAAATACTCGAAGCATTTTTTATCCTTTTTCTTTTCTTTCTCAAGAGTCTTACGTTCTCATAATTACTTGAAATAATTAGTACCTATGAAATTAATTTTTTAGATTTGTGTCTAATGATGTTAATGAGTTAACCAAAGCCATAGCAAAATGATCGGAGAACTTATGACTGACGAGTTCTTTAAAAAACAAAACAATATCAAGGTTAAATCTGGTCTAAAAATTCTACTATTTCATACTTTCTCATAATACGCTATGCTCACATAATAGAAAAGTCCACCACACTACTGAAATAAAAATTGATAAAAAAATCGGATACACCGTAAAAGGCATGTGTGGCAAAGAAGAAGAGACCGCCAACCTCCAGGATCTGTTGATTTTTAACCTCAAGGGCATTGCCGTTTTAAAGGGCGGTGGAGCTGCGACTCTTTCCGCCCTTTTTTTCTTTAAATTCCCCCTTATTTCTTGACGTACTATCATGGACGTGAAATGATAAAATTTTTATGTCACTAAAAAATCACAATGCCAATTAAAACGCTCAAGGGTCACGCTTGCTGGATGGCGTTTTATAATCAATTAAAAAATAAAGTGTGCACCAGAATCCACTGATGCATCGTCATTGTAACCATTGTGAACATCACTATCATGGGCGTATCACGGCCCCACTGATCAGGAGATTCTTCTTCAGCTAATTTACTGAAGTATTCCGGCTTTCAGAAAAGCAATAAAATTATTGTAATTACATATAAAAGACTATCCAGACGTCTTGAACAGGTCAACAGCCTCAGTACAGGAGAAAAAATCAATGTTTTCGAACTATGAATTTCGACTGATCATCACGGTGGTCATCATCGGGATTGCCACCGGAATGGGATTTGTGGTAAAGGCCCAGCTCATTCCCGATTCCTTTGGAACCTACGGCCATTACCGAGCCGATGCCATTGATGAGGAGGTTCAGCGACCCATTCGCCATGGCACCAACACCTCTTGCCTTATATGCCATCCCTATGAAGCAGCCATTCATCTCAAGGGCCGCCACCAAACTATCTCCTGCGAATTTTGCCATGGCACCTATGCTGACCATGTCAACAACGGTAAAAAGATTGGCACCCTCCCGGTTAAAAAAGACACCGAAATCACCACCCTGTGCCTTCGATGTCACAATACCGAAATAAAAGCCCGATCCCACGCGGTCATCAAAACCGTGGCCATGCCCGAACACCTTGAATCCCAAAAAGTAAAAGTCACCCACACCTGTAACCAGTGCCACCATGTGCACGCCCCCCTTAAATACATCAACCGGGCAAAACAGATAACAGAAAGAACGGAGGCGGACTCATGAAAATTGAACAGGCACCGCCACAACTGGATCGCAGGGCCTTCATCCAAAAAGTACTTGCGGGTAGTGTAACAGGCTCATTGCTTCTGATCTATCCCATGGGAGGCGGCGATGCCCTTGATGTGCTACAGCCGTCAACCATTCCCAACATCCCCGAACAAATTCCCGGTATCCGGGGTGAAGAATATGACATCCATGAGCGTAAATTCGCCTTTATCGTGGATATCACCCGGTGCATCGGATGCGGCTCCTGCTGTGTGGCGGACAAACGAGAGTACAACGTACCCGATGGGAATTACCGCACCTGGGTGGAGCGCTATGTCAAGGATTTCGACGATCAGGTGTATGTGGACTGTCCCAACGGCGGTCTTGATGGATACCAGACACCCAGAACAGACATCGATGTTCAGGTAAGAGACACCTTTTTTGTGCCAAAACTTTGCAATATGTGTAAGGAAGCCCCCTGCGTCCAAGTATGCCCGGTGGGAGCCACCTTTACCACCCCGGATGGATTTGTACTCATGGACAGTGACCGTTGTGTGGGCTGTGGATACTGCATCCAGGCCTGTCCCTATTCGTCTCGCTTTCTCAATCCCATCACCCACACCGCAGAAAAATGCACTTGGTGTTACCACCGGGTAAGAAAGGGGCTGTTACCCGCCTGTGTGGAGGTCTGCCCCACCGGCGCCAGAAAATTCGGCAGCCTCAAAGATGAAACATCTGAAGTGTATAAAATTCTCAAGGGTCCCGGGGTACTCACCGTACTCAAGGAGTCCATGGGAACCTGGCCTGCCCTTTATTACCTGGGCGCACGACTGGAGGTGATATAGATGAGTGGATTTCATGAAGGTTCAGCCATGCTGCTGTCCAATTTTGTTCTGCCCAATGATTTCCATG
>CAYSSE010000139.1:0-10684 GCA_964433355.1 uncultured Desulfocicer sp.
CAGGGCTTTGGCCCACAATAGTTTAGAGGAAGAAACGCCAGATGATGAAGAAACGACAGATGATGAAGAAACGCCAGATCCTGAAATTTCTCCGGAAAACAATTATGCCAGAACCGGAGAAACCGGCGGCGTATTAACATTTTTTAATTTTATATCCCCGGACGATGCCGCCAGAATTGTTATTAAAAACATTTTTGAACAGGAACTCAATCCAGAAAGAACCACTGAATTACATATTCTCAACAAAGATTTCATCCGTCTGGGGATTGCAATGGATGCCGGAATAGAAACCGTTGGCCAATATACACAAAATGCCTATTTTATAACCCTTTGCTTTGGCTCCTACCAACTCAGATCTGAAGTCCAGGTGTTGACCATGATCAATCAGGTTCGCTCCGAACCATCCAGTCTTAACACCTATCTTGGAAAAGAGACCACCCTCCTTGAACTCTTGGGCAACAATCTGACGCTTCTTTCTGAATGGTTCAAACCATACCCCCCCCTCATGGATAATTTTTTTCTACATCAATCGGCACAGAAATATGCAGAACAACAGCTATATCTGATATATCTGACAGACACACCTTCCGCCCTGGATTCAGACCCCTTGATTCGTGCACAAGATATGGGTTACCAGGGAAGCGACGTCACTGAAGCCCTTGCACTCCAAGAAATTTCACCCGATGAAACCACCGCCATCATTGCCGATGCAGTGTTTTTTCATTTGGTAAAGGAGGAACTCAAAGCAGCACCCCAGAGAAATGGAATCTTTTCCAATGATGCCAATGAAGGGGGTATGGGATTATCCTTTGCATCAGATAACGATCAAATACAAATTTTCAGCTCCGTTATTGATGTCGGCATTGCCGATCCTGAGGACAGTGGAAAAATAAACATTTATGGCGTGGTGTATTCGGATATAGACGAAAATGATATTTACTCTCCAGGGGAAGGATATGAATCAGCAATCATTACGATTTTTAGAAAATCTGACATGGTGATTACAGAAAAAATTGTCGCTGACTTAGAAGGACATTTTAATGCAGTCATTGAAACCAATGAATCATACCAACTTGAGATATCAACAGGAGAATTTTCATCCTCCATGGACGTGCTGCCAGATCAAAATCTCTTAAATCAAAATCTCTTTTTACCCATTGAAATATCCATGCCACCAGAGAACACACAGCAATAGATCCAATCCCTGAGCAAAGTCAACATCCCCCTGTAAAAGCTCAAGGGTTTTCTTACCGCTTTTTTAGAAAAAAATTCTCCCACCACAGTTTCATTCAAAATCAAATTTCCCCTCTTCCATATTTGGAGTTGACTTTATCTTGTACCAACGGTATAAAAGATATTTTATCACAAAGCAGAACCCTTGGAAAACAAACATGAAAACCGCAATCATATTCGGTGTCTCAGGCCAGGATGGTGCCTTTTTATCTCATTTACTGTTAAAAAAAAACTACCGGGTGGTGGGCGTTTCCAGAGATATCAGGAAAACCTCCTTTAGTAATCTCCATCTATTGAATGTCTGTAATGATATTGAACTTATTTCCACATCCATGCTTGATTTTGATGCCATGCTCCGGGTAATGAAACGCACCAGACCAGATGAAATTTACGACCTGTCCGGACAAAGTTCCGTGGCTCTCTCCTTTGAAGAACCTGTTGAAACCTATGAGAGTATCAGCATTGCAAACATGAACTTACTTGAAGTGCTTCGACGGGTGGATAGCCCTGTAAAATTTTTTAATGCTGGTTCCAGTGACTGCTTTGGGAATGCCAATGGCCATGCCGCTTCAGAGACCTCTCCTTTTAATCCCAGAAGCCCCTATGCCGTTGCCAAGTCATCTGCCTGTTTCCAGACAGCCAATTACCGGGAGGCCTACCACCTCTTTGCCTGCACCGGCATCCTCTTTAACCATGAATCCTTTCTACGACCCGAAAAGTTTGTCACCCGAAAAATTGTAAATACCGCCTGCCGCATCGCTGCTGGCAGCAATGAAAAACTGGTCCTTGGCAATATTGCCATTGAAAGAGATTGGGGATGGGCACCGGAATACGTCAAGGCCATGTGGTTAATGCTGCAACAGAAAACGCCAGAGGATTATATAATTGCAACGGGAATCACATGCAGCCTGGAACAGTTTATATCCGCTGTTTTTAAGACCCTGAACCTTGAATGGAAAGAACATGTAGTCACAGATATAAAATTTATGCGTCCCACCGACGTAAAAGTCGTCAGGGCAAATCCTGCCAAAGCAGCAACAAAGTTGGGCTGGAAAGCGGTATACAGCACCTGTGATGTGGCAAAAATGATGGTTGAAGCGGAACTGGAAACCTCAAAACCCAAAGTTACCACAAATCGAAATCAAACGATATGAAAATAGCAGTGAATGCAATCCCCATGGCCGGTCTCTTAACCGGCATTGCCCGATACCTCAGAAATCTTTATAACGCCATGGCAATGACTGGAGAGACTGAACTATTCTATTTTAATGGAAAACAAATGCTCTCCGCCATGCCATCCCTGCCTGATTCAAATCAGAGACAACAGACAATCAAGATGCTCCGCCAGCTTCCAGATCCGCTTCTTTTTACTTTAAGGGCGGCACGCTGGTTAAAATATGAACATAACCTAAACCATCTGTGCAACAAGCCTCCCTCCCCCCCCGTGAATTTATACCACGAAACTGCCTTTACACCTGCCAGATTAACAAAGATACCCACAGTCTACTCAGTCTATGATCTCTCTTTAAGAAAATATCGGGACACCCAGCCCAAAGAGCGGGTATGGTTATTTGAACATTTCATCAAAACAAGATTGCAATACGCCAGACACATCCTCACCATTTCTGAATTTATCCGGCAGGAAATCATTAATGAATTCAAGGTTCATCCTTCAATGGTAACGGCTATACACCTGGCACCTGACCCCCTGTTTTTTCCCTGCAATATCGTGCGTCTTGAAGAGGTGAAAAGCCAATATGGCCTGCCGGAATCCTATCTGCTGTTTGTCAGTTCCCAGGAACCCAGAAAGAACATTGATCTTCTCATTGATGCTTTGGAAAAACTAAAAGCGGATATCCCACTGGTTCTCACAGGCTGGCAGGGTTGGGGAAAAAAACAATGGCTTGATAGAATAAAAAACGCCCAATTTAAGAATCCCATTTATTTTACAGGACATATCCCGGATCAAGATTTACAGGCCATCTATACGGGCGCCATCGCATTAATATACCCCAGCATTTATGAAGGATTCGGCTTACCCATTATTGAAGCCATGGCCTGCGGTTGCCCTGTAATCTGTTCCAACACGGCCAGCATGCCCGAGGTGGCCGGTAATGCAGCGATTTTAATTGACCCATCAAAAAGCGATGACCTGGCCCAAGCCATTGAGTCAATACTTTATGATACTGAACTCAGGAACTCTTTTGCGACAAAAGGTTTGATTCAGGCATCACACTTTTCCTGGAAAGATACTGCCCAAAAAACCCTGACACTCTTTAAAAAAGTTGCAAAATAAGTGAGAGTGGAGTGGGGACAGATTTTAAATTTGTCCCCCTTAATATTTTAATGTCAAGGTAATATTTCACATGGTCTTCATCCGAATTTTTAAATCTGCATGGTTATTCAGGGATATGATCAAAAGCTCCGTCCAGCGGGAGTTCAAATCCCGTTGGACCGGAACCCAATTGGGACCCATCTGGCTCCTGATTCAACCTTTGGCCACCATATTGATATTCACAGTTATTTTTGCCCATATAATGAAACCGGGAATGCCTGCCCATGCCTCCAGGTTCGCTTACTCCATTTATCTTTGCTCAGGGGTATTGGCCTACAACCTGTTTTCTGAACTACTGACCTGCAGTGTGAATGTCTTTGTGGAGAATGCCAACCTGATCAAAAAGATCAATTTTCCCAAAATATGTCTTTCCATCATTGTGCTGCTGTCCGGGCTGATGAATTTTGCTATTATTTCATCCATTTTTTTACTTTTTCTAATACTCACATCCGCTTTTCCCGGCTGGGTAATTCTATCCACACTACCAGTACTTGGTATTCAATTATTTTTTACCATGGGGCTGGGGATGTTTTTGGCAACCATCAATGTATTTTATCGGGATATTCAACAAACCGTCCAGGTCATTTTACAATTTTGGTTCTGGTTGACTCCCATTGTTTATATCGACACATCTCTGCCAGATACTGTCCAAAACATTTTGAGGTGGAATCCACTTTTTCCGATGATAAAAGCCTATCAGGGCATTTTTCTTGATCATCAGGTTCCAGATTGTACCCCACTGATATACCCCCTGTGCCTGGCCGTTTTTTTTAATCTCCTGGGAGTGTTTGCATTTCACAGGCTCCAGGGTGAAATTATGGATGAACTATAGCCGCCATGGGTAACCTAATACTTAATAATATTGGCAAAGTCTACAAGCGTTACGCCAGAAAATACGGTCGTATGGCTGAATGGATAGGACTTGGCACATATCATCACCCCCACTGGGCACTCAAAGAGATTACGTTTAATATCAAACCGGGTGAATCAATGGGAATTATCGGGATAAATGGGGCGGGGAAAAGCACATTACTCAAAATAATCACCGGCACCACCCATCCCACAACAGGTACCATGGAAATGGGGGGCCACATATCTGCTTTGCTGGAGCTGGGCCTTGGTTTCCATCTGGAATTCACCGGTAGAGAAAACGCTTATATGAGTGCCCAGTTATCTGGACACAGCGCTTCTGCCATTGAATCCCGTATGGATGCCATTGAACGATTCGCCGAAATAGGCGACTATTTTGACCAGCCCATGCGGACCTACTCAACAGGAATGCATGTCCGGGTGGCATTTTCCGTGGCCACCGCCTTCCGACCGGATATTTTGATTGTTGACGAAGCACTTTCCGTGGGAGATATGGCCTTTCAGCGCAAATGTTTCCAGAGGATCAATGACTTTAGATCCCGGGGAACGACACTGCTGTTTGTCAGCCATGACCTGGAAACCGTTAAAAAACTGTGTGATCGGGCCATTTTTCTTCATAATGGTACCATTGGCCGTATGGGGTCTGCTAAAAAAATATGCGACGCGTACGAGAAACATCTATTCGGTGGTACCCCCAAAAATGGTGAAAAAAACAAACCGGCCCTTTCAACAGGTAACTTTGACCCTGCCCTTACCGCAGAGTGTGAACAAATTTATGGAGAGGGAGGTGCCGACATTAAAAACTGCTGTATACAAGATGAACAAGGGCTTCCAATCAACGTAATTGAATCAGGAGCAACCTTTGTATGGCACTACCATGTCTCTTTTAACACTAAAATCACCGAACCGGTTTTTGCCATGATGATTAAAACCCGGGAAGGCATCTCCATTTTTGGAACAGATACCAAAAAACTGAATCAATCAACTGGCAAATTTGATGCCCATGACAGAATTGATGTTAATTTTAAGCTGAGCAACGTTCTGGCTCCCGGTACCTATTATCTCAATTGTGGCGTTCGTTTGGAGGGCAAGAAGGGAGTTGTATTTCTTTCCAGGCGTATGGATGCTGCCATTTTTCGGGTCACCCCAAGTTCCGATACAACTGTGGCAAGCGGAATGGTGGAAATGACAGCCCAACTCACACTGCGCAATAACTGCCAAGGGCAGACCAAGATGACTCACATAAAAAATTCCATGGATAATTAATTATGATCCCCCAGCCTATTTTTATCCACTCTCTTTTTAGAGCCGGAAGCACCTATCTTTTCCATGTTTTTCGGCGCTCTAAAGCCAATTACAGGTGCTATCAGGAGCCATTGAACGAACTTGTATTTTATGCAAAAACAGACAAATTCCTACTTCTCTCTGAACGTAAGGAAAAAATGGCATTTCTGCGACATCCCCACCTTAGCTCCCCTTACTTCATGGAGCTATATAAGGTCGCTGATACCTGTCTGGATTTTATTTCAGAAAAAATCATATACGATGCTTATTTTACAATGAATGACATGCGCTTTATAAACTCATTAATTGATGCAGCTCCTGTCCAACCCGTTATCCAGGAGTGCCGCACATCTGGAAGCATCGGCACCATAAAATCAAAGGCAGGGGGGTTTCATATCTATCTGTGGCGCAACCCCTGGGATCAATGGTGGTCTTACAAAATTGACCCCTACTTTGATATTACCAGCCAGCTTTTTATCAATGCCCCTGACTGTCCAGAGGTTATTCAGAACCTGCGTCGGGCCATTGATTTTAAATGTATTCACCATGGAGATATTAAAACCCGGATGCAGTGGTTCAAAGAACATCCCCTGACACCGGAACACAGCTACCTTGTTTTTTATACCCTCTGGTTTCTGGGGCTGCGCCAGGGAAGAGAGCATGCAGATCTTCAAATCAACATTGACCAGCTGGGAGAATCCCGGATCTATGGCAAAGCAATCACCGACATCCTTACGGCCAATGAAATCACGGATATTGATTTTTCAGACTGTTCAATTCCCCAGGCCACATACGCGGATGAAGAATACCGTTTCTTCCATGATATCGAACAAAAAGCACATGCGCTGTTCCTGGCATCAGGGGGTTCCCAGGAAGAAATTGACCATCTACAGGAGATCCGACAAAGCCATGCCCCCAGCTGCTGGGAGCTACCCGTTACAACACCGGACATGACAGCCATCTTACGGGATGCCACAAGAGCACGTACACTGGTGATCTCCAGAGAAACCCAGGCAGTTGAACTGTACCGGGAAATTGCTTTTCAAAAACAAAACACGGATCCGACAGATCCAGGTCAACAGATACAACAGGCAAAACTCAGAGCGCAGGCGGCAGAGGATAAAGCTCGCCAGGCAAAACTGGAAGCTCAACAGGCGCAAACCCTGGCCCGTCAGACCGCTGCCCAGGCAGATCTGGCAGAAGAAACGCTTCAATCGGTGTACGCCAGTAGCTCCTGGCGATTAACCCACCCCTTGAGGTTTATTGGAAATCTGTTTTATACAGTACGCTCAAAAAAACCCCTCCCCCCTCGCTTTATTAAACACACAAGCTACCTGGTATTGAATCCTTTGATGCGTGGCATCAGGAAACACCTTTATGCCCGCCCCCTGATTCGCTCCTTTGTGCATTTTAGCCTGAAAAGGTTTCCCCGCTTGAAAAGCCAACTGCGGCACTTGGCAATGAAAATTTCCTTTTCCACTAATTTTGAAACAAATCCTTTTGAGCCACAGCGCATACCAAAGGAAATAGCACATCTTTCCCCAATGGCCAAAAAAAACTATCAGGATTTGAAACAGGCCATGGCGCAACTGTCAAAAGATAATATTGTCGCCACATCAACGGCTGCCGACGCTAAGTTTCATCCCATGGCCTGCGGGACTCCCCCCATTAAACTCTCTTGGGATCAATCGGCCCAAAAAGCACTGACGGCAATGGAAGATAACGATTCAAACCATGGACACTCCCTAACAGCACCGGCTTCCCAATGCCTGGAGAAAAAAAAACTGGCATTTGTCTCTCCGCTTCCGCCTGAACGTAGCGGCATCAGCGATTACAGTAATGATCTGCTGCCAGAACTGATGAAATTTTATAGCATTGAACTCATCATTTCTCAAAAAAAAATCTCCGATCCATATTGCAGAACCCATTTTCCCATACGCTCCATTGCATGGTTTAAAACCCACGCCCTTGAATATGATCGCATAATCTATCAATTTGGTAACAGCCCTTTTCACAGTCATATGCTGGATCTACTATCCGCTTATCCGGGGGGTGTGGTTCTGCATGATTTCTATTTAAGTGATATGCTGGCCCATGAAGAAAATTCAGGGCAGATAAAGGGCGTCTGGACCCAATACCTTTATCTCTCCCATGGCTATGGACCCATTAAAGAAAAGCATTTGAAAAATATCAATGACACGATATTAAAGCGATATCCCTGCAATCTTCCGGTATTACAGAATGCACTGGGAGTGGTGGTACATTCAAAATTTGCACACTCCCTGGCAAAAGAATGGTATCCGCCTGTTGCAGGGCAAGAGTGGTCACTGATCCCTCTTCTACGAAAACCAGCTGTGCACACCTGCCGGGCCGATGTGCGCAGATTGCTCAAGATTGATGCCGAAGCCTTTGTGGTGTGTTCCTTTGGCATGCTGGGTAAAACAAAGTTAAATCATCGTTTGCTCAATGCCTGGCAAGCATCTGCGCTTGCTGAAAACAAAAAATGCCTTTTATTTTTTGTGGGAGAGAATAACCGGGGGGAGTATGGCGACGCGCTCCTGCACATCATTCATGAACAGGGTCTGACCGAACAGGTCTTCATCACCGGATGGGTGGATAGACAGACATTTACAAACTATCTCAATGCGGCCAATGCAGGCGTTCAATTGCGCACCATGTCCCGGGGTGAAACCTCTGCAGCTGTACTCGATTGTATGAACCATGGCCTGCCCACCATTGTGAACGCCAATGGGAGCATGGCGGAACTGCCCGATGATGCCGTCATAAAATTACCCGACAATTTTGAAGACAACACCCTGACTCAGGCTCTGGAAACACTTTGGAAAGATCCTTTAAAACAAAGTAGATTGGGTGAACGTGCCCGGAAAATCATTGCCCATGACCATGCGCCAAAACGCTGTGCAGAACAGTATGCCACTGCCATTGAGTCCATCTATGCCAAAACCGCAACCGGCCGCCAGGGATTAATCCAGACCCTTGCCAAGGAAGCGTCTCTTTCAGACAACCCGCCTGATCTAAAGCAGATGGCCCAGGCCATGGCAGTATCAACCCCATGCATCATGGGACAGGCCCAATTGTTAGTGGATGTATCCACCATTTTTCAAACCGATTTAAAAACCGGCATCGAGCGGGTTGTGGCGTCACAGTTATTTGAATTGCTCACAATGCCTCTGCCGGGCATTCGCGTGGAACCCGTCTATCTTACCCGTTATGACGGCTTGTGTCACTACTGCTATGCAAGACAATATACCGCCACTTTACTGAAGATACCATGGCTGCCACTGGCGGATGAACCCATTGATATTGGTCCTGCAGATATTTTTTATGGCCTTGATTTTTGCCCGAACGCTGTGGCGGATGCTGAAAAAGCCGGCATATATAAAAAATGGAAAGCCCTTGGCGTTTCCATCAATTTTCTTGTGTTTGATTTACTGCCGGTTCTGACCCCTCAATTTTTCCCCCAGGGTGCTAAAGAACCCCATGCCCTGTGGCTTAACACGATTGCATCGGTTTCCCAACGGCTGATCTGTATTTCAGAAGCCGTTGCCCTGGGGCTAAATCAGTGGCTTATCAAAGAAAATTTCACCCCGGGAAATCTGCCACACATAAGGGCCGTTCACCTTGGTGCAGACATGTCCAGCGCCCTGCCATCCTACAAAGCTATAAGCGACACCGAGCAAGATTTGCCGAAAATCCTTCACACCGGACCCAAATTTATCATGGTGGGAACCCTTGAGCCCCGCAAAGGCCATCTGCAAACCCTGGAAGCCTTTGAAATCCTGTGGCAAAAAGGAATGAATATCACTCTTGTTATTGTCGGGCGGGAGGGGTGGAAACATTTACCGAACAACCAGCGCAGAACCATCCCCCGGATTATGGATAAAATTCAATTACATCCAGAACGTAATAACCATCTGTTCTGGCTTCAGGACATAGCGGATGCTGGCCTGAAAAAACTATATGAAACCAGCACCTGTCTCATTGCCGCAAGTGAAGCAGAGGGCTTTGGACTACCGCTCATTGAAGCTGCCCAGAACAGACTGCCCGTCATGGCCAGGGATATTCCCGTATTTCGAGAAGTGGCCGGAGACCATGCCTTTTATTTCCATGGTACAACCCCCCAGGAACTTGCCGATGCCCTCCAGGAATGGTGTAAACTTCATGCCGTTGCCAGTGCCCCCCCCTCCCATAATATGCCCTGGCTTACATGGAAAGAAAGCGCCCGACAACTGGCTGAACTTATTTTACCATAACCCCATGGCAGGGGTGCCTGTACATAGTGGTCATATCGCACCAAATCTGGATGGATTTAACCTAAAAAAGAGTGTTCTCATTGCCTTGATTCTCAATATTCTGAAAACCCCTTAACTTGGAAGATCTTGCGTACTGTAATTTTCTTTGATATATAAATTTGAGGGTTGGTTCTAAGCTTGGCCACTTCTAATTTTTTAAAGAATTAATGTGTTATAACTATTTAATAATATAACAAATATTTTTAAGTTAATTTTAGCACTGACTGCAAATGGCCGACGTTAGAACCAAGCCCTAAATTTGGCATCTTTCAAAAATAATTTTGTTTTTTTTATTAGAAAATAAAACTTCCGGGCAACCTCAGCAGAGCCCCCCCCCGATGGGTAATAGGAACCGGCCAATTGGGCCGTCTACGGTACCGGGCCGGGCCCATTGCCCGTCGGGGGGGGGGGGGGCATAAAATACCATTTTCAATATTCGTTGTGTCCAGCAGGACATGGCCTTTAAGGATGCCATAATTTATGGTTAAAATAAAAACTGAAACTCAATAATCAAGTTTTTTTATATCGACAGACATGATGAAGGGCTCAAAAAAACTTGAACTTTGAGTAAAAATGGAGAACAGATGTGAAAGGTAAAAAAATTATAGCAGTTTGTGTTGCAATGTTGTTGTTTCCTTCCTTTTCATGG
>CAYSSE010000140.1:0-10634 GCA_964433355.1 uncultured Desulfocicer sp.
TGTTATGCAGTTTTTATATATCTGTCAACGTCAAAAAACTTGATCTTTGAGTATACATCAATTATATTGAATAGTCATTCAAAAAACATTGACAACTAAACCGGCCTGATTCTATTTTGTCTGATATCTTTAGATTGTAGCGGTTGCTACAGAATATTTAGGGGTGCGTTGATATAGTTGAGACATAAACATAAATGAGTTTGTTTATTTAGTTGCTTTTTGAAGAACAAGCACACATCAGATTGACATCTGGTGATTTAAAATTCAACATAGTGTCTCTGCAATCCAGAGATTTATACTAAATCAACAGGGTCATCAATAGATCCTTGGTAGTTCCACCATTACATGGGAAAAAGGTTGGGAGCAATCCTAAATACAAAAAAATAACAACGAATCTTGAAAGGCTTTACAATGGAAACTGTTTTGATATTAAAAAAACTTCAGGATGGGCAGCACCAAAGGCGAAAAATAGTTCTAAAAATTATTAATAGAGGAGATATAATATGAGACTTCAGATTTTAGGAATTTCAGGCAGTCCCATAAAAAATAGCAACACAGATCGTCTGGTTAAGGCAGTTCTTGACAGCAGCGGTCTGGAATCAGAATTTGTAAAATTGAGCAAAATCAATGTAAAGCCATGCATCGCCTGCCTTGGATGCAAAAAAGACAACATCTGCAAGGTTAATGATGATTTTCCTGCATTGGCTGAAAAGGTCCGAACAGCAGACGCCATTGTTGTGGGGGGATATTCGCCCTATGGCTCTGTTGATGGGTTTACAAAGTCCTTTCTTGAAAGATTGTTTTCTTTGCGGCATCAAAATGGTCTTAATCGGGGCAAGTTTGCCGTTGTTGTGGCCACAGGCATTGGCCGGGGGGCTCCAGGGCTTGAAGAGACAAGCAAACAGATTGAGCATGCGCTGACGATGGAGGGTATGGAAATACTGGGCAATCTGAAAGCCATAGGAAATACTGAATGCATGGTGTGCGGTTATGGTCAAACATGTCCCATGAGTTCGCTGCCCTGGGTATTTGGAGATGACACCACAATCACCCCGGATAAATTTTGTAAAGTTGAAGACCAGTCCGAGATCTGGGAGAAAGCCAATCAGTTGGGCCTGGAAATTGCTGAAAAAATCAAAAAACGGGTCTTGATGTAATAGAATACGTTTTAGCATAAATCTTAGCCCTCCACTTCGAGTGGAGGGCACAATAGGAATAAAGCATGGATATCAAATTTTTGAAAAGAAGTTTTCTCCAGCGATTACTGGGCAAATCTGCTACTACTGAACCTGGGATCGAGGGTAGTTGGAACTATGCCGATGGAACTCTGACCATAGATTTGCGTAAGGCATTGGAACTGAAAGCCCCTGGTGGTGCAATGCGTTTTGAAGGTAAAAATCTTCCCAAACGGGTACTTGTTGTTCACACAGAGAACGGCGAATATCGTGCATTCCACAACCGGTGTACCCATTTAGGCCACCGCCGATTGGATCCGGTCCCCGGGACTGACACCGTGCAGTGCTGTAGCCTTAACAAGTCAACCTATGATTCCGGTGGGAATAAAATTTTTGGGCCTGCGCCCCATCCCATCCCCCGTTATCCTGTAAAAAAGGAACAGGAACTCTTGATAGTGTCAATGAACTGAAGATTAACTCATACAAAGGATATCTATTCGTTCAAGGATTTGCTGACCACGGTGTTATTCGTTATTTTCTGCCCATTCCACCTATTGCCGTGGCAGCTTCCTCTGCCACAAAGACTCTTGAAAGGCTTTACAATGGAAAATATATTGATATCAAAACAGCAACTTGCACATTTAACCCAGGAAGCAGAAAGTCTTGGCGCTACGTCTTCCGCCATTATTTCGTCCAGTGATATCCAAGTTAAAGATAGTTTGGCTGCATTATGTAATGGAGAATATACATGTCCGAATTATGGTTTTTCAGCGAACTGCCCACCCAATGTGGAAGGCCCTGTGGAATTTAGAAAATGGCTAAGCCAGAGCAAATATTCCATTACTGTGAAAATAGAATTACCCACATCCGTCATGTTTTCCGATGAGCGAAGGGGTGTGATGCAAATACTTCATCAAATTGTGGCAGGTGTTGAGGAAAAAGCCATGGAAATGGGGTTTGAAAAATCAAAGGGATTTGCGGGTGGATCATGCAAAGACTTGTTTTGTGATGACCAGGAAAAATGTCGTGTTTTAGCTGAGAACAAACCCTGCCGCCACATGGATATTGCCCGTCCATCCATGTCAGGTTTTGGTATCGATGTTACTTTGTTGATGAAATCTTCAGGATGGGCAGCCCCAAAGGCGGAAAAATCAGATCTGTCTGATAAAGATTCCACAAGCTGGGTGGCTGGGTTGATCATGCTTGCTTGATATATGCCATGTTTTTTGCGGTTGAATGTGGTGCCCGTGCTATTGGAATGGATCTCCAAAGACGTACCTGCCATGGTGGAAAACCCCAGGGAAGTGTAAAGTACTTTTGGGGTCATATGAAGGATGTCGCAATACACATGAATTGTTTTGAATAATCGTTCAAGACATTGTTGACAAACAATGGATTACACCTTAACTTCATTGGAATTTCAAATTACTTGGATTTGTTAAAAATCGTCAATACATATTGAATTTTATAAATAATGTAGCAGCAGAATACCATGTTTTGTAAGGTGGGGAGAGAATTTATGAATATTAAACTCGGGATCGTCATGGATCCCATCGGGCAGATCAATGTTAAAAAGGATAGCAGCTTGGCCATGCTGCTGGAGGCCCAGTCCCGTGGATACGAGTTATATTACATGGAGATGCAGGATCTTTATCTGCAAAATGGTCGGGCCCATGCCACAATGAAATCTCTACAGGTACAGCAGGATACTGAAAGCTGGTATCAGTTCGGCAAACTATTGGACACACCTCTTGCCGAACTGGATGTGATACTGATGCGTAAGGATCCGCCCTTTGATACTGAGTTTATCTACGCCACCTACATGCTGGAGCGGGCAGAGACCGAGGGGACGCTGATTATCAACAACCCACAAAGTCTGCGCGATGCCAACGAAAAACTTTTTACCGCCTGGTTTGCTGAGCTGACCCCTGAGACCCTGGTCAGCCGTAGTACAGACAAGCTGCGTCGGTTTTATGCCGAGCATCAGGATATTATCTTGAAACCCCTGGATGGCATGGGGGGCGCCTCGGTTTTCCGCATCAAGCCGGGGGACGGTAATCTGAGCGTGATCATTGAGACCTTGACTCAGGATGGTAGCCGTTATGCCATGGCACAAAAATACATTCCGGAAATCAGTTCAGGCGATAAGCGAATTCTGATTGTCAATGGCGAGCCCATCCCTTACTGCTTGGCAAGGATTCCGGCCAGCGGGGAAACCCGGGGAAACCTGGCCGCTGGCGGTCGTGGTGAAGCCAGACCCTTGACTGAGAGCGACCGTCGCATTGCCGAAACGCTGGCTCCGGTGTTAAGGGAGAAAGGACTCTACTTTGTCGGTATCGATGTGATCGGTGACAAATTAACCGAGATCAACGTCACCAGCCCGACCTGCATCCGCGAGATCGAAGACGCTTTTGATATCAATATTAGCGGTAAATTGATGGACTGCATCGAGCAGATACTGGCGAAACGATCAAACTAAACAGGAGTTAAACATTGAAAACATCATGGAAAAACAGGCTGGAATCACTGTCACGTCCGGAGTTTTCGACTGCTTTAAGGGGGCTTCGCCGGGGGATAGAAAAAGAGTCTTTACGTGTCAATGCGGATTCCCGCCTGGCCTCAACAGCCCACCCAGCGTCCCTGGGCTCGGCACTGACCCATGCTTGGATAACCACCGACTATGCCGAAGCTCTGATGGAATTTATCACACCGGTGGGTACTGATGCTGAAGAGACTCTTGGAATCCTGGCCGACATCCATCGGCATGCCTATCGTAATCTCGGCAAGGAATTGCTCTGGCCTGTAAGCATGCCCTGCACCGTTGAAACTGAGGATGATATTGAGCTGGCGCACTATGGCAACTCCAATGTCGGTAAAATGAAAACCCTTTATCGACAGGGACTAAAAAATCGCTACGGCAGTATTATGCAGACTGTCGCCGGTGTGCATTATAACTTTTCCATGCCGGAAAACTTTTGGCCGGTGTGGCAGCAGATCAAGGGTGACCGGCAGCCGCTCCAGGATTTTATCTCTGAGAGCTACCTCGGTCTGATCCGAAATTTTTTACGCCTTGGCTGGTTGATCCCGTATCTTTTTGGTGCGTCTCCAGCCGTGGACTCTAATTTTTTAAAACATGCACGCAGTAAAATGCCTTTAAAGGCCATGGGGCAGGCGAGTCATTATTTGCCCAATGCCACATCCTTGAGGATGAGCAAGCTGGGTTATAATGTTAGGGAGCAGGACAATCTGGCTATCAGTTACAACAGCCTTCCAGAGTTTGTCAACGGGTTACGCAAGGCTGTAACCCAGTCCAATCCTGTGTTTGAAGAAATTGGCGTGAAGCGGCATGGGGAATATCGACAACTGAACGCCAATACGCTACAGCAGGAAGGTGAACTCTATGCGCCGATTCGACCCAAGCGGGTTATCAAAACCGGGGAAAAACTCTCCGATGCCCTGCAGGCCAGGGGGGTTGAATATGTCGAAGTCCGCTCTTTGGATGTCAACCCCTATGCTGAAACGGGGGTCGACCTTGCGCAGGTGTACTTTCTGGACGTTTTCTTGACCTATTGCCTACTAAACGACAGCCCCGATTTTTCCCGGCAACAGGAACGCACCGCTAAGCAAAACCTGGATAAGGTGGCAACCTGTGGGCGGGATTTATCTTTGGAACTGCTGGATGGGGAAACCCCCAGATCTTTGGAGACCTGGGCTGAAAATATTTTTTCCGACCTGGCTGGGGTTGCACGGTTACTCGATAAGGCAGGCCAAGGAGAAAACTTCCAAGCGGCGCTGAACTACCAACATCAAAAATTGGTAAATCCATCGCTGACACCGTCTGCAAAGATGTTAAAGGAGATGGAGGAGCAATCACTGGAGGTAAACGAGCTAGCGTTGGGTCTGGCTAAAAAACATCGCCATCGACTAATCGAAACTGACTATACGCAGATGCAGGCCGGAGATTTTGACTTGGAGGCTGTGGTTTCCAGGCAAAAGCAGAAGGCACTTGAAGAGTCCGAGACATTAAGTTTTGACGACTTCCATGCCCTCACATTTGACACCGTTCATCCTGCTCTCTCACCATCGAATAAAGATAAATTGTGCGGGAAACAAACCACAAATTTATCAAAGAGTTTTAGGGAGAAACGTTGTAAATGGCCAGCCTTGCCATGGCACCGTAACGCTTCGTGCGAAATTGTTTGTAGTGCATAGCCAAGACTAAAATTTAATTTATAAGTCCATTAAGGTCTGTAAAGTTTTCTTAACTGATTCCTGATCTTTACCGGACAGCCCTCCTAATTTTTTTATAATCAAACGGTTATCAAGAGTGAAAAATTTCATTCTAATCATTGAAGGGGCTTTTAATCCTGCTTTTTGAAGACTTCCAATTCGGATGTCTAAGGGCCATTTGGGATTATTCTGGCTGGTTATCATTGCCAAAACACAATTTTCACTTTGCTGATTAAAGTTACCAGTTGATAAAACTAAAGCGGGTCTTCTTTTCTCAGCATTCAGTTCAGTAAAAGGAAAAGGAACAACTACAACATCAAACTGTTTATAAATCACGATACGCTTCCTCGTCATATTCTGAAAGCCATTCAGACATAGTACCTTCTAAGGCTTTGATAAACACAATATCAACAGGTTGCAGCTTGCGTATCATCACTTGGTTGTTTGGCGTTATTTCAAAAGTGACAGAGTCACCTGCCTTAACGTCAAGTAACGTCCTGATTTTTTCTGGAATAGTTGTCTGGCATTTTGTCGTAAGCTTACTGCATATTAACGTTTCCATGCTACCACTCCTTTTTTATATTTTTGAAGATATATCAATATAGTATTACGGTATTACAGTAATGTCAATAAAACCAGGAAAAGGGGGCAGAATTATTTTTAGTAACTCTTGACAGGCATTAAATAAATCCGTCCCCCTTTTTTCCCAAACCCTTCCCAGGTAGACCAACAACCCTCTCATATTTCGAAATCCCCCCGGAGATCTTGGAGGATGCGGAGGAATTGATAGAATGGGTAGATGAGTCACTGTCCATTCAAAAGAAGCGGCAATGAATTTTTTAACGACAAAATGAATCGTCGTGGATCATTTTGAAAGTCATAGTCAGCAATGGAAATATACGTGGTAAAATGAAAGAATCACTCTCCAGTCAACAGGCAAGAAAATTGGTATTGCTGTCACAGAATCTGCCGCCAGCAAAGCAGACCGGCAGGGCAATTAAAGCCACGCTGTCAGCCATTGAACACCTCGGCTACATCCAGATTGATACCATCTCGGCCATTCAGCGTGCCCATCACCATACCCTGTGGAATCGCAACCCTCGCTACAACCCCTCCCACCTTGATCAACTGATTTCGGAAAAGAAGGTTTTTGAATACTGGTCTCATGCTGCCGCCTACCTGCCCATGCGCGACTACCGATACACCTTGCCCCGCAAACAGGCAATAGCTAACGGCAATCAGAATCACTGGTATGAACGAGATGAGCGGCTGATGAAATCGGTGCTCAAGCGCATTGCTGCAGAAGGCCCTTTGATGGCCAAAGACTTTGATCATAAGGGGCAAAAAAAAGGTGAATGGAAGAGCAAACCCGCCAAACGTGCCTTGGAATATCTGTTTATGCAGGGTGAGCTCATGGTTCCCTATCGAATCAATTTTCATAAAGTTTATGACCTCACAGAACAGGTATTACCTGAGAACACTGACACCACACCGCCTGATCCAGAGGAATATGCCCGTTTTCTGATCATCCGATATCTGCAAGCAAACGGGATTGGACAGTCTTCCGAAATAACTTATTTGTTGAAAAATACCAAAGTCCTTATTTCTGAAACTCTGCAGGAGATGTCTGCCAATGGAGAATTGCTTCAGATCAGTGTCAACTATAACCTCTATTATGTGTTACCCGCATCACTGGAGCTGCTCAGTAGGCGGCTGAGCAGAAGCAAACTTAATATACTCTCCCCATTTGATAATCTGCTCATCCAGCGTAAGCGTATGCAGGCGTTGTTCGGATTTGAGTATTTGCTTGAATGTTATGTGCCTGAGGCAAAACGTAAGTATGGATATTTCTCTTTACCTATTTTGTGGGATGGAAAATTAGTCGCACGGATGGATTGCAAAGCTGAAAGAAAAAAATCACTGTTACATATTCATCATCTTGAACTGGAACCTGGGTTAAAACAGATAGATTTTTTTGCACTTGCCCTGTACAAAGAACTTGTATCCTTCCTACAATTTAATAATTGCATCAACCTAAGGTTACATAGAACCACCCCTGCCAAGTTCAAGGCGGTGCTGAAAACTGTAATCGACAGTTTGACGAGCTGAAAGACATGAAGATAAGGTAGGCTTTTTAGGGTGACGTTTTAAAGTTGAAAAAAGAGAGCTTTATGTCTATCTATATGGGGTTTCGGTTAGAAACCAACGGCGACATCAATGAATAGGAAACGAAATATGAAAGAGTTGATCAATAATGCAATGGATTGCTTGGGTGTAGCGGTAACTATCATTGATCCAAAAGGCATAATTCTTTATTACAATAATCATGCAGCAAAAATACTGGATCGAAAATCAGACTACATTGGGTGCGAAGTCTATAATTATCATAAAAAGTCTGCTTCAAATGATAAAATCAAATCCATGATTACGAAATTCAAGAATGGTAGAATTGCTCCATTTAAATATGAAGCGAAACCCTATGGAAAATCTATATTTGTGACGGTATCACCCATTTTGTCAGATGATAAATTCATCGGTTGTGTTCAATCGGTGATACTCAAAGAAGAACTTTAATCTCAAAAATAGATTGTTGTATCCTGCCATATTTACAAGCTAAATTAGTCAATTAAGGCTTCTAATAATGCCATAAATACTATGGGAAATACAGTGTGGCAAATATGTCGGTATCTTAAAATTAGTGCAGCGGTCGCTTATGGCTGGTGTTATATCTGATCGCTCCATCAAAGTTTATACATTAATAAATTAAATTTTGGGTGGTGATTTAAGTCCTCAATCATTATGAATTTTTATCTCTAATAAAGGGTGTTGAAACAATCTAAATTTCAGCAAAATAGACCCCTCAATTTGACTTAAAATCTCATTTAATGACAAAATTAGTTTGTCTCTCACAGTCAATTTTTTTAGGCTTTTGAAGAACTGATGTCAAGGAAAATACCTTCGCCAATGTTGATCTTGCTTGAAAATGGCGATAGTCTTTTAAGTTTGCTGCGAACCAGCGGTTTACTCAACAGTGCTGCTCTGAAAGACAAGCATTGCTGTCTCAATGACACCACGCAAGTAGGATTCGCTGGGGTTCTGCCTGGCAACCACACGCATTCCTTTTATCACTGTCATGAAGAAACCGGCCAACATCTCCGGATCATGGCCTTGCTGAAGGGTTCCGTTTGAGATGCATTTTTGAAAACATCTTGCAAGCGTCTCTTCCATTTGATCCATGAATTTTGCTGCAACGGAACTCAGTTCATCGTCCACATCACGCAATTCAAGGATTGTATTAACCACCAGACAGCCCCGGTAAAGCAATTTGTCGGGTAGCTGAACAAAGCCCATTTCGTAGAAGTCTCTGACCGCATCAACTGGGTTATCAGCCCTGGAAATCGTGTCGATCAGCTCATTGGACCAACTGAAGTAGAGAGACATCACTTCCAAAAAGAGGTCCCGCTTATTTCCAAACTCTGAATACATACTGCTTCGGCTAATACCCATGGCATCAAGTGCTTGCTGAACCGACGTGGCGGTATACCCTTGTGCCCAGAACAACATCATGGCACTTTCAAGCGCCTGATCTCTATCGTATGCTTTTGTTCGTGCCATACTTCTTCCTTACTTCTATTTCTATTTGCCCGAACAAGCCGCTTATGTTTTTACCGTCGTCCTAATATCTATGGGCTGGTTGAGCGGCTCATTCGGAATTTTTATTTTTTATCTGCAGCATCTTCAAGAACCGGGGCTTGTCCGTAAACAAATTTACCTTTGAAGTATTTCTGCTGAATCATAGCTGCTTCAGCACCCCATGCCTCAAGGCCGTTTAACTTGATTCGGCTTAAATTATATAACTTTGTATTATGTGGCGCCTTCTCTGCCATGTCAACAACAGGCATCAGGTTTTCACAGGGAAACTCATTGCATTCAGAACAATTATGCAGGCCTTTGTTTGCAACACAGTTTTTAGTCGGACACCCTTTATGGTCAGTTAAAGCATTCTCAAAAGAGCAGCCTTTTTCACTTCTACAGCCGCCACAGTACATATCCTTAGCATCAATCCCTATCCCTTCAGCGGTCTGTTGAGCCAGTTCATCAGTAATGTTTTCTTTATAATAAGCACAAGCCCAACAAGCGAGGCCGCACGGTGCGGTCATTTTTTTGATATCCATTGTATGTCTCCTTTTTATTTATTTTTTTAATTTAAATTGCCGAAACCACTCCTTGCCAGAGTCTCTGGCGAGGGGATGATTTATTCCTAAGATGATTCTGATTACAGAGTCGTTTTTCAGGTGTTAACATACATCGTATTTTTTATTTAAGCGGTATGGGAACGATCGTTCCAATATAAGATCACATATCTATATTCGTGTCAATATCTTTTTGAATCAATCAGGAAAACATCGCGGGGGCGCATTCCCATTTTCCCGGTTGGAGATTCAACTCTTTGATTTATCAAAAAATTTCATTTTGCATCAATGGATGGTGGCTTAATGAAATCAATGGGTTATATGATGGGCCGGGAAAATGGGAATGCGCCCCATCGCGGATCAGGCCCGGATTGGGATAAAGGACGTCGGACTGGCTCCGAAATAGCGTTTGAACTCACAACTGAACTGGTTGGGACTCTCATAGCCCACCAGGGTCGCAGCCTCATTCACCCTCAGCCCCTGGGCCGTCAGCATATTCCTGGTTTTGTCCAAACGAATTTCTTTGATGTATTGAATGGGAGAGGATGGCGGCCCCTTTTGGGTGACCTGTGGGCGTTGCTTTGATCTTGCAGTCTTGAATGGTATTTTTTCATTGACATGTATAGCTTGCTATGTAATATATATAGCCAGCTATTCATATTGTTTTTATAAAATTAAGTATTTTTGTACAGATGAAGAAGGGAATTAATCATTTAGAAAACAAATCAGTGGGTTATGCATTGCAGTGCGTCATCCGTATGGCCATGGCAATCCTTCAGACAAGAATAAATTACTACATATTGAGGTAGGCGCTTTTTAAAGCTTGAGCCTGTCACGTAAACAAATTCATGTTGTTAACACATATTCATATTATGAGGTAAAAAAATGGGAATTATCAAACCAACTAATACGTCAGTTGAAAGCTTTAAGGGGTTACACCTTTACCATGCTGGCTTTTCCAATTGCTCGATGCGTGTCAGAATTGCCCTTGAAGAGAAGAAATTAGACTGGACAAGCCATCTTATTGATCTCCTAA
>CAYSSE010000141.1:0-10629 GCA_964433355.1 uncultured Desulfocicer sp.
AAATTTATGATTTTGCAGGAAAAATCCGTGGGGTCAACATTGCCAAAGGCGATTTCCGTTTTGCTCCGTTGATGTATCTGGAGGCATCCCTGAAAAATATCGATGCCATGCCCCAAAGCAATTTTGATGAGATTATTGAAAAGTATGTGGAGATGAACATAGCCCATCCTTTCCGCGAGGGCAACGGACGGGCTATCCGTATCTGGCTTGATCTGATTCTCAAAAAAGAAATCAGCCAGGTGGTGGACTGGAATCAGGTGGATAAGGATGAATATCTCTCGGCCATGCAGCGCAGCGTGGTGAAAGATATTGAAATTAAATTCCTTCTCAAAAAAGCGCTTACAGATAAAATCCATGATCGTGCTCTGTTTATGAAGGGGATTGACGTGAGTTATTATTATGAAGGATACACCCAATTCAAAACAGAGGAACTGTAGCATGAACAATATAAGTTTTATGGAAAAGCTGCTGGATGGCGTTGAGGTGGAGTGGAAGGTGTTGGGGAAAGTTGGTGAATTTATACGTGGCAATGGAATGCAAAAAAAGGACTTCGTTGAAAAGGGCTTCCCAGCTATACATTATGGCCAAATCTATACAAGGTATGGCTTATCGGCTGACAAAACTTTTACTTATGTCCCTGAAGGATTGGCTAATAGGTTGAGAAAAGCGAATAAGAATGACCTCTTGCTTGCGACAACTTCAGAAAATGATGAAGACGTTGTGAAACCGTTAGCATGGCTTGGCGACCAAGCTGCCATATCTGGCGACATGATGCTATTTAGACATGATCAAAACGTTAAGTATTTAGCATATTATTTTCAGACCGAAGCATTCCATGCGCAAAAGAGGAAATATATTAACGGGGCGAAGGTTCGTAGGGTTTCAAAAGACAATCTTGCTAAAATTGTCGTTCCTATTCCTAAAACATTAGAAATGCAAGCCGAAATCGTTCGCATTTTGGACGCATTCGCCGAGCTTACCGCCGAGCTTACCGCCGAGCTTACCGCCGAGCTTACCGCACGAAAAAAGCAATACAACTACTATCGAGATCAGTTGTTAAGCTTTGAAGACGGGGAAGTTGAGTGGAAGACGTTGGGTGAGCTTGCTGAGAACCTTGATTCAATGCGTAAACCGATAACGAGTGCTTTAAGAGAACCTGGTAAAATCCCTTACTACGGGGCATCGGGTATTGTCGACTATGTTAAAGACTATATCTTTGATGGTGATTTTTTACTTGTTTCCGAAGACGGTGCCAATTTACTCGCAAGAAATACACCTATCGCATTTAGTATTAGCGGTAGAAACTGGGTGAACAATCATGCTCATGTGCTCAAATTCGAAACATATACTCAACGAAGATACATAGAATTTTACTTAAATAGTATTGATTTAATTACTTATATCTCAGGTGCAGCCCAGCCTAAACTAAATAAAAAGAATTTAAATAATATCAGTATTCCAAATCCTTCTCCAGAAGAAAAAAAACGTATAGTTAATATTTTAGATCAATTCGATGCCCTAACTAATTCAATCAGCGAAGGATTGCCCCGTGAAATTAAATTACGTCAAAAGCAATATGAATATTACCGTGATTTGCTGTTGAGTTTCCCCAAACCGGAGACAGATGTAAATGCAGAAAGCAAGAAATAATTAGAAGGTAGAGGTAAGCATGATAGAATACAAGACTGTTGCAGAATCAAAAAACTTTATTGTCCTGGATAAATACGCCAAGGAATGCCAGGTCTGTGAAAGCTATCAAAGTGAATACGATTTAGAGCAAGATTTTATCGGCGACCTTAAAAATCAGGGCTATGATTATATGCCCGGTTTAAACACGCCGGAAAAAATGCTGGCCAATGTGCGCAAGCAGTTGCAAGCCCTGAATGACGTAGCATTTCAAGATGGTGAATGGCAACGCTTTGTTGAGCAATATTTAGACAAACCCAGCGATAATATCATCGATAAAACCCGTAAAATCCACAACGATTATATTCACGACTTTGTCTTTGATGACGGACATATCAAAAATATTTATTTAGTAGACAAAAAAAATATCGTCCGCAATAAAGTACAGGTCATTAAACAGTTTCAATTGACCGGTACCCAGGCCAATCGTTATGATGTGACGATTTTGATCAATGGGTTGCCCTTGGTGCAAATTGAGCTAAAAAAGCGTGGCGTGGCTATCCGTGAAGCCTTTAACCAGATACACCGTTACAGCAAAGAGAGTTTTAATGCCGACAATTCTCTGTTTAAGTATTTGCAACTGTTCGTAATTTCCAATGGCACCGATAGCCGTTATTTTGCCAATACCACCCAACGCGATAAAAACAGCTTTGACTTTACCATGAACTGGGCAAAGTCCGATAACACGTTGATTAAAGACTTAAAAGATTTTACCGCCACCTTTTTCCAGAAGAACACGCTTTTAAACGTGCTGCTGGACTATTCGGTATTTGATGCCAGCAACACCCTGCTTGTAATGCGCCCCTACCAGATTGCTGCAACCGAACGTATTTTGTGGAAAATCAAAAGTACCTATCAATCCAAAAATTGGAGCAAAATTGAAAGCGGCGGCTTTATTTGGCATACCACGGGTTCAGGTAAAACCTTAACCAGCTTTAAGGCGGCCCGTTTGGCCACCGAGCTGGATTTTATTGATAAAGTGTTTTTTGTAGTGGATCGTAAAGATCTCGACTATCAAACAATGAAAGAGTATCAACGCTTTTCTCCGGATAGCGTCAATGGTTCAGACAGTACCGCAGGGCTAAAGCGCAACCTGGCTAAGGATGACAACAAAATTATTGTTACCACCATTCAAAAGCTCAATAACTTAATGAAAAGTGAAAGCAAGCTTTCTGTTTACCAGGATCAAGTTGTGTTTATTTTTGATGAGGCACACCGCAGCCAATTTGGTGAAGCCCAGAAAAACCTGAAGAAAAAGTTTAAAAAGTATTACCAGTTTGGTTTTACCGGCACGCCGATATTCCCGGAAAATGCCCTGGGGGCTGAAACCACCGGCAGTGTATTTGGGCGGGAGTTGCACTCCTATGTCATTACCGATGCCATTCGCGATGAAAAAGTATTGAAGTTTAAAGTGGACTACAATGATGTACGCCCACAATTTAAGACCATTGAAACTGAGCAAGATGAGAAGAAACTCACAGCCGCAGAAAACAAACAGGCGCTGTTGCACCCCGGCCGCATTTGTGAAATTTCGCAGTACATCCTGAATAATTTTAAACAAAAAACCCATCGCTCACATGGAGGTGCCAGGGGGTTTAATGCCATGTTTGCCGTAAGCAGCGTCGATGCAGCCAAAGCGTACTATGAGTCGTTTAAACAATTACAAAGTCAGATGGATCATAGTAAACGGCTCAATGTTGCCACCATATTTTCTTTTGCCGCTAATGAAGAACAAGATGCCATTGGTGAAATACTCGATGAAAGTTTTGAGGTTTCTGCTATGGAAAGCAGTGCTAAGGAGTTTTTAAATGCTGTGATTAATGACTATAATGCAGCGTTTAAAACCAACTTTGGCGTGGATAGCAAGGGGTTTCAAAACTATTACCGCGATCTTGCCCAGCGGGTTAAAAAACAGGAAGTGGATTTGCTGATAGTCGTAGGTATGTTTTTAACAGGGTTTGATGCCCCGACTTTGAACACCTTATTTGTTGATAAAAATCTTCGTTACCACGGTTTAATGCAAGCCTTTTCACGCACTAATCGTATTTATGATGCGTCTAAGACCTTTGGCAATATAGTGACCTTTCGTGATTTAGAACAAGCCACTGTCGAGGCCATTACTTTATTTGGCGACAAGAACACAAAAAACGTTGTGCTGGAAAAAAGCTATAAGGAGTACATGGAAGGGTTTACCGACATTACCACCGGTAAAGCTTGCCGAGGATATCTGGCGGTGGTGGCAGAGTTGCAAAGTCGTTTCCCAGACCCTGATAAAATTGTAAAAGAACAAGATAAAAAAGACTTTATCAAATTGTTTGGTGAGTATTTACGGGTTGAAAATATACTGCACAACTACGACGAGTTTGCTGGCTTAAAAGCCTTGCAAAACGTTGATATGGATGACCCGGAGTCGGTCAAGGCATTTAAAGAAAAACATTATTTAAACGATGATGATATCACCGCTATGCAAACCATAAACTTACCCTCAGAACGCTTGATCCAAGATTATCGTTCAACTTATAATGACACGCACGATTGGCTGCTCCGTGAAAAAAACGCAAGCCAGAAAGAATCATCCAACATTGATTGGGATGATGTGGTTTTTGAAATTGACCTGCTTAAATCCCAAGAGATCAACCTTGACTACATTCTTGAATTGATTTTTGAACACAACAAGAAAAATAAAAGTAAGGCTGAGTTAATTGAAGAAGTTAGAAGACTCATTCGCGCCAGTTTAGGCAACCGAGCCAAGGAGAGCCTGATTGTTGATTTTATTAATCAAACCAACCTGGATGACATTGGCGATAAGGCGAATATCATTGATGCTTTTTTTAAATTTGCACAAGCAGAACAAAAGCGTGAAGCAGATGAACTGATTGGTTCTGAAGGCTTAAATGAAGAGGCTACAAAGCGATATATTACAACATCATTAAAACGTGAATACGCCAGTGAAAATGGCACAGAACTAAATTCAACCCTACCCAAAATGAGCCCACTAAACCCTCAATACAAGACGAAAAAACAGAACGTTTTTCAAAAAATTGCTACCTTTGTTGAGAAATATAAAGGTGTGGGAGGGCAGGTCTAACCAGCGGATCAAGCGGACGACGCTGCTTACCCGCGGGTTCTGAAAAATTAAATTGAACCGATGTGTATATTCATGATATACATATTCTATGGTTACGCTAAATAAAAAATTATCCCATTGTACTGGTTTCGAATGGGATCAAGGTAATATTACCAAGAATTGGGAAAAACATGATGTGTCAACCGGGGAATGCGAACAAATATTTTTTAATAAACCCATAATTGTGCAACGTGATAAAAAACATTCCAAGTTTGAGAATCGATACTACGCACTTGGCAAAACGGACGCAGACCGACTCCTTTTTCTTGTTTTTACTATTCAAAATGATAAAATTAGAATAATTTCCGCTCGTGATATGACTGAGTCGGAGATAGAGAGGTATCTGAAATGAAAAAGAAAATACCGAAATTTAGTAGTGAAGCCAAAGAACGAAAATTTTGGCAGCAAAATGATTCATCAGAATATCTTGATTGGTCAGAAGCCGATGAAGTTCTTTTTTCGAAGTTGAAACCTTCGACACGAAAAATATCAATCCGTCTCCCTGAATTGATGATAGAAGAACTTAAATTATTAGCAAATAAGCGAGATGTGCCTTATCAATCACTATTAAAAATTTATCTTTCTGAACGTATTAATACTGAACTTCATCATTAATGCAATAATTTCAGAACAATGCCTTACAAGGGATCGGGCGGACGGCACTGTTTTTATTCTGTCATGGTCATCTCAACAGCTCCTGCCCGGATATCCACAGTTGGAGGTACGCTTAAAGTGCCATGATTACGATGGCTTTTTCACAGATACCATGTCTCATGGCAAAGTTGTCAAATGAAATATTCGAGATCTTGCACTATTCGTAAAGATGTCAAAGACCTCTGTTATCATTTTTAACAGAGGTCTTGAGTTAATCTACAGGAATTGGCAGTAGTATGTCTACTCGAAATTACTCATGGTCATCAGTGGCATGACACCAAACTGCAGGGTAAGGCCCATGTAATCATTATAGACCCACTCTTCAACGATTTTTCCGTTTTCCCAGGTGGCCACTGTACACGCGGCCATGGTAATTTCTTTACCGGTTGGTGGTGCCTGGACGGTGGGGATTTTGCCGGTATGCTTACCACTGAGAACAAGGCGAGTCACGGTCTTATTGCCATCGACAAGAATTTCTTCCACCTTCATATTAAAGTTGGAATACGATTTACGGATTTCGGTAATAAACTCTTTGTAAGCAGCCAACCCTTCCACTTTTTTCATCGGTGGTTGATGGCGAAGATAATTCGGAGCAACAAGTTCGTCAAGCACATTAAGATTGCCTTTGTTGTAAGCCTCTTCGATTATTTTACCAGCCAATTTTTTGAGATCTTCAGACATGTTCTTTCCTCCTTGTGAGTTTTTGATTCGTGAAGTACTCAATCTCCAAACAGCATTTAGTTGCTGCCCAGATAGAACATTATTATCAAAGTGATGACGTGGGGGGTGGAATTGCCAAGTGACGTATCTTCTCATCCGGCAATAGCCTAAAATCTTCAAGAAAAGCGTTGTAGTTAGATTATTTGTATAGTGGCAGTTAGTTTACAAAAAATCAATACCCAATCCAACTGGTCTCAGCAAATCCACTTTTTTCCATCATATAGCTGATTTCTTTTAATGGCTCATCCCCCCGGGCAATCACTATGGTGTATGTGCCGCTGTTAAGTGGAATATTTGTGAACCGATAGTCGCCAAATCCATCCGTGGTGGTCTGATCTACCTTTTTTTCATTTTTAGAAAGCGTCACGCTCAGATTTGGCACACATTCCTCAATCCCTTTTTCCCGCGTGGCCACACTGCCGGCAATGAAACCTTTATAAAAGAGGTGGGTGTTTTTGTAGTAAACAATACCCCCCTCCCCAATGGTATTATTTGGCGGCGGCTCAAGTTTATTGTCTGTAATAAAGGCAACCATCTTTTCCGCCTCCAGCGAATGAAAGGTCAGTGCACCGGTGGGGCAGGCCTGGACACACCGGGGAGCCTTCCACCCATCATCCAAAAGATGGGCACACAGGGTGCATTTCTGGGGGGTCTGGGTGGCTTCATTCCAGAAAATGGCACCGTGGGGGCAGGCTTTTACCAGCTCTTTTTTCCCCTTGGCCTTTTCGGGATCAATGAGGACGATACCATCGTCTCTTTTAATGATTTCCCCATGGCTGCACTGCTGCACACAGGGGGCATCGGCACAATGATAACAGGGCTTTGGCAGGTAGGCCACGCTGATACTGGGAAAGGTACCCTGTTCTTTTCTCAGGATGTTCATCCAGCGATGACCGTGGCGGGCCTGGGCCAGGGTGATCCCCTCCCAGTCGTTATCCACGTGTTCATCCTTGCAGGCAAGAAAGCAGTTATTGCAATTTTCACATTTTTCGACATCAATGACCATGCACCATTGTTTCATTTTATTTTTCTCCCCCATTGCCTGAGCTGTGGGATTTGTCTGATATTTTTGGTTCCCAAACTCTTACCTGGATAAGGCATGAGTTGGGCGCCGAAGAGTGGGATTTTTTGATAATGCTTTTTCCTGGTGTCAAGAGGTTGATGCATCCCCCAATGTCCGTGGAGTTTCCTGGTTCTCCCAAGGGCTCATACTGGGCCGAGCCTTCACAGGAATGAACCACCCCTGGTGGAATCCGTTCCGTTACGTGGGCCGCACAGACCACACTGCCACGGTCGTTGAACATTTCCACCAATTGGTTGTTTTTAATACCTCGGGATCGGGCATCAATTGAGTTAATACGCACAATCCAGTAATAATGCCCATCAATGAGGACTCGATGATCTTTTACCTCGTTGATGTAGCCGTCCTTGGCATCAAACATGGTGTGAAAGCTGTACCGGGGATGGGGTGAGATCATCTGCAATGGATATTTTTTCAAAATCTCGGTGGAGTGGGGGCCTTCCCAGGAGGGAATGTATTTGGAGATGAGAGGCCGTTCGGGATCATCTGGAGCAAACCGTTTGAGGCTTGAACATTCAAATTCCAGTTTTCCTGTCTGGGTCTGGAGACCTTCTCTCCATTTGCCACTGTAATCCGCTGGTAATGGGGAAAGCTCCGGCACATCTTTTTTTCGTCCTTCGGCAAACCAGCGGTAGGACACCGGTGCCCTCAGTTCTTCCTTGGGGGCTGGCACCACATAATAGCCTTTTTTTAGGAATTTTTTCCAGGTCATTACAGTGGGCATGTCACTGGCATCAAAAAGTCGTTTGCACCATTCAAGCTCGGTCTTGCCTTCGGAAAAAGGGGCACCAAGATCCATGCGCTGGGCCAGTTCCAGAAAGATCTGGTAATCTGATTTTGATTCGCCCAGGGGCTTAATACACTTGTGCTGAAAGGTGATAACTCTATGGTTCCATTGGGTATACTGCTGATGGCTGTAACCACCGGAGTTAGCGGTCTCTCCAATGTCATACCGTTCAAAATTGGTACAGGCTGGCAGGATGATATCGGCAAATTTGGCCTCCCCTTCAAACCAGATGGACTGGTTCACCACAAATTCAAGGTTATCACTCTGATAGCCCTTGGCATAGCGATTGGATTCGGGCATGGTACCAAAGTGCGATCCGCCATATTTATAGTACATTTTAACAGGCGAGTACCCCGGTGCCGGGTATTTGAATTTTTTAAATTGTCCCTCAATGGTTTTGGGGTCTGTGGGATACCCTTCACAACTGCCGTTGAGAAACACTTCGGGGATGCGAAGGCGGGGGATGAGCTGAGCCACGGTGTTCATGGTGGGTAACTGGGGCATTCTCTGGTACAGGTTCAAGCTAAGACTGGTGCCGTAAAGATCTCCGGAAAGACCGCCTTCGGCATATCCTGGAAAGAAAAAATTGGTATCCACCGGCGTGCCCTGTTGGAGGCATCCCAGATTCACACCGGGTTTTCCAAGACCCTGCATGGCCATGAGACACACCATGGATCTTGCCCATTCAATGCCGGTGGCACTTCTACAGGCACCTCCGAAGCCCACAAGACCCCCTGGGGACAGGTAGGTTTTTTTGTTTCCCCATTGTCTTGCAAGGGCCCTGATATCCTTGGCCGGTACTTTGGTCTCCATTTCCTGCCATTCCGGGGTTTTTTCAATGCCATCCTCTTTGCCCATTATATAGGCTTCCCATTTTTCAAACCCATTGGTACGGTTGGCCACGTAGTCTTTGTCGTAGAGATCTTCGGTGATCCACACATGGGCAATGGCAAGACCCATGGCATTGCCCGTGTCTGGAAGGGGGGCCAGCCATTTGCCACCCAACAGGGCGGCGGTGTGGTTGTAATAGGGATCAATGTGTACCATCTTGATGCCCAGTTCTTTGGCCCATTGACGTCGGAGGGTGCCCTCAAAGGCCCCATAAACCCCGCTGGTGCTTTCAGGGTCACTGGACCAGAAGACGATCATTTCAGCTTCTTTCAGGCAATCTTCAATGGTGCCGTAGGTATCGGAGCCTCCGTTTCTCATGCTGTTGCCCCAATGGTGCATGGCTCCCCAGTACCATCCTTCCCAGGAGTCCGGGTTGTGGGCCACGGGGCTGTAGCCAATGGTATTCATGAAACGGTTGCGGCTGCTCAACCAATACCCCAGATTACCCCAGGTATGATGGGAGCCACTGCCGTTCATGATGGAGCCCGGGCCGTGGGTTTGTTTGACTCTCTGGATTTCTCCAGACACAATGTCCAGGGCTTCGTCCCAGCTGATGCGTTGGTATCCGGAAGTCCCTCTGTTCTGGCAGTTGCGCTCTCCATGGGGATTAAAATCCACCCGCTTCATGGGGTAGAGCAGGCGATCCGGGGAGTAGATCAGGGATTTCAGTGCAAGAACATAGGGGCTAAGAGTGCCTTTGCGGGGGGGGGTGAACTGTCGGCCCCGGGCTGAGATGGTCCAGGGTTGGGCATCTTCTTCGTCAAATTCAATGGGGATGATGCGGATGATTTTATCGTCCTTGACGTGAACGAACACCGGTCCGCCATTGGTGTTGCTGGTGTAGCGCATGACCCCGTTTTTAAGGGGGGTGCCGAAATCCTTGGGAGAATCAAATTTTTCCACCATGGTAAGGGTCTGCATGAACCAGATGGTCAGTTCATCCGGGCCTTCCACTTCGATGTGAAAATTTTTCATGGCATGGATCTGCACATGAAGGTTTTTTCTCCGCAGCATCAGATATACGGCGGTGGGGGCATCCAGAAAGGTCATGGTGATATCCACATCCGGGGAGACCCCGCTGGCGCTGGATATGCTGCCATTCTTTAAATAAAAAGTGCGGCCAATGGTTTTGTCTTTGATTTTTATCTGGGCCGTGAAATTTTTTTCCTTCAGCCGTTTTTTAAAGGCAGGGTCCACAAGGCCCCTGGTTTTAAGCATTAGGCCCAAACTGAAAAGCATCAGCCTTAACAGATGGGGACCTGTGACAACGAGCAGCGACTGGATTGATTTTCTTATTATTCCCATGGTGGATCTCCTTCCCGGGGTATGTATTTTGTTACTCGATGTTTCAGTTGGCGGAGTTGATTTTTGAAAAACGGTGGCTTGAGCATCGAGTGCTACTTGAAAAAGAATGGTTGAATTTATAATCAGCAAGTATCGTGCCATAGGTTTTAGACTCGTAAAAACAGATGTTTATAAATAATGATTGACACGAACCACCGTATTCGGTTATTTGTATACCCATATATGGTTATTCGAAAGACATACGCCCATATATGGTGAATTTTTGACGGTGCACTGGACTTTGTTTGTCTGGGGGTAAATTCAATCGTTTCCAAGAGATGTGGAATCTGTTCCTTTGGCATGATGTGGTGTTCTGAGCTTTTTATATGAAAGAGTAGA
>CAYSSE010000142.1:0-10485 GCA_964433355.1 uncultured Desulfocicer sp.
AAGCCCTTGGAGTTTCAGACCTTTCTGCATACCTTGCCTCATTGCCCCCGGCCCATCGGCATTACACAGATTTAAAAAAGGCTTTGAATATTTACCGCAACCTGGCCAGTCAGGGGGGATGGAAGAAAATTCCACCGGGAAAAACCATCCGACCGGGTGATGTGGATCATCGAATTCCTGCCATTATAAACCGCCTTGCCATTACCAAGGATTTAGAGCTTCCCCTGGAGGGTCAAAAGGATATTTACGTGCCAGAACTGACTCCTTCTATAAACCGCCTTGCCATTACCAAGGATTTAGAGCTGCCCCTGGAGGGTCAAAAGGATATTTACGTGCCAGAACTGACTCCTTCTATAAACCGCCTTGCCATTACCAAGGATTTAGAGCTGCCCCTGGAGGATCAAAAGGATATTTACGTGCCGGAACTGATCCCTTCGGTGAAAAAATTTCAGGCCCGCCATGGCCTGAAACCCGATGGTGTTGTCGGGCCCAATACCTTGGAAACCTTAAATATTCCGGTGCATAAGGCTGTTCGCCAGATCATGATTAACATGGCCCGGTGGCGCTGGCAGGAACATTCTCTGGGTGAAAAATATATTTTGGTGAACATCGCAGGGTTTGATCTGGCCGGATTTGAAGGGGGGGAGATGAAAATTCATTTCCCTGTTATTGTGGGAAAATTACAGCACCAGACACCTGTGTTCAGTGACCGGGTGATGTACATTGATTTCAATCCCTATTGGAATATCACCCTCAGCATTGCCCGCAATGAAGAGTTGCCAGGGCTGCGGAAAGACCCCAACCATCTGGTGAAACGACATATTCGCCTTTTTTCCAGCTGGAAATCCGATGCCGTGGAACTCGATTCCACCACCATGGACTGGAACACAATTTCCAGAAGCCAGATGGGCAAATTTAAACTGCGCCAGGATCCAGGTCCCTGGAATGCCCTGGGAAGTGTTAAATTTATTTTTCCCAATAAATATGATGTTTATATGCACGACACCCCCACCCAAAGTCTTTTCAGCCATAATAAAAGAAATTTCAGCCATGGATGCATCCGGGTGAGTGATCCCCCGGGTCTTGCCCTGTTTATTCTTTCCCATGAAAACAGGGAGTGGAACCGGGAAAAAATAGATGCCATTTTAAAATCTGGAAAACGAAAAATTATTCGTCCGGATGTGTTGGTACCGGTGCATATCACCTACCAGACGGCATGGGTTGACAAAGATGGTTTGATTTGCTTTAACAGGGATATTTATGGTCGGGACAGAAAATTGGGACAGGCACTTTTTCCGGGAGATGTGCTGAATTAACATTACAGTATGTCTTTTGTATTGTGTGATCAATTGACTCTAATATAACATACATGGCTGTAAGACCAGCCACAACGAAAAATGAAATTCCTTTAATTTTAGCATGTTGCTGAGACTTTTATATAAACTCACATGTCCTAACGAACACAACGAATATTGAAAATGCTATCATGCCGCCCCCCCCCCGAGGGGCAATGGGCCCGGCCCGGAACCGTAGACGGCCCAATTGGCCGGTTCCTATTGCCCATCGGGGGGGGGGGCTCTGCTGAGGTTGCCCGGAAGTTTTATTTTTTAATAAACTGCCACGGGCAGACCGAGGCCAGAATACGGCCTGCCCGTGGCAGTTATAAAAACAATTTAAACTTAAACGTAAGGTTAACAAAGACCCCATTCACATGAATATCAAAACAACTCGACGTCAATTCCTCCAGTTTTCCGCCAGCGCCATGGCCGGTCTTTTTGTCAGTTCACCTTTGCTTGCTCTGGCAAGTAACGGTGGACAGCGCTCCCTCACATTTTTTCATACCCACACCGAAGAATACCTTAAGATTCGCCATACGCCGGGGATCAGATCCAGTGGTAGTCAACGAAAAATAAATAAATTTCTCAGGGATTTTCGCACCGAAACGATCCATCCCATTGATCCCGGGTTGCTTGATATCATCTGTGCCGTTCAAAGCCGGGGGGGGAGCCGTGGTGTCATTGAGGTGATTTCCGGCTATCGTTCCCCTCAAACCAACCGAGCATTGCGTAAAAAGAGTCGGGGCGTGGCCCAGAAAAGTCTGCACATGGAGGGCCGGGCCATTGACATCAGAATCCGGGATCTTTCCACCCGCCATCTCAGGGATGTGGCCATTTATCTCGGTGCTGGCGGCGTGGGGTATTATTCTAAATCGGATTTTGTTCATTTGGATACTGGCGATTGTAGAAACTGGTAAACCCCTTTGACGGGATCTGAACGGTTCCAAAATTTGGGTGTTTGTACTTGCTATTTTCGCAACATTATCGTCATTACCATTGGTTCGACCATTTTTTTATAACAATTTGAATTTATTGATATAAGAAAATAATAAATAAAAAATTAAAATAAAATCTTATTTAAATTACAGTATGTTATGATAGCTATCGAACCGAGGATCATTATTCTCAAGAAAAATCATTCTTTATCGCTGTTTCGACCCTTTTCTCATCATTACTTTTGTTTGACTCTTATGCCTTGCCTTGCATGATGTATTGACCCACCTGCCTCTTCCAACATTTTATAATATTAATGAATATTGTCTGGGCGCATTCCCATTTTTCCGGCCCATCATATAACCCATTGATTTCATTGGGCCACCATCCATTAATATAAAATAAAATATTTTGATAAATCAAAGAGTTATATCTCCAACCGGGGAAATGGAAATGCGCCCTATTGTCTTTTTGCAGGGGCGTATCTGATTGTGCTTATGCGTCTTGTTTAAAGAGATCCTGCCGATGTCTTTTTATTTCCAAGGCGATGTCATCCATCTGCCATGGTTTAAATATCGTGAGAAGTTATTTTTTTTGCGATAGCATTTGACACTTGTATATGGCATTGGTATTGTCTTAGACAATAGAACGTCCAAAAATTCCACTACAGAGTCCCATACATTTTTCATCAAACAGGTTTTCCGTCATTTAATATATATATATGATCGGCAGCAAAAAGCCTTGATGCTGCAAAAGGGAGGAAACTATGGATGATAAAACCACGTCAAAAACACTTTCCAATCACATTGAGCTTGTAAAAACCGAAAAAAGAACCTTTGAAGATTGTTTCCAGGGTGTCTCCCGCATGATTTTGAACAGCGGGGTGGATAAAATCAGCGTCAAAGGCCGGACTACCTACCATTTTGACCTTTTCAGCAAAGGTAAAAAACATCTTGTGGGGATGTACGACGAGATCAATAGCTTTGTCTCCTTTGTGAAAGATGCCTCTGAGGGGGGGTCATCCAGGGAGATGGCCTATGTTCTGGTGGGAGAGCCGGGGAACGGCAAAACTTTTTTTGTGGATTACCTTTGCGAAGCCTATCGTAATTTTATTTTTCAGCCGGAAAATCGCAAATTTACCTTTCGATTCAAAGGACTCAATGAACTGGAAGGGTACGGCAAGATTACCACCATAGAATCCCAGACCTATGAAGATCCCATGATCCTTGCCATGGGCCTGGA
Source organism: uncultured Desulfocicer sp. (assembly GCA_964433355.1). Lineage (GTDB taxonomy): Bacteria > Desulfobacterota > Desulfobacteria > Desulfobacterales > Desulfobacteraceae > Desulfocicer. The sequence goes on from CAYSSE010000142.1 coordinate 3,513, forward strand.
TGAGACAAGGGATGCCTCCCTGGATTATTTGGGTAACATCTATGGGTTTTCCGATAGAGAGCTGGAAGTGCTTATGGGGAAATATCGCCCATTGGGGGCCTGTTCTTCCTATATCTGGAACCAGATCCGGGAGCGTTGTGATGGTGATATCGAAAAGATGCTCTCTTTCATTGAGGTGGTGCCGGTGCCCATGATTGAAAGTATGGGCACATTGACCGGTAAATATCCGGCCAAGGATAAAATTACCTCCTCTGCCGTGGATCTGCTGGGAGAAGAGTCCATCCAGCGCCTGCTCCACATCACCGATACCAACAACCCCTACCGCTTTGACCTGAGACGGGGGGCACTTGCCCGGGTGGCCGGGGGCGGTATCCATTTCAGTGACGAGATTTACAAAAACAAAAAGGATCTGGTTCAGGTGTATCTGGGGGTGATTCAGAACCGAAACATTGAAATTGATGGGTATAAGTGGCCCATTGACACCCTCATTGTTGCCACCAGTAATAATTCTGAGTTTAATACCTTTCTTGCAGAAAAAGAAGAAGCCCCCATTGTGGATCGTTGTCGCATCTGTTACGTGGCCCACAACACCGACTACAAACTCCAAAGCGAATTAACAGCGTATGCCATTGGCGGGGATGTTAAAACCACCCTGAACATGGAAAAGCTACACCAGGATCCCAACCTGAACTATGCGGCATCCGTAGGGGTGGTGCTCACCCGGCTGCCACGGTCTGAAAAACTTACCCCGGTGGAGACCATGAAGTTGTCTGCGGGGGAGGTGGCCGGTGAAAAGAGTCTCAAGACCCTTTCTGAACTCATTGACACCTTAAACCAGGATACAGATATCACCAAGCGGTTCGGGCAAAAGGGGCTGGGCCAGCGAAATCTGGGCCGGGCCATTCAGTTGCTTTTGGAGAGTTCTGAAACCAACGAGGGCACCTGCATGTTTGCCCTGGATATTTTCACCACCCTGGAAAAGGTGGTGTTAGACTATGTCACAGAGCCCGGTGATCGCACCAAGTTCATGGAGGATCTTCACACGGCCCGGGGACTTTACCGGGAACGCATCATGACTGAAATATTCAATGCCTACATGGATGAACCCCTGGCCATAAAAAAAGATGTCATGAACTATGTGAACATGATCATCGGCATTGATGCCGAGCATTTGGGGCCGGACATGATGTGGAAGTATAAAGATCCCCAGTCCAATGAACTTAAATCCATGAAGATAGATGAGCGCTATATTAAAAATGTTGAAGAGCGATTGGGATTGAAAACCGATGAGCAGCGCTCCTCCTTTCGGAACACCATTCGAAAGATTTATGGACAAAAGATCTCTGTGGACCCCAACTATGATTTTATGGACAATCTGGAGCTGGTCAAGGCCATCACCGATGTCAGGCTAAAATCTGACATTGCCGGAGCCGGTAGTCTTGTGGGGGCATTGGCCAATCGCACCAACGAGGAAAATAAAAAGCTCCATGACCGGATGATCACCACCATGATGGATAAACTGGGATATTGCAACACATGCGCCCAGAAGACCATTGAATACTTTTGCAGTCAGGAGGACGATAAATAATGATAACCCTGGATGAACTCCTGGAAAAGGACCGGAAGCGGGAAGAGGACGGATTTAAACGAAAAATCCGTATTGGCCGTATTGTGAAACCTGTCCAGGGCGGCAGGGAAAGGATCATTGTTGTACCCACCACGGTGGAAGAAAAATTTGTTCATGATGAAATAACCCTGGATGAAGAGGGCGAAGCCCAGCCCACCGGGGGCACCGGCACCGGAGAAGAGGGAGAGGTGATAGGGGAAGAGCCTATCCGTCCCCAGGAAGGTGAAGGCGAAGGCTCTGGTGAAGGCGATGGAGAAGGCCCAGGGGAGGGCGGCGGAGGTGAGCATGAGTTTGAATCCAATGCCTATGATCTGGGCAAGACCCTGGCCCAGGATTTTGAATTGCCCAACCTGGTGGACAAGGGCGGTAAAAGAACTCTGGTTCGGTATGTCTATGACATGACCGACCGTAATCGGGGGTTTGGCCAGATACTTGATAAGAAAGCCACCATGAAAAGAATTGTCCAAACCAATATCAGCCTGGGTAATATCCCGGATGTGTCCAACATTGACTCGGCAAAATTTTTGGTGGCTCCTTCGGACATGATTTACCGGGTACTCTCCCGGGAAAAGCATTATGAATCCCAGGCCCTGATTTTTTTTCTCAGGGATTATTCTGGCTCCATGGGGGGCAAGCCCACCCAGACCGTGGTGTCCCAGCATGTGATGATTTACTCCTGGCTGCTGTATCAGTATGAAAAACAGGTGGAAACCCGTTTTATCCTCCATGACACCGACGCACGGGAGGTGGCTGATTTTTATAAGTATTATTCGTATAGAGTGGCCGGAGGAACCAAGGTGGTGTCTGCCTTTCGCATGGTCAATGAAATTGTGGAAAAAGAAGGTCTTGCAAAGGATTATAATATTTATGTTTTCCACGGTACCGATGGGGATGACTGGGACACCGAAGGCAAAGAGGCTGTGGCCGAACTTGAAAAAATGATCACCTATGCCGCCAGGATCGGTATCACCGTTGCCAAGCACAGTTATGCCCAGGGAAAAGAGACGGAAGTGGAAAAATATATTGCCGCCTCGGGGCTTCTTGAAAACAAAAAAGATCATATCCGCATGGATGTGATGCCCGAGGATGCCGAGGACAGCCGGATCATTGAAGGTATTAAAAATCTTCTGGGTAGTTGAGGCCAAAGGGGAGGTTCACCATGGAAATAGTTGATCAGCATGTAAAAGCCATTATGGAGGGGTGTAAAAAGAGGGCCAGGGATGCGGGCCTTTCCTTTGAAGATGAGACCCTGGAATATGTTGTCACCAATCGGGATATGGTGGAGTTGAGTCCCAAGGTGATGATGCCCACCCTGTACGACTATTGGGTGCATGATGTCCGGGTGCTTTCGGGCAAGGGAATGTATGAGCTTTATCCCAACAACCCCTACGAGACCGTTATTAACACGCGTCCTGCCATTTCATTTTACAATGATAATAACCCGGATTGGCTCAATGTGATGATTTTTTATCATGTGTTGGGCCACATTGATTTTTTCCAGAACAATCTATTTTTCAAGCACACCTGGGACATGGATTTTAATGGGCAGGCCCTGGCAGATAAAAGACTCATTGCCAGATATCGCTCGGAAAAAGGTCGATGGGTGGATTATATCATTGAGTTTGCCCGGGGCATTGATAATCTGGTGGGGTATCATGACACCGTTTCCCAGACCACCCGCAGGGGCCAGGTGAAACATCTGACCCCCTTTGATTATTATTTTGATATTTTTCTTCAACGGGAAAAGGGGTTTTCCCACAATGAGTATTTAAAAGAAATAGATCGCTATAATGATACACTTATTAGCCATCCTGATGACACAAAAGATCAGTTTTTCATTGATGTAAGGATAAAATTTCCAGAATTTGATGCTTTTTACAAACGCTATCTGGAAAAAAAAGAGCGGGGCAGGCCGGATGTCCTGCAATTTATCATGGATCACTCCATTTTTTTAAATAAGGAAGAGAACAAATGGATGAAATCAGTGATCTCTGTGGTGAGAAAAACCTCTTTGTTTTTCCAACCCCAGATTCGTACCAAGATTATGAATGAGGGGTGGGCCAGCTACTGGCATGAAACTCTTTTCATGGGGGATAACAGAATCAAGGGCCATGAGGTGGATTTTGCCAAGGTCAATGCCGGTGTCACGGCCATGCCCAAGGTGGGGTTGAATCCCTATGCCCTTGGCATGCGGCTTTTGTACCACATTGAAGAGATGGAAAACAGAGGATGCTATTCCCTGGAATATGATTTGATCAAGGATGAAATAAAGCAAAAAGCCTATGATGCTGACCTCTCCATTGGGCGGGAACGTATTTTTTCCATCCGAGAAAACCTGTGTGATTTCACCTTTATCAACACCTATATTGATCAGGAGTTCATGCAGCGCCATAAGTTGTTTGTCACGGGTAAACGCCTGAACAGTCAGCGCAAATCCTGGGAATATTATGTGAAATCCAGAAGTGCGGATGCCTACCGGGACATGGTGGTTGATACCCTGTATCATCCCCCTGGAATAAAGGTCAATGTGGAAAAAACCAACCAGGGTCCCCTTTATCTGGAACATACCTTTGAAGGAAAACCCCTGAAAACCGATTTCATTGAAAACACCTTGGTGGGAATTGAGTATCTCTGGGGGCGCTCGGTGCGCCTTGAAACCAGTGAACCGGTGAAGGCATCTACGCCCCAGCAGCGATACGTTGATTTTTGGAGTCCACATTCCCATGCCAGCGCCACCACTGACTCGGAAAAAGAAAAAGAGCCAGTGGAGTGGAAGCGGGTATTGTATGTGATGGAAGACAGAAAAATGCTCAAAAGGGGGGTGTGACCCATGAATAAAAAATCCCTTGGAATAGAAATTGATAATGCGGAACGTGCCCGGGAAGCCCTTGCCTTATTAAGTGATGATATTGGTGAGTATGAAAAATTTAAACCCATTGATTTTAAACAATATCTGGAAATGGTGTCACAGAATCCCGTTCAAATGATTCGAAATATTTTCCAGGTATTTCATGATATGATGACCTCCCATGTGGATCGGCTGGAAGAGTCCGAGGGGTTGGACGATCTGAACCGGGTGGATTATGACTGCACCCGGCTTTTTGTGGAGGGGTCGGAAAATCCCTATTTTACAGATCGGTTATTTGCTAACCGGCTCATGAAACACATGGAAGGATTGCGCCATGGGGCCCAGCAGAATCAGATTTATATTTTTCATGGCCCCCATGGGTGTGGTAAAAGTACCTTTTTAAATAATATGCTGAAGAAATTTGAAAGCTATGCAAACGGTGAAGCGGGTATTCGATACGAGATCGTATGGCGTCTTGACATGGCTAAATTGGGGGGGGGAGGCAATGAGGAATCTGTGTCTGCCATTGAACGTCTGGTCAATTTCATCGAACATCCCCATGGGGACGTTTCCAAGAAGGTGACCGAAGCGTGCATTGAACCGGGATTTCATTCGAAGTTCATTGAGATTCCCTGTATTTCCCATGACAACCCCATCCTGATCATTCCTAAAAAGCATCGTCGGAAGGTGTTGGATAAATTGATACCCAACGATGAGGTTAAATGGCGAATCTTCACCGAAAAAGAGTATGAATGGGTCTTTAGCCATGAACCTTGTACCATTTGTGAGTCCATCTACCAGGCGTTGCTGGAACGCTTGGGATCTCCGGAAAAAGTTTTTGACATGGTGTATGCCAGACCCTACTATTTCAACCGGCGACTGGGAACCGGGATTTCAGTTTTTAACCCGGGGGATGTCCCTTTAAAGCAAAATGTCATGAGCAACCAGATGCTCCAGCATCGCATCAATAATTTGTTCCGGGACAGTAATTTAATCAACTACATCTATTCCCGTTTTTCTAAGACCAACAACGGCATTTATGCCTTGATGGATATTAAATCCCACAATGTAGAACGTATGGTGGAACTTCATAATATCATCAGTGAAGCGGTGCATAAGGTGGAAGACATAGAAGAAAATGTGAATTCACTTTTTCTGGCATTGATGAACCCGGAAGACAAGAAAAATATCCGTGACTTTCCCTCTTTCACCGACCGAATACGGTATATCAATATTCCCTATGTGCTGGATATTGAAACGGAGATGAAAATTTACAATAATATTTTTGGGCGTCATGTAAAGGATGCATTTTTACCCATGGTCATGGATAATTTTGCAAGGATCATCGTCTCCTCCCGGTTGAAACCTAAATCAGATGCCCTTGTGGAATGGATTAAAAGCCCACCAAAGTACCGGTTATATTGCGATGAACCCTTGATGCTACTGAAAATGGAAATTTATTCGGGGCATATTCCCGACTGGCTGGACGATGCAGACCGCAAAGCCCTTGATGGTAAAATGTGGCAGAAAATTTTTAAAGAGTCAGAAAATGAAGGAAATTATGGGTTTTCCGGGCGGGATTCCATTCGTATCTTTGATCAGTTCTACTCCCTGTATGCAAGGGAGAATCGACTGATCAATATGCCCGTACTCTGCTCATTTTTTAAAGGGGTGATAAAGGATTATCCTAAGATGGTACCCGAAGGATTTCTGGATTCTCTCTTGCGAATGTATGATTATAATGTGCTTCAGCAGGTCAAAGAGTCCCTTTATTATTATAATGAGGAACAGATCTCAAAGGATATTAAAAATTATATCTCGGCCCTTACCTTTGAGCTGGGTGCCGAGGGACAATGCCTTTTCACCGGTGAAGAAATTTATGTGACTGAATCATTTCTAAGCTCCATTGAGAGTCGTCTTTTCATCGAGGGCATCACCATGGAAAGGCGCATGGAAATGCGCAGTGACGTCTTAAATCAATATACCACCAATGCCCTTCCCCGGGAGATGATGGTGGAAGAAAAGGATATCACAGAAACCAAGCTTTTTTTATCCTTGTATGAGCGCTATGTCTATAACCTTAAAAAACGGGTTCTGGAACCCTTTTTGAGTAATGAAAATTTTAGACGGGCCATCCGGGATTTTGATACTTCAGATTTCAAAGCCTATGACAAACGCATTAGAAGTGATGTTAAATTTCTCATTAAAAATATGGCAGATAAGTTCGAATATACTGAACAGGGGGCCAAGGAGGTCTGCATTTACGTCATTGATTCTGATTTGGCCAGCAAGTTTAAATAACAATCATGTTGGCCACTAACATAACTTCCACGGGCAAGACCGTCTTCTGGCCTCGGCCTGTCCACAACGAAGCTTGAAAGTCCGTCAGGTTTGCCGGGACTTTCTTATAAACGGGCATGTCCTGCTGGACACAACGAATATAGGGTCGTAGACGCGGAGCCAAATGGTATCATGCCGCCCCCCCCCGACGGGCAATG
>CAYSSE010000143.1:0-10426 GCA_964433355.1 uncultured Desulfocicer sp.
ACCGGCCAATTGGGCCGTCTACGGTTCCGGGCCGGGCCCATTGCCCGTCGGGGGGTGATATCATTTTTAATATTCGTTGTGACAGGCGGCCCTGTCATGCGGGTTATTTTAAAATTTTTGGCCTTTGGTTCTAAATGCGCTGGCCATGGCAGACTTTAAGGTCTTTCATTTTAATATAGAATTATGTGGTTATGAAGATTTGTAACTCTTGAGATTTGACAGGAAATATGGAAAATAAAAAAAACGATCATAAAGGGGAAAAGCTGAGATTAGGAGAGCTTCTGGTGAAGGAGGGCGTTCTTTCTGAACAGCATAAGAATGATGCCCTGGCCATTCAAAAATCCCTGCCGGTTTATAAAACAATAGGAGAAATTTGCCTGGAAGAAAAGTTTATTTCCCGGCGGGATTTGAACCGGGTACTGGCAAAATATCATAAACGAATTCCCCTGGGCATGCTTTTGATCAATCTTGGCATGATCAACCAGCAGCAATTAAAAGATACCTTGGCGGAGCAGAAGAGATCCGGTGCTAAAATCGGAGAAATTTTCATCCAAAAGGGTTTCATCAATGAAAAGGTGTTGGTGGATACCCTGGCCACACAAATGGGTATTTTAAAAATATTTCCGGATTTTCATATCATTGATCGTATGCTCTTAAAGGGATGGAGCGAAGATTTTTTGAAGAAAAATCTCATCCTGCCAGCATTTAAAGAAAAGGGTGAAGTTACCGTTATCATGGCAGATCCCTTTAACAATGAGCTCATCCAGGATGTGGGGCGTATGTTTCAGTGTAAAATACGTCCTGCCATTGCCACCTCCATAGATATCAAACGGGCGCTTCAACAGCATTTTCAGAAGGTCTCCCTTGATGTAATGCCCCGAATGGCTCTTAAGTCCGTTGATGATAAAGATCTGGTGGTGGGGGACAAGGGACTTTCCATTGGTAACCAGGATGGCGTTGTGGGGGTGCTGGATTTTGTCATCAGTAATGCCATTGCCGAGGGGGCAAGTGATGTTCACATTGAACCCAAGGAGTCCAGCCTCCAGGTGCGCTATCGCATTGATGGGATACTGCACCATAAAACAGATCTCCCCATTTCCATGTCAGCCGCTTTGAGTTCCCGCATCAAAATTTTATGTAAATTGGATATTTCCGAAAAAAGAAAGCATCAGGATGGCAGACTTCGTGCCCAGGTGATGGAGCAGGATGTGGACATGCGTGTGTCTGTGTATGCGGCTGCCTTTGGTGAAAACATTGTCATTCGAATTCTTTATCGCCAGAGTAATTTCATAGATGTTGATCAGCTTGGCATTACCCCTGAGAATAAACGTAAATTCCTTGAACTCATGGCCCTTCCCTCGGGCATTATCCTTGTGACAGGCCCCACCGGCAGCGGTAAGACCACCACCCTTTACTCTGCCATTAATCAAATCAATGATGGCTCTAAATCCATCATCACCGTGGAAGATCCCGTGGAGTATGTCATGGAGGGGGTGGTTCAGGGACAGCTCAATCATAAACTGGGGCATACCTATGTTGATTTTATTAAATCCATGATGCGTCAGGACCCTGATGTGATCATGGTGGGAGAGATTCGAGATCCGCTTTCAGCCGGGGCAGTGATCCAGGCATCCCTCACCGGTCATAAGGTGCTGACCACCCTTCACACCGAGGATTCCACCGGTGGTCTCCTAAGGCTGGTTGACATGGGCATTGATGCTTTTCTGATTTCCTCCACGGTGATGGCGGTGATGGCCCAGAGACTGGTTCGGGTACTTTGTCCCCGTTGCAAGGAGCCTTACACCCCGGATGCGGTTCAACTGTCCATACTGGGGGTGGATATTAATATTCCCAAAAAAGTGAAATTTTATAAAGCCGTGGGGTGCAGTTCCTGTGATCACATGGGTTACCGGGGCCGTACCGGTGTCCATGAGTTGCTGTGCATGAATGATAAGGTCAGAGATATTCTGTTGAGCCAGGGTACAGGAAGTGCGATTCGACGGGTGGCTCGATCCGGGGCAGGATTGATGACCATGCGGGAGGATGGGTTCTATAAGCTGATGAAGGGGATTACCACCTTTGATGAAATTTCCCGGGTGCTTCCCTGGCAGGACAGCGAAGATGACCTGCTCCGTTCTGCCGAAGAGATCATTGCCTTGGTAGAAGGGAAGCCTTCTGTCGCCACCGATGAAGCGTCAGGGGCAACGGATGCCGGCAAAGAAAATAAAAAGGAGGGGTTCGTATCTGGGGCAGGGAAAGGCGGTGAGCTGTGTCGGGTATCCCTGGATATTTTAGCCATGGATAAAGCCGAAGATAAGTTGGTTGAGTTTTTCAATATATACCAAAAAAATGCGGATAGTGGAGATGGCGAACAGGCCGATTTATCCACGGGCGAACTTGAGCGGTTTGTGGCTTTTGTGAAAGCTGCCATGAAACATGCCAGATCCCTTGCGGTGTCTCCCTTTGCTGATCTTGTGCTTCGCAAAAAAAACGGTGATCTGGAAATTGTTGTGGCGCTTCTTGTGCGGGAGCAGCCTTTAAAGGCCAAGGTTAAAGGGGGGGGCGACCAAGGGCCCCGACTGCTCAATTTTATTAGAAAACAAAATAACTTATCCAGTGGTCAGACCCCGGAGCCTTTGGATGTGGAGGGTGGTGCCGCAGGCAGTGGCATGTATCGAAAAGTGGTGAAAAAATTATTGTGGGAACCCCGTTTTGTTTAGAAGCCTTGGCATCCTTCATGTGCATCCAAAATTAATTTACAGCCTTTTGGGAAAAGCCCTGCAAATGGAGAATGCTCTAAAAAAGTGTAAAGTAGTTCTGAAGGATACCGTAATGCTTTACTTATTTTACTAATGTTTCAAATATATGATATTCTTCGATGTGATAATGGGGTTCAGGGTAGATGGCAATGGGCCGGTTCACCTTTATCTCCAGGGAAGAGACCAGACCTTTTTCCTCTCCGTGGAGAAGTTGGGCAATTTCCGGGTGTACCTTCACTGTGAACCGGTTGCCCATCATGTCCGAAGCCTCATTGAGAAGATCTCTGTAAATTTTATGGCAGATGGATTTACCAGATAGGAGCATGCCGTCTCCATTGCAGTAAAAACAGGGTTCACACAGGGAGCGGGTGAGGTTCTTTCTCACCCTTTTACGGGTCATCTGCACCAGCCCAAGTTCAGACAGGGGAAGGACATTGGTCTGGCTTTTATCTTTTTTTAAGGCATCGTTGAGGTGTGACATGACTTTTTCTCTGTGCTGGCTTTTTTTCATGTCAATGAAATCAATGATGATGATCCCCCCGGTGTTTCTCAGACGTATCTGATAGGCGATCTCCTTGACGGCTTCCAGATTGGTTTTAACAATGGTCTCTTCAAAATTGTGCTTTCCCACGTACCGTCCGGTGTTGACATCTATGGCCACCAGGGCTTCGGTTTGCTCAATGATGATATAGCCTCCGGATTTGAGCCACACCTTTCTTTTCAGTGCCCGGGCAATGTCTCCTTCAATATTGTAAGCATCAAAGATGGGTTCCACCCCGGTGTAATGTTCGACGGATACCTTGAGATCGGGCATGAGTTTTTCAAGGAAGGTGAGAACATTGTTATAGCCCTCCCGGGAATCAATGATGAGCTTGTCAGCCTCATCATTTAACAGATCCCGCACCGCCCGGAAGGTGACGGTGAGATCCCGGTATACCAGGCAGGGTGCAGACACCGTTTTGTTTTTTTTCTGGATGTCTTCCCAGGTTTTGTTTAAAAAGGAGATTTCTTTTTTAAGCGTTCTTTCCTGGATACCCTGGGCAGCGGTTCTGAAAATATATCCAAAGGTATCTTTTCTAAAAGAAAGAAGCAGTTCTTTGAGACGGGTGCGCTCTTTTTCATCAACAATACGCTTGGATATCCCGATGTGATCCACCGTGGGCATGAGAACCATGAAGCGACCGGGCAGGGAAATATGGGTGGTCACCCGGGGCCCTTTGGTACCAATGGGGGATTTTGATATCTGCACCAGAATCTCCTGGCCCTCGGTGATGAGATCTTCAATGGGGCAGTCCGTTGTTCTGGCAGATTTCCAACTGGGAGGAGGGGGCATCTCTTCTTCTTTTGCGTCAGACGCGTCGGTGTCTTCATCTCCATCGGCATCATTTTCCTGCTCAAACCGCTGGGCTAGTTCCGCCGTGGTATCATCCAGGATATCATCCACGTAGAGAAAGGCCGCCTGGTTTAATCCAATGTCAACAAAGGCGGCCTGCATGCCCGGCAGTACCCGCTGAACCCGTCCTTTGTAAATATTACCTGTGATGTTGGATTCATCTCCCCGTTCCATGAACAATTCCACAATGTTACCATTTTCTAATACGGCAACCCGGGTTTCATGTTCAGCCGCATTCACAACCAGTTCTTTCAACATGGGATAGTGTCCTGCCTTTGTTTAAGAATCTGTGCCGTGTGGAGAATTGCTTCGGGAACGTTAAGGGCTTCCTGTAGTATTTCCGCTGGCCTGATGATTCGATCTTGATATTTTTTTAATACAATTTCCAGGTGGGAATTGTCAATAATTTCCAATTTTTCAGTGACTTTTCTTAAATCCGTGGTTCGGGTCTTTCCCTTGAAATTACGCTTTTCCACAATGAATTCCGGGGCAGCCATAAAGCGTTCCACCAAGGAGGGATCAATGGCATGTCCGGGCAGGAAGATGCGGTAAGTTGTGGGGCCTTGATTTGCTTTTTTATTTATCTTGGCCACGGGAAGACAGTTAATAATAGTGATCCCTTTGGGAAGTATCTGGTTGAGCTTTTCTGTGATTTCCAGGGGATCTGTCTTGATATGGGCATGGATATTAAAAAACTCCTCTTCACTTTCCATTCCCACGGGCAAGGGATTATCAAAGGAGAGCTTCATGGCAGGGGAGAACCCTTTGGAGTATTTCACCGTAATACCGATGCGGCGTATGGCTCGCCGGATGATTTTTGCCAACTCCAGATGGCCAAAATGCCTGGCATCCCCCAGGCGTGAGTAAAAACATCGGTATTGGGTAAAATGTTCGGGCTTGTTATCCATGGAAGGCCCAGAGGGGACAACAGTATTTTGAGCCGGATCAGTGGGCACCGGTGCATGGAGAACCGGTTGGATTTTTTTAAAATCACAGATACCGCAGCCGTTGCACTCATCTTCTCTACAATCCGGTGTTAGCTGGGGGATCAGTGCCCGTTGGAATTCCTTTTCCATGAATTTATCTGAAATGCCGCAGTCAATGTGGGCCCAGGGAAGGCGTTCCTCTGGAGTGCGTTCACGGGTGGTATAAAACAGGGGATCAATGCCCTGTTTTTCAAATGCCGCCATCCAGGTGTTAAAATCGAACATGTCAGACCATCCATCCAGTCGGCATCCCATTTCCCATGCCGTTACAAGCACTTGACTTAATTTTCTGTCTCCCCTGGCCCAGACCCCCTCAAGCACGCTCATATTGGGATCCTGCCATTTGAGGTTAATGCCGGGGTGTCTGAGGTGTTCCTTTAAGAATGAAAGATTCTCCCGGGATTTTTCCGAAGGAATTTGACTGCATCGCTGGAAGGGAGTGTGTGCCTTGGGGATGAAGGTGGCAAAGCTGACATTGATCTGGCTTTTGCCCTTGCCTTTAATTTTAATTCCGGCAAGTTGTCGGGCCATGTCACAGATGCCCTGGATATCCGCCTGGGTCTCAGTGGGCAGGCCGTTCATGAAATAGAGTTTGATACGCTGCCATCCCAGCTCAAAGGCGCTGTTTACGGTGTCGAAAATATCTTCCTGGGTGATATTTTTATTGATAACATCCCGCAGGCGCTGGGTGCCCGCTTCCGGGGCAATGGTGAACCCGGTTTTTTTTACCTTTTTAATGATCTTCATCAGCTCAGGTGTCAATCGACCTGCTCGCACAGAGGGAAGGGAAATGGCAGTGCAGTGGTTGGGATTCACCGAAAGCAGGTTTTCCATGAGGTTGGCCAGATCACCATAATCGCCTGTGCTCAAGGAGAGCAGGGAAACATCACTGTAGCCCGTCTCCTTTAAAGAGCGCCGTGTGATGTCTATCAATTCCTTTGTGGATCGTTCCCTCACCGGGCGGTAGATCATGCCTGCCTGGCAAAATCGACATCCCCTGGAGCAGCCCCGGGCAATTTCCAGGCGCAGTCGATCATGCACGGGTTTTCCAAAGGGAACCACCGGAGATGCGGGAAGGGGGGCCGTTGAAATGTCCGGCAGGATGGCTCTTTTTATCCGCCGGTAGTCAGAATGGATGGGTTCCATCTGCTGAATTCCCTGGTCGTCATAGTGCACCGTGAAAAAGGAGGGAACATAAACCCCCTGGAGGGTGGAAAGTCTTTTTAAGAGCTGGTTTTTATCCTTGCCCCCCTCTTTTTTCCATTGAACCACCATCTGGGACAATTCCACAATGATCTCTTCTCCATCACCGATGACAAAAAGATCAAAGAATTCAGCCAGGGGTTCCGGGTTAAAGGCGCAGGGACCGCCACCGATAACTAAGGGGAATGTGTCCTCCCTGTCCTTGGCATAAAAGGGAATGCCGGATAGGTGGAGCATGGTGAGAATATTGGTAAAATTGAGTTCATACAGGAGACTGAAGCCAATGATGTCAAACGCTTTTAAATCCATCCCCGATTCCAGGGAAAACAGGGGAAGTTTTTTGTCTGAAAGCGCTTTTTCCATGTCCGGAGCTGGGGTGAAGAACCTTTCTGCAGCAATGTTCTCCTGCTGATTGAGGATGGTATAAAGGATCTGCATGCCAAAATGGGAGGTTCCAATTTCATAAAGATCAGGAAATGCCAGAGCAAAGGTCAGATCCACCTGGGTCAGATCCTTTTTAATGGAGTTGACCTCAGAGCCAAGATATCTGCTGGGCATCTCCACAAAGGGGAGGACGGCTTGTATATTTTTTGGGTTCATGATAGAGAACTTTTAATAAATCCATGTTGTTTGATTGTTTATTGCAAATAATAATTATTACATTTTGTCTTGGATAAATCAATGTTAAAATGGTAAATATTTGGGTTGGTAATGTAAATGTTTGGCCAGTGCCCCATCTCCCTCTATAGTGCCGGTCACATGACTTTATACCGTTTTAAAACTATTATCCTCGTATTAACAGTGGATTAGATTATTTTTTAGCATCAAGTCATGTGACTGGCACTATAAGTTGGGATTGCGTAGCATACTAATGTTCGGTGAGCAGGCCAAACTTAGGTGAATATGGTGTGCTGGCCGAATATTTACTTTGATGTCACGTGAAAGGAGACGTAATGAAAAGAGTAAAAATAAAAAAACTTCTTGGTGGAACAACTGCCATGGATGAGGTGCTGGTGAAGGGGTGGGTGAGAACCCGGCGTGACTCAAAAACCTTTTCTTTTATGGAACTCAACGATGGATCCTGTTTGAAAAATATTCAGGTTCTTGCCGATGTGTCCCTGGAAAATTACGCAGAAATTGTAAAGCTTACCACAGGCTCCGCCATTTCCGTTGTGGGACGTTTGGTGCCCTCCCCGGGAAAGGGTCAGAAATGGGAAATTCACGCAGATCACATGGAAATTATCAGTGTGGCCCCCGAAGATTACCCTCTACAGAAAAAACGGCATTCCGATGAATTTTTAAGAACCATTGCCCATTTAAGGCCCCGGACCAACAAATACGGGGCCATGTTCCGCATTCGATCGGAAATGGCCCTTGCCATCCATCAGTTTTATAAGGAAAAAGAGTTTCGTTACCTCCACGCCCCGGTGATCACCGGGTCTGATTGTGAAGGGGCCGGAGAGATGTTCCGGGTGACCAACCTTGATCTTGCCGATGTGGCACAGGCAGGAAAAATGAATCCCGTAGATGATTTTTTTGGTCAGGAATCTAATTTAACCGTATCCGGTCAATTGTCTGCTGAGATGTTTGCCCTGTCACTGGGGGATGTCTATACCTTTGGCCCCACCTTTCGGGCGGAAAATTCCAATACCAGCCGTCATGTGGCGGAATTCTGGATGCTGGAGCCGGAAATGGCCTTTTGCGATCTTAACGGCAACATGGATCATGGGGAAGAACTGATCAAGTACCTCACACGCCATGCCATGGAACAGTGTGAAGAAGATCTTTCTCTGTTTACCAATTTTGTGGATAAAGGGTTGAAAAAGGTGCTTTCTGTCCTTGTAAATGAGCCCTATGAACGGATTACCTATGCCCAGGCCGTGGATATTTTATTGAAATCAGGCAAGCGGTTTGAGTATAAGGTTAAAAGCGGCATTGATCTCCAATCCGAGCATGAGCGGTTCCTTGCCGAAGACTATTTTAAAAAACCGGTGTTTCTCACCCATTATCCCAAAACCATCAAGCCTTTTTATATGCGGGTCAATGATGACGGTGAAACCGTGGCTGCCGTGGATCTTCTGGTGCCCCGCATCGGTGAGATTCTTGGGGGCAGTCAGCGAGAAGAGCGTTTGGATGTATTGGAGGGTCGTATGGATGAGATGGCTTTGCCCAAGGACACCTATTGGTGGTATCTGGATTCCCGGCGGTTTGGCTCTGTTCCCCATTCCGGGTTTGGCATGGGATTTGAACGATTTCTCATGCTCATCACCGGGGTCACCAATATCCGGGATGTGGTTCCCTTTCCCAGAACGCCGGGAAGCATTGATTTTTAACTTACAATCAGACTTGCTATGCTGAAATCAGGATGGCCAGGGGAAATATTTTGTTTGATTTTTCCTCCCCTTCTTTTTATAACTGCGTATCATCATTGAATCGTTTTGGGGAACTCAACAGGAGATTGTTTACATGCCCACACTGGAAGAGAGAAAAGCAGAAACGAAAAAAAAGTTAAACAAAAGGCTGAAAGACAGGGGGGAGGAACTGGGAATCGCCCCGGAATTTTCAGAGTACATTGAGATGATGGAAACCTATTTGTTGACACTGGAAAGGCGGGTGCTGCGTCTTGAAAAAGAACATGACTTCCATGGAAAGGACGTTCTGCAGATAGATTTATAAGAGGTTTTTCGGCATCCTTCTTCAAAAGTGCTTTACACTTTTTTAGAGCATTCCCCATTTGTAGGGGCTTTTCCAAAAGACTGTAAAGTATTTCTATGGCCATATGAAGGATGCCGGAATGTCTTATTTTTCTTGTGCGTTCTGGATGGCCACCTCTTCAAATGTTTTGATTTCTGCAAGAATCCGGGTAGATGCTTCCAGGAGCTGGAAGGCCAGGGCCGCCCCCGTGCCTTCTCCCAGTCTGAATTGAAGATCCAGCAGGGGTTCAAGTCCCATTCTTTTGTGCATAAAGGCGTGCCCCACCTCAACGGAACGATGACCTGCAAAGAGATACTCCCGGGCATTGGGTGCCAGCTCACAGGCAATGAGGGCACCTGCTGTTGAAATGATGCCGTCACACACCACGGGGATGCCATGGGCTGCCGCCCCCAATATCAGCCCGGCAAGGCCGCCAATTTCAAATCCACCCACCTTGGAAAGCACGTCAATGGGATCTTGGGGATTCGGGGCATGAAGGGCCAGTCCCTTTTCAATGACGGCAATCTTATTTTTTAGCATGTCATCATCTATGCCAGTGCCCCTGCCCGTGAGTTGGGAGGGGGTGATACCAGAAAATGCGGCAATGATGGCCGCGGATGGGGTGGTGTTGCCAATGCCCATGTCCCCGGTACCCAGGAGATCCACCCCTTCTTTTTCCACCAGTTCATCTACAATCTGAATACCGGCCATGATGCTATCAATGGCTTCTTGTCTTGTCATGGCAGGGGTTTTGGTGAAGTTGGATGTTCCCTTTCTTATTTTTTTATGAAAAATGGGCATGTCTGGGCTGAAATCAAAATTAACCCCCAGATCTGCCACTTTCACAGTGGCTCCGGCATGTTTTGCCAGCACATTGATGGAAGCCCCGTTGTTGACAAAATTATCCACCATTTGGGGGGTGACTTCCTGGGGGAAAAGGCTGACCCCCTCTTCAACCACCCCATGATCTCCGGCACAGGTAATGATCATTTTTTTCTTAAAAGAGACGTCCAATGTGCCGGTGATGGCCGCAAGTTTTGCTCCCACCCCCTCCAGAATACCAAGGCTTCCCGCAGGTCTTGCCTGTTCGGCCAGTCGTTGCAGGGCTTTTGCTTTGATTTTTAGGTCAGATGGCTTAATGCTTTTTATTACTTGTGTCAGCTTTTCCATTTGTATCCTTTGACTTGAATTTGGAGGCACTGAAGCCATGGTGTCCAGATTTCCCCCTGCGGAAAGTTCCATAAGGGTATCAGCCCCTTCTTCCTGGGCGATGATGGCTTTTCTGACTTCTGCATCAACGTCGCAGATGTCCGAGGAGGTGCCAATGGAGGCATTAACCTTGGTGCGAAGTCCGGTACCAATACCCACGGCTCGCTGATTTTTTCTTGAGG
>CAYSSE010000144.1:0-10367 GCA_964433355.1 uncultured Desulfocicer sp.
GGCGGAAAATTCATGGCTTGTGGGCACCCTTACCATGGATATTTTATTTAAAACCCGGGTGAACGTCCGATGGGAAGAGGCCATGATGCACATGGATATGGAATGGGGCGCGTGAACAGGATAGATGACCCAGAGGTGTCTGAAAATATTTCGTATTTTTCCATGGACGACACAGGAGACACCCATGGGATTGTGGATGCCCTCATTCACATGGCAAAAAATTTATCCACGACCTTTGAAGGGATGAAAACCATCCCCGGCATGTACGATGAACAGGCCGAATCCCAGCATCATATCTGCACCCATCTTCCCGGGCAGATTACATCGGGTGTCATTCGCATTGCCGTTGTGGGGGCCATTAAATCAGGAAAAAGTACCTGTATCAACGCCATTGCCGGGGGTGAAATTTTAAAAAGGGGGGCTGGGGTGGTTACGGCCATGGTCACCCGGATACGTCCGGGAAAGACCCGGAAGGCCCAGGTGTTTCTTAAATCCTGGGATGAGGTGAATGAATCGCTTAGACGGGCTCTGGTATTGTTTCCTGAGAACCTTCTCACCGTTGAAGGGATTACCGGGGACGCCTTTGATTTGAGGCGAAAAAAAGACCGCCGATTTCTCCGGGCTGTGTCCGGCCAACTGGGGGGAGGCGCCGGGTTGACCCCCCGGGGACTGCAACCGGAATTTGTTCGCATCCGCCAGGCCCTGGGGGCCTATGACCGGGTTCGGCATCTGGTGCAGGCCGATGCCGTGGTGCTTACCTTTGAAGGAGATGAATTTAACGCTCATCAGATGTTCACCGGTGATGGGGCTGCGGCTTTTTTTGCCGAGGATGTACTTTTGGAACTGCCTGGGGCTGTACTGGCCCCAGGATTGGAAATGGCAGATTGCCAGGGCAGTGACTCCACGGATTCCACTCATCTGGCCCAGATCCAGGACTATTTAATGTCCGCCAACATGATTTTGTACGTCATCAGCAGTCGCATGGGGGTGCGTGAGGCAGATCTTGTTTTCCTTCAAATGATCCAGGAAATGGGGCTGATGGACAACATTTTGTTTCTTTTCAACGTGGATATTGGGGAACACGATAGTCTGGAAGAACTTAAGTTGCTGGAAAACCGGGTACAAGATGAGCTTACCTGTGTCCATTCCCAGGTGGTTCTTCACACGGTTTCCTGTCTCCACAGCCTCTATCGTGCCCTGGGAGAAAGGCTTTCCCCGGGGGAGAAAAAGCGTATTAGTCTTTGGGAAGAAAACCAGGAACTCATCTCCCATACCCTTGGGGAAGAAAAAACCTTTATGGCCCACCTGGGACAAAAAATTAAACAAGATCGTTTTTCCCTGGTGGTGGAAAATCATATCCAGCGCATGGGGGTTGCCTGTGACTTTGCTGGCAGACGGATTCAGTTATTTTATGATCTGTTGTCCCGGGATCAGGATCACGCCGACCATGCACTTAGGGAACTTAAACGCCTGAAGGTTCAGGGAGAAAATTTTAAAGGTATGATCCGGAAAACCACCTTGTCTGCGGTGGAGGCTTTGGAGACAGACATCCGTGCCTGGATTCACCGTTTTTTCCATCCCCGCAAGGGTTCGCTTGCCCGGGAGATCAGAGCCTTTGTTCAAGACCATCCCATGGCATATCCCCAGCCGGAGGCGCATTTGCCAGAGGCCGGGTTTAATCAGATCCTTTATGCCATGTTCCAGGAATTTCGAACGGCCCTGGACTATTACATGACCCGCCAGTTTACCCCCCGGGTGGCCGCCTTTATCCGGGAACAGGAGCAGCACATGGCGGCGGACTTCATGGCCCTGTACGATACGTGTCACATGGATACCCGGACACTTCTGGCCCGCCTGATGCCCGATACTGACGGGCTGATGGATTATGGGAACCCTGCCGGGGAGGAAAAACCCGTGTCTCCGGTGGATATCTCTGCCGTTAAAGGCATTCTGGGGCTCAGGGTGCCCCGGGCCAGATTGGCCACTGCCTACAGTGCCCGGATTCGCGTGGATGCCATGGCTGGCCTGGGACTGCATTCTCTGGTGGCCCTTTTGTCCAGAATTTTGAAAAAACCCTTTGCATCTCCCTTTTCCATGGCCTTTGCCAATGGGGAGCGGCGCATGCGAAAAGAGGCCCTTCGATGCATGGAACTCCATTTAAAAAACTACCGGGAAATAGTGGAGACCGAGTATTTTTTAAAGTTAATCCATGCCGTCTCCCGGGACTTTCAGGAAAAAATGATGGCAGAGTTTGAGGGGTGCGACCTTGAAATGACCAAAATTGAAACCCTGGTGGCAGCGGATTACACCGAAAAGGTTCAGCGTCGTCACAGCCTGGATGCCATGCTTAAATGCCATGGGCAGATGAGTGAAAAGATGGATGCCCTTCAAATTGCCAACCCCAATATTTATCATTAATGGGCCAAAAACAATTATTCTCGTCAGTCCTAAGCTCTTTGTATGTTGTGTGCTGAGAGTTGTTAACTCCTTGAAATTATAGAGCCTGTGTTTTAAAATTTGATTTTGTAGAGCTTAGATTTCAATGAGTTATGAGAATTTAGGACTCTTGAGCAATTATTTTAGAGCGCTTGGTTTGATTTTAAAATGTTGCGATGGTATTCTCATATAGTTTTAATTTTGGTCATCCGGTGTTTTATTTTCATGTTTTGTTGTGGGCAAGCTATCTGGCAATAAACGCTTTTCCCCATGACACTTATCCAAACATAAGTACCCGAGCAGATATTTCCAAAGAGAGCAATATGGAAAAAACATATGGGTGGGTACTTTATAGGAGGCACAAATGAACGTCAAACGTATTCTCTGCTGTGTGGATTTTTCATCCAATGCCGACAATGCCTTTCAAACGGCCCTGGATCTTGCCCAAAAGTATGAGGCACAACTTCACCTGGTGCATGTCCTGCCACCGGTGATCAGCCCCTTGATCACCGACATTGATCTGGTAGTTCCAGCAGAATCTTCCACGGCCCTGGTGGAAAAGCTGGCCGATCAGATGATTGAAACCTATGCCCAGCGAGTTTCTTTGCCAATGAATCCTGTGATCCGGGTACTGGAGGGGCATGTTTCATCGGAAATACTGCATTATATTGAATCGGAAAACATTGATATGGTCATTGTGGGGGCCTATGGGCTTTCCGGGGTGGAGTTGGTTCTCTTTGGCAGTGTGGCCAAACGCATTGCCCACAAAGCCACCTGTTCTGTGATGATCGTTCGGAACACCCAGAAGAGATGATAGAAAAAATTATTTCCGGGGGCCAGACCGGTGTGGATCGGGGGGCACTGGACACAGCCATAAAATTTAACATTGATCACGGTGGATGGGTTCCAGCGGGCAGAAGGGCTGAGGATGGGGTAATTCCTGCCCAGTACCACCTGGATGAGATGGACACGGACGATTATGCCCGGCGCACGGAACAAAATATCAGGGATTCCCAGGGCACCGTTATTATTTCAAGGGGGCATTTAAAAGGGGGATCTCTTCTGACCTGGGAGCTTTCCCATACCCTTAAAAAACCATGCTGCCATGTGGATCTCAATGATATGGATGAGTTTGAAGCTGCAGTGATGCTCCAGGATTTTCTTAAGAGCTGGCATATTCAGGTACTCAATGTGGCAGGCTCCAGGGCCAGCCAGGATGTCGGGATTTACTGGTCAGTAAAGGGGATACTTGAAACCCTTTTTTTCATGGAGATGATGACCCAGACCCCGGATGTACTTTTTGCCCAGGACACTCTTTTGCTGGAGCGCCGGGCCCAGGCCCGGTGCAGCACCGTTTCAGAGGCCGCTAAATTCATTGGAAAGGATTTGAATCTGCGAACCCGGTGCATGCTTGCCAATCTGGAACGGCGGGACATTGGTGCGGTTTATTTTGCCCTGGCCGATACCATTAAGGTAAAAATGGGCCTGGATCATGGCAATACCGCATTGCTGGATCATTGTGCTGAGGCCGTGGGTGTAAAAAATATCACACCAGAGGACGCCGCCATGGTGATTTTAAAGGCCCTGAAGGTCTCCCTGGAAAAGGATCATTTGCTGCGGCTAATACATGATTAAAAAATTGGGCATCTAATAAAAAATAAAAGCCTGACGTTTTCCAGGGATACCCTCTTCCATGAATTTTAAGTCTGTTTTTAAATTTTGTTTAATTAGTGGGGCAGGCATTGTCCTCCTGGGACTGGTGTTTATTCCTCATCTGGCCCAATGGGGCATTAATGCGGCCCTCTCCTCCCAGCCAGGTCTGGATTCGCTGGAGGTGATGGTACGGCATATTGGGGCCAGTGGTACCACCATTGGGCCCATTCGCATGGGCAACCACTTGGTGGCAGATGGGGTGACGGTGAACTACTCCTCGTCTTCCCTGATCCAGCAAAGACCCGACCAGATCAATATTTCAGGTCTGGACATTCGAACGTCTCTCACAGAGGATGGCATTGCGTTCACTGATTTTCCCTTCCTTTTTTCAAGCAATGGCACCCCGCCACCGTCACCCCCTCCTTTACCCCATGGGGCTCGGCCCATGGAAGGAGTGCTGCGCCACCTGCCTTCCCAGGTAAACATCACCCACTCTCGTTTGGGGATATCCTTCAATGGCAGGGAAATTAGTATTCCCTTTGATCTGTCGGCCCTTATTCCTTGGGACAAAAAGGAACTCTCCTTGGGGTTTCATGTGTTTCCATTGGGACAGCCCGTGCATGGCGCGGTGTTGATGAACCGCTCCGGTGGTATCGAACATTTTGAGCTGGCTGCCCGGGGGATTGAGTATGGCCGGTTCAATGATCTTATTGAGCTATGGTTTCCCGGGGTCAGTTTTCAGGGAAAAGGAGATCTAACCCTCACAGGGGAAGGAGACGGAAGCGTGAACCTGCGTCTTTCCCATCTGACCCTGGCTGCCCCCCACCCCGTTACCCTGCGTAATCTTGTGATAACCCTGGTTCCTGGAGATAGTCCGGCGGTTCCCGGGGTTCCGTTGACCTTTCCTCTCCATGCTCTTTTTAATTTTGAGGTGGATCGAGGGGTCATGCCAGCCCTTTTCATGTCCGGCAGATTTGATCTCACCCGGGAGGGGACTTGGCAACTGGCACTCATGGATCAGCACAAAAAAACCACAGAACATTTTTTCAATGTAGGGGACATTGAGCTGAGTTTGGGCCGTGGCTCCCGGTTTCAATTGGATGCCAGCGGAAAGGCGACAAAGGGAGAGATACGGGTTCACATGGTGGCCAATGATCTCATGGTTCAAAATATACCGCTGCCGGTAAAGATTTCCCATGTTGCCATCAATGGCATCGGCACCTTTGATTTTTCATCCCAGGGACATGGGTTTGCCATGGACTTAACAACCACATTGGGGCGTATTGAAGGAGAAAATAATCGGTTTCAGATCCATTTTTCCGGGGGGACTCTTCCCCTTGGCATCCGGGTGGATCTCCGGGGTCAGCCTGTTGTGTCCGGTGCCATCAAGGTTAAAAATGGCAGGTTGGCACATCTTGACCGGGATTCCCTGGTGGTTTCGGGTGTTAATCTAAACATTCCCTTTTCATGGCCCGTTGGCATCCCTGGCCGCCGGGGTGCTTTTTCCGGGGAAACCCTATTATTTAATGGACACCCCATGTGTTCCCTGAACGGAGAGGTGATTCACACTAAGCAGGGCATGGATTTTTCTGGAACCGTACATTTCCCCTTTTGGACACCGGGCATACCGGTGGAAAAAAATTCAGATTTTTCTAAAATCGCTGCTCCCCATGTCAATTTTGATTTGAAAGCTTCCTTTTTACCCCCCGTACCAACTGCCATGGCGTTGACATGGGAGATGCCACCATTCCCCTTTAGCCATCACATGGTTAGAAAAAGCGGCCTGCTCCCTTTGAATGTGGAACTGCCCCAGTTTAAAGCCACCCTGGCAGCCCGGGGCCGCATGACCCTTGGAAAGAAAGAGCCACAGAACCAGTTTCAACTGGATTTTACCCGGGGTGAACTTAGTATGGCGGACAAGGAACTTGAAATCAAAGGCATTAATGCCAGCCTTGTATTTAATGAACTGCCGCTCATTCGAAGTGTACCGGGTATGGTTTTGACAATGGACTCCCTGCGATTCAATAAGATGCGGATCACTGATGCACAATTTGAGTATACCATGGAGTCCACGACCTCTGTTCTATTGGAAAAGGCATCTTTTAAATGGTGTAACGGTACGGTCACCACGGGTGCCATTCGCTTTTCCAGCGGAGTTGATGCCTACCATATAAATCTGTTTTGTGACCGGCTGCGCTTTGCCGATGTGTTGCAACAGGTGGGATCTTTCAAGGCACAGGGGGAGGGCAGCCTCAATGGTCGGATTCCCATCTCCTGGGTTAACGGAGACCTCTCCTTTGACAATGGATTTCTTTATTCCACACCGGGACTGGGGGGAACCATCCAGGTTTCCAACACCGAAATGCTCACCGCTGGAATTCCTGTGAACACACCCCAATTTGGTCAAATGGACCTGGCCCGGGAGGCATTGAAAAATTATACGTATAAGTGGGCCCGGGTGGGATTTAATTCCCAGGGGGAAGATCTCATGGTAAAGTTAGAATTTGACGGAAGCCCAGAAACAAATTTGCCCTTTGAGTATAAAAAAGAGCTGGGTACCTTTGTCCGGGTGGATGCCACAAGCCCAGGATCACGGTTCCAGGGAATCAAGCTGGATGTGAATTTGACCTTGCCCTTTAACCGCGTCATGAAATTGGGTAACCGGCTGAACCAGCTATTTTAGCAGAAACATCTGTCATAATGAATACGCTCTACCCGTGTCAGTTTATTAGAAAACAAAGCTTCCGGTCAACCTCAGCAGAGCCCCCCCGATGGGTAATAGGAACCGGCCAATTGTGCCGTCTACGGTTCCGGCCGGGCCCATTGCCCGTCGGGGGGGGTGGCATAATACGATTTGGCTCCGCGTCTACGACCCAATATTCGTTGTGGGCAAGCCGGGGCCAGAATACGCTCTACTTGTGGCAATTATAAAAAAATTAAAACTGGAAAAGAGAGGTGAAGGTGTTTCGACTTGTTTTGATATTATTGATGATGTGGTCTTGTCTGATTTCTCCGGCATATGGGACGGATGAAACTGTTGATCCTGAATCTGTAGCGGTGTCCGTGGAAGCGCAAAGGGCAGGTCGCTCCAAAGAGATGCTATCCTCCATAATTGAGCTGAAGACAACCCTGCTCAACCGTATTGATGACAAAAACAGACAGCTCAAGACCAGCAGTTCTGAAATGGAAAAAGAAGACCTTAAGCAGGAACTGGCCACATTGGATCAGCAACTGGATGGTGCCAAGGCCGATTTTGAGCGCATTGCCACGGGCATTGATATTGATCTGTTCTCTGACAAAAAAGAGGCGGTGTTTAACTGGCAGGATGAACTGGTCTCCCTGGTGGAACCGGGTATCAAGGAGTTGAAACGGTTTACCTTAAAAGCCCGGCAGAAGGCAAAGCTCAAGGAAGACATTCAGCATTATCAAAGACTCCTGCCCGTTGCTGAAGAGGCCATTAAAAATGTGAATGTACAAATGGCGGAAACAACGGACAAGGCGGTGAAAGAGCAGCTAAAGATGATTTTGCCAGAATGGCAGGGGATTGTGGAACAGCTGGACAACCGCATGAAGGTGGCCCGACTCCAGCTGGATACCATGGAGCAGGAGGAAAAATCTCTCGTGGAAGTTTCCCGAACCTCTGTGCGGGATTTTTTTCGGAACCGGGGGCTTTATCTTATCATGGCCGTGGGAGCCTGTGCCCTGGTGTTGCTTTTGCTACGTTTTATCTATGGAATAACCATTCGAACGGTTCCTGGGTTTAAATCTGGATACCGACCCTTTTATGCCCGTTTGCTGGATCTGCTTTTCAAGGTGATGGCCGTGGTGCTAAGCCTGCTTGCCCTGATTTTGGTCTTTTATCTGGCCGAGGACTGGGTGCTGCTCAGTGTCACCGTCATTGTTTTACTGGGCCTTGGCTGGGGGGTTAAAAGTACCCTGCCCGGCATGTGGCAACAGAGCCGACTCATTCTCAACATTGGTGCGGTGAGGGAGGGGGAACGTCTGGTGCTGGACGGGGTACCCTGGCTGGTGAAACGAATTAATATGTTCAGTGAAATTGAAAATCCGGATCTGGGAATAAAGCTCAGAATTCCCATTGAATCCCTTGTGGGCAAAGTTTCCCGTGCCTTTGGGTCTGAAGAATCATGGTTTCCCTGCCGTAAGGGGGACTGGGTGATTCTGGCCGATGGGACCCGGGGCAAGGTGGTGAGTCTTTCCCATGAAATGGTGGAACTGGTTCAACGGGGAGGATCTCACAAGCTATATCAGACCGGGGATTTTCTGGGGCAGACCCCTCTTAATATTTCCGTTAATTTCAGACTTAAGGTGCTCTTTGGAATTGGGTATGAGCACCAGAAACAGGCCACCGGTACCATTCTTAAAGTAACTCGGGATTACCTGGCGCAGGCCCTTGAAAAAGAGGGATACACTGCCCATCTTTTAAGTCTTAAGGTGGAGTTCTGTCAGGCCGGTGCCTCTTCATTGGATTTTATTGTTATTGCCGATTTTGACGGGGAGGTGGCTCCTCTGTACAATCGCCTGAACCGGGCCATCCAGCGTTGGTGTGTTGATGTGTGTACCCAGAACGGCTGGAGTATTCCCTTTCCCCAGATCACCGTACACAAACCTTGATTAGACGTAAGTACCCACACATATGTTTTTCGGTGTTCCACAGACATATCTCATTGATATGTATGAGTTTTATTTTGAAGAATATATGCTCGGGTACTTAAACTCAAATTTTACAGGAGATATGTTTTATGGGACAAAAAATATTCACGTGGATTCTGATTTCCGGGATGGCGCTTTGCCTGGCCCTGGGATGCAGTACCCGGCATGAGGTGGCCATGGCCCCGGTGGAGATAAAACCCATCCACATCACCATTGATGTGAATGTTAAGGTGGATCGTGCCCTGGATAATTTCTTTGATGATATTGATGCGGCTGAAGAAAAGATCAAAGAATAAAAGGGTATCCTTCATGCCGCCCCCGACGGGTAATGGGCCCGGGCCGGGATCGTAAAAAAACTATCAGTAAAAGGAGAAAAATATGGATAAAAAACGGTTGTTTTGTGTGGGAATTCTGGTGATTTGTTCCCTGGTGTTTCTCACCGGGGGAGCTTTGGCTGATGATGTTAAAATGCGCATGAAAAATCGGCTCCCGGACATTGTTAAATTAAAATCCCAGGGAGTTGTGGGGGAAAATGCAAAGGGATACCTTGCCCATGTCACCACAAACAAGACGGGGCAGAATATCATTGATGCCGAGAACCAAGACCGCAAAATTGTTTACTCACTCATTGCAAAACAGCAGGGAGTGAGCCTTGAAAAGGTTGAAACACTGAGAGCGGCTCAGATTGTGAAAAAAGCCAATCCCGGTGAGTTTCTCCAAAAACCCAACGGTACCTGGTATAAAAAATGATTGACATGTTTTTCATTCTCTGTATATCTATCCAGCTAACATTGGGGGCAGAAGCCCTTTTTTAAAATTTTAGAAAAATTGAATAAAACATTAAATCGGGTAAAAAAAAACCGGAGGGTCTGAATCTTTTCGGTTGCATAATTAAATTTAACCACGAAGGTTACCATGGCTGTGTATCCATTATGGATAGACAGTGGTATATCTTCGTGGTTTTTTTGTTTGTTTTGTCCACACAGTGGCATGAGCGTAAAATTTAAGATTAAGGAGAATATTAATGACAGTCTGTTCACTTAAATCCATTTGTTTCACCGTTTTTTTCAGTTTGATTCTGGTTCCCTTTGCCGCAGCTCATTTTGGTATGATCATCCCTTCAGACAGCATGGTCATGCAGGAGGATAATCGGACATTGACACTGAATTTGTCTTTTTCTCATCCCTTTGAGGGGCATGGCATGGAACTTGTCAAACCCCAGGTTTTTAATGTGGTAAGGGATGGAAAGACAACAGATCTATTGCCGTCTCTTAAAAAAAATGTCGTCATGAACCAAGGAGCCTGGAGCCTTGATTTTTCCGTTAAACGGCCCGGGGCCTACGCCTTTTGTATGGAGCCTGTTCCCTATTGGGAACCTGCCGAGGACTGCTTTATTGTCCATTACACCAAAACCGTGGTGGCAGCCTATGGCGGTGAAGAGGGCTGGGACAGTGAAATTGGGTTGAAGACAGAAATTGTTCCCCTGTCAAAACCCTATGGACTCTATGCAGGCAATATCTTCCAGGGGATCGTTAAAAAAGACGGACAGCCAGTGCCCTTTGCCGAGGTGGAGGTGGAGTATTACAATGAAAATAAAAAAGCCACAG
>CAYSSE010000145.1:0-10338 GCA_964433355.1 uncultured Desulfocicer sp.
ATTTGATTCTTTAGAATGATCAAAAAAAGTGTAACGTACTTTTGTTGAATTTTGTCCGATTTTTTATAAAGATTGACACCTCAGCAATGATATGTTTTTACTGTTTAAATACAACTTGGGGACAAAACAATACTGTGAAAATTTATTATAAAATTCTCCTGACCCTTCTGCCCATGGGTGTCCTGTTGGTGTTCATTATAGGTATTATTCACTCCCATTTTACCTCAAAGGCCCTGACAAACCTGGCAACCACATGGCTTGAAACCCGCTTATCCGAAGCCATTCATATTGCTAAACAGCAAAATGATAATTTAAAAAAATACGATTTGGAGAGCATCCCAGCCAGTGTTCAAAAAGCCAAAATGGATGCAGAAAAAGAGATCAGCAGCATTGGGGTGGGAAAACAAGGATATATTTTTGCCGTGAATAAAAAAGGCCGCATTGTTTTCAACCCAGACCCCTCCCTGGTGGGATATAATGTCTCAGACGAAGCTTGGTTCCAACAGTTAAAAGAAAAAAGGGGAAACGTTACTTATCGCGCAGGGAAAGGCTATAACCTTGCTTTTTATGGCTATTTTGAACCATGGGAATGGTTTGTCATTGCCACAGATCCCCAGAGAGAATTTTTTGGTGCAGCCCACCGCATAAAACCCTTAATATGGATCACCGGAGTGTTGGGGGCCATGGTCATGGCAGTGACGTTAATGATACTGACCCATGCCCTGACCCGTCCTCTTAAAGACCTGACTGATGGTACCCGACGGGTGGGACAGGGAGATTTAAAAACCATTATAAAGGTGGAATCCAACGATGAACTGGGTGAACTTGCCCGGAATTTCAACCAAATGACCCATCGTCTCCAGGAAATAACCATATTAAGAGATGAACTTGAAAAGGCAGTAATGGAGCGCACCAGCAAATTGATGGAAATGAATAAGCGGTTGGCAAAAACAGAACGATTGGCCGCCGCCGGACAACTTGCCACCACCGTTGCCCACGAGATCAACTCACCACTCCAGGGCATTTTTTCCCTGGTGGAACTGATGAAAGAGGACGCGCCAAAGGAGAGTGAAACCCTGGAAGAACTTGAAAGTATTGAAACAGGACTTCAATCTATTAAAAAAACCGTAAAAAATCTTATGGATCTCAACCGTCCCTGCGGACTTGAGAAAGCCCATATTAATATGAATCAACTCATTTCCAAGACCCTCTCTCTTTTTCACACACAAGTGGCAAAGGCAGGGGGAAAGATTTACTTGGATCTTGAACCTGGCATACCACGTATATGGGCTTCTTCCCAACTGCTCAGCCACGTATTCATCAATTTTATCAACAATTCCCTGGAGGCCATGGAAGATGAGCCCCCTGCTGAAAAAGAAAAACCCAGAACGCCTGAAATTAAGATTCAAACCCGCTGTCACCAGAAAACAATTGTTATTCAATTCCAAGACAACGGCCCCGGAATTAAAGAAGATGTACTACCCAATTTATTTGTTCCCTTTTTCACAACAAAGAAAAAATTGGGCATGGGTGTGGGCTTGACCATCTGTTCTGACTCAATTCATGAGCACGGTGGAATACTTCAAGCAGGTAATGTACCCAGTGGCGGCGCCATATTCACCATCACACTACCCACTGACAATATCCCCCTACCGGATGATGATCCTATCTCTTCCCATGACATCCCTGTACAAGAAAAAAGAGAGTCAATAGGCATAACTTAATATATGAATTCTATTCAATTTTTTCAGGCACGACTGACACGATATTTTCCAGCACTGCTAAGCGGCTCTCTCATGACTCTGGCCTTTCCTGGCACCCAGTGGGCCTGGCTGGCATGGGGAGCACTGATTCCCCTTATACTATCAATAAGAGGAGCTACCCCTGGCAAGGCTTTCAGGATGGGAGTGGCCATGGGTATGGTGCATTTTTTATCTTTGATTTACTGGATACTGCCCACCCTTCACACCTATGGGAATTTACCCATTTTGCTGGCATTGCCTGTGCTTCTTTTAATGGTGTTTTATCTGGCCCTTTACCCGGGTCTGTTTTGTCTGATTATTTCCAGCAATTATTCCCATAAAAATATCCCAGCCTTATTGCCATTAAAAGCGCCTCTTGCGTGGGTGGCACTTGAATTTATAAGAGCAACCTTATTCACCGGGTTTCCCTGGGGCCTTGCAGGATATTCCCAGTATCTGAATATAAATCTGATCCAGATCGCCGATATCACCGGTGTTTACGGTGTTTCCTTCATCATTGTAATGGTCAATATCACCCTGGCCATGGCATGGGATCATCTCAAAAGCAGAAAAGGCCCTTCTAAAACCAGAAAGACCCAAGCAACTGCCTTGGGTGTCTGGATGGGGGGTCTTATTCTTGTGATAACGGGAATAATGATCTATGGTCATGAAAGACTGTCAACCATGGAAACAACCATGGCCCATGCCCCGAAAGCAATCATTTCGGTTATCCAGGGCAATATTCCCCAGGCAGAAAAGTGGGATGAAGCCTATAAAACAGAAACGGTGTCAACCTATTGTCAACTCTCCCAGACGTCTGTCCCGGATCAGGCAAGAGATCTTATCATATGGCCGGAAACCGCATTGCCATTTTACTATACCTGGGACAAGGAGATATCCGATCGGGTGGATGGGTGTATCCGCCAGAGCAACGCATGGTTTATCATTGGCAGCCCGGCCTTTTCTCTTCTGGGGGAGGATGACTTCCAGTTTTTCAACCGGGCATACATGCTCACCCCCCAGGCCACCGTCAGTCAATTCTATGACAAAAGCCACCTGGTTCCCTTTGGTGAGTACGTTCCCTTTGGAAAATATTTAACCTTTTTGGACAAACTGACCTCCCAGGCGGGTGATTTTTCACCAGGATCAACAGATGCCAAGCCCCTGGCATTTAACAAAAATAGTGCAGGAATCCTCATTTGCTTTGAAATTATTTTTCCTAAACTTGTTTCAACTGTGGTTAAAAATGGGGCAGATCTGCTGGTCACCATGACCAATGACGCCTGGTTTGGGCGCACCTCTGCCCCCTTGCAGCATTTTTCCATGGCAGTGCTCCGGGCCGTGGAAAATAGAAGAAGCGTTGCAAGGGCCGCCAACACCGGTATCAGTGGATTTATTGATCCCAGGGGTAAAATTACAGGAAGCACCGCTCTCTTTGAAAAAGCCACCCTCACCCAGGCGGTTTCCTGCATTAATTTAATGAGTTTTTATACCACCCATGGGGATCTGTTTGCGTGGTTTTGTTTCCTGGCCACAGTGTTATTGGCATGGCCCTGGAAATATGTGATTAGATTTTTTGGTAAAACCTGATGGCATCCTTCAAAATTGCTTTACACTTTTTTTGATCATTACCCATTTGTAGGGGCTTTCTCCCAAAAGGCTGTAAAGTACTTTTTGGGCCATATGAAGGATGCCAACCTGATCCTCAAATCTCAGCTAATCCAACGTTTTATAGTCTTAAGGTGGGAAAGCAACACAATAAATATAATACCCATGATGACATATTGAATCACATGAACATGTGATTCTAAGAAATCAAAAAAAATAACCCAGGACAGGATGGCGGCAAAGGTACCCAGAAACACGGCACTGAAATTTCGTCCCACATGGATATTGAGTAAATATCCCATGATGGAACCGGTGACAGGTCCTGTCACCGGAAGGGGGAGCATGACAAAAAGAAACAGGCCAATCCAGCCATATTTTTCTATTTTACCCTTATGCTTTTCCGCTTTATTTTTCATGGCAACTGAAACAGTCATCACCCATTTAATCTTAATATGGTTGCTCATGGAAAGAATAAATACGGAGTAGGCCAGACAAACGATGAGAATTTCAAGATAAAAGTTATACAACAAGGTCCAACCAAGATTAAACCCCGCCATAAAACATAGTCCGATACCCGCAGCCCGCCCTCCGAAAATGTGTGCCAGAAACGCCAGCAGCAGGTTTCCGGCCTTGGGGGGATCTGTCACAGCACACCAGCCAATCATGGTCATGAGTGCCACCGTCAAAAGGATACCTCCCCATAAGATCATGCCTTCAGGGGTGCGATATATTTTGCCTTTTGGGGGAGCAAGCTTTACAGAAGCTGTTTTCAAAGAATTTTATCTGCCTTTTTTAGCCGTTCAAGTAATTGATAAAAAACCGGCAAGACCCCCCTGAGTCTTTAATTCAGGGGCTGTTGATGAACCCACGTAGAGAAATACTACATGAAAAAGTCAGAAATAATCAAAAACATGAAAAAAGTCAAGAAAAACAGGCTTGATCATAAAGTATACTCATCTGTTTTGTTGCAATGAAGCACCCTTTTGTGATAAATAGTGCCCTATTGAAAATCATAAAAAAACGTAGTGGGCAAAGGGGTTGAACTTTAAATAATTTTAGCATATTGCATATTTTATAATGGCTATTTATCCCCTCCATTTCCCACAAAAAATTCCGGATGGCCCATGGTTTACTCAGGCCTGTTTCTGGCTGATAGCCCCCAGGTGAAAAAAGTCAGAACCAGGCCCATGTGATCCAGTATGCCGTCATTATTTTTGAACTCAATTTAAAAAAATCCACAGGAGAACCCCATGTCCGTAGAAACTAAACAGACCATTGCCTCTTTTTATGAAAAAGCCGAACAGCTCAAGGAGTATCTTTGACCTCCCTGTAAAGAAGAACAGGTTAGGAGAACTGGAAAGTTTCATTGCCAAGGAAGATTTCTGGAACGACAATGACAAAGCCACAGAACTGTTAAAAGAAAGGACACGGATATCCGACCTCATTGAGGCGTGGCAGGGAATTTATACACAAATAGAAGATGCGGACACCCTGCTTGAACTTGCCCGGGAAGAAAAGGATAAGGATGTAGAAAAAGAGGTGGAGATCCAGCTCCGACGTCTTGAAAAAAAAATAAAAAAATTTTCCATTGATATCATGTTAAATGATGTGGATGACACCCGAAACGCCATTGTATCTATCAATGCCGGGGCAGGAGGCACCGATTCCCAGGATTGGGCGGAAAAACTTTTTCGCATGTACACCCGCTGGATTTCCAAAAAGGGGTACAAGCTTCAAATAATTGATTACCAACCCGGGGATGAGGCCGGTTTAAAAGGGGCCACCTTAAGTGTGTCCGGCACCAACTGCTATGGATTTATGAAGGTGGAATCCGGGGTACACCGCCTGGTTCGCATCTCTCCCTTTAATGCCAGTGGAAAACGCCATACCTCCTTTGCCTCGGTGTTTGTCTATCCCGAATTAAAGGATGATATCCAAATTGATATTGATGAAGGGGATCTGCGGGTTGATGTTTACCGGGCCAGCGGTGCTGGCGGACAGCACGTCAATAAGACCAGCAGTGCCGTCAGGATCACCCATCTGCCAACGGGGGTGGTGGCCCAGTGCCAGCAGGAATCCTCCCAGCACCGAAACAAAGAGATCGCCATGAAGGTGCTCAAATCCAGGCTTTATAAGATTGAAAAAGATAAACAGAACCAGAAGATGCAGGATCTTCACGACGGCAAGGATGACATCGCCTGGGGCAATCAGATCCGTTCATACGTCATGCATCCCTACCGCATGGTGAAGGATCACCGCACCAACTTTGAGGTGGGGGACGTGGATCGGGTGATGGACGGGGATCTGGATGAATTCATTGAAGGGGTGCTGCTTTCCGGCAAAATATAATGGATCCCCAGGAAATTATCAATGCACATTATCTACCTGGTACGGATCTCCATGAGCTTTTCATGCGCCATGCTGACCTTGTCACGGAAAAAAGCCTTGAAATCGCCCAAAACGTTGCCCATCTGCATCCGGATACGGCCTTTATCCAGGAGGCGGCCATGCTCCATGACATCGGCATTTTCATGACCCATGCCCCTGCCATCCATTGCAGGGGCAGTCATCCTTATGTCTGTCATGGTTTTCTGGGTCGACAACTGCTGGATGACATGGGATTTTATCGCCATGGGCTGGTGTCGGAACGGCACACCGGTGCTGGTATCACCCTTAACAATATAACATCCAACCACCTGCCCCTTCCCCACCGGGATATGGTGCCGGTGACCCTGGAAGAACAGATCATCTGTGTGGCGGATAAATTTTATTCCAAAAGCCCGGACAAAAAAGGGAATGAAGGAAATGAAAGGACGGTGGAAAAAATTATTGCCTCCCTGTCAAAAATAGACCCCGGCCATGGACAGCGCTTTGCCCAATGGGCTAACCTATTTCATCTCCGGCACCCCCATGAATGAGTTTTAAATAAGTTGCCTATTTGAGTTGCCCATTGGTGCGCTTAGCGCTTAGGGGACAGATTTTTAAATCTGTCCCTGCCTGGAAATAAATGGTATATCCCTGCCTCCAAAATGGAAAAATTATTTCAGACTCATTCCTTAAATGGGATGATCTCGTTTTTTCAGTCCAATTTCACCCAAACGGGATCATCGTGATTCATCCATTCCACGTTAAACATTACGTTCCGGGCTTCTCCCCAAAGGAAACACCATGGATATTCATTTCTCAAAGGTTACAAAATCATACAATGAGAGTGGTACCCGGCATCTTATTTTTGAACATCTGGATGCCCTTTTCCCGTCCCAAACCGTTTCCGTAATTGTGGGAAAGAGCGGGGTGGGAAAAAGTTCCCTGTTAAACCTGGCAGGCGGCATTGACACCCCTGACGACGGATCCATCAAAATTGGAGATACCCGGCTCACACACATGACCGACCGGGCTCGAACGATTTTCAGAAGAAAACACATGGGCATCATCTTCCAGTTTTTCAACCTCATCCCCGTACTCACAGTCCTTGAAAATGTCTGTCTCATTGCAGAGCTGGACAACGCCTCCCCCAAAGAAGCCCAGAACAATGCCCTTTCCCTGCTGGATCATGTGGGGCTGTACCATCGTAAGGATACCTATCCGGATACCCTGTCCGGCGGAGAACAGCAACGGGTGGCCATTGTCCGGGCATTGGTTCACAATCCCGAGGTCATCCTTGCCGATGAGCCCACGGGAAACCTGGACATGGCCACAGGCAAAACGGTTCTGGAGCTCATTGTCAATCTGGTAAAAGAGCGAAAAAAGACCCTGATCATGGTGACCCACAGCCCTGAAGCCGTGGGATTTGCCGACCAGGTATTTACATTTGAGGATAAAAAACTGTCCCTGTCTCCGGGAAAAGGATTCCTGACATGATATCCATGGCCCCGGGTATCCTCATTAAAATTACCCTGAAATACAGCAGGCACCACCGGGCAAGAACCCTTTTGCTGATCCTTGGCATTGCATTGGGGGTGTCTGGTGTGGTGGCCATTGATATTGCCAAAACCAGTGTCAGTAAATCCTTTGAGCTGTCCACCGGCCTTGTCACCGGAAAGGCCACCCATCGCATCGTGGGCACCACCCTTTCCCTTGACCAGTCTTTGTTTACTACGCTGAAGGTTTCCCTTGGGATCAAACACTGCGCCCCGGTGATCTCCCAATACACCCATGTGGAAGAGCTTAAGGGAAAACAGATGCAACTCCTTGGCATTGATCCCTTTTCAGAAAGTGCCTTTCGCAGCCTTTCCCTGGCACCGGACTCATCTGCCAAGGCTCCCAACCTGGCAGAAACCCTGATGTCAGGTTCCGGGGTACTCCTCTCCCAAACCCTGGCCCGGGATAACGGTCTTATTGCAGGAGACATCCTGACCCTGGTATTTGGCAAAAAACAAGTGCCCGTTCCCATTGCTGGATTTCTCCACAGTGGCGAAGCCCTGGAAACTGTTGCCCTCACAGGCGTTCTGGTGGCGGACATTGCAACAGTCCAGGAACTTCTGGGCATGGGGGATCAGATCTCCCACATTGATTTGATACTTGAATCAGAACAGGCCGTTAAAACTATCAAAGCCATTCTCCCCAAGGGCACCACCCTGGTACCCACGGCCCAGAACAGCCAAGCCGTGCGCAATCTTTCCAATGCCTTTGAAACCAGCCTCACAGCCTTCAGCATGCTGGCCCTTTTCATGGGCATGTTTCTCATTTATAATACGGTGTCTTTTTCCGTCACCCAGCGCCAGCGTCTCACCGGCACCCTGCGCTCCCTGGGGGCCACCCAAAGGGATATTTTTCTCATGGTGACCTTGGAAGTAATTATTTACGGCATCGTGGGGTCTCTGCTGGGAATACTTTCCGGGGTGCTTCTGGGAATGGCAGCGGTTCATGCCGTGTGTGCCACTGTGTCAGACATGTACTTTGTGCTCACCGTGAACCAGACCCACATTGCCTGGCCCACACTGGTCAAGGGATTTTCAGCGGGTATGGTCTCGTGCCTTGCCGCCACTTTATTTCCCGCCCTTACGGCAAGCCACATTCCGCCTGTGACACTGTCCCGGCGATCCGCGTCAGAAACCCGGCTCCAGGGAATGGCCCTGGGGCTGACAGTTTGTGGCATGGCACTTTTGATTCTGTCTTTTTTGCTGTTTGTGTTTCCCCACACCGGGCCGGCCCTGGACTTTCTGGGCATTTTCATGATGTTCACCGGGGCTGCCTTTATGGTACCCCTGCTCACCCGGGGAATGACGCGTCTTCTTTTGTATGCAACGGCACCCCTGTCTTCCCTTCTCACCCGCATGGCACTTAAAAACATTGTCCGTTCGTTAAGCCGAACCAGTGTGCTCATTGCCTCCCTCATGGTAGTGACATCGGTGTACATGGGCATTGATACCATGACAGCCAGTTTTCGGCAGTCGGTGGTGAACTGGGTTGACGGCAATATCGGCGGCGATATCCATGTACGATCCGCAGATAAAACCCTGCCCGCCATTGACCCTTTGCTGGTGAATCGTATTACGACCCTGCCCGGGGTGGAAAAGGTCAGCGCTTATTCTATGCACACGATATTATCCGAGCACACCGGGGAAACCCATATTTTTGCCTACCAAAGCGATCAATCCCAAAAGGAATGGGTCTGGACAGCCCAGCCGCCGGACACCATGGATGCCCAGCTGGCAAAGGGGGCCATAGAGGTATCAGAAATCTTTGCAGCCCGGCATGACATTGTTCCGGGGCCGGACACTCAGATCACCTTAAATACCCTTCAAGGAGCCCACACCTTTGAGGTAGCGGGTATTTTCCGGGATTTTTTCATGGGAGGCGGCCGCATCATTGTTCATCCACAGACCTTGAAAATCCATTGGGGGTATGAGGGTATCACCTCCCTGCAGCTTTTCTTAAAATCGGATCAGGATGTGGACAAGACCATTGAACGCATCCAAACCATGGCCCGGTTCTTTGCCCCCCTTGAGATACGCTCGGGTAAGGTATTAAAACAAAGCATCCTCAGGGTGTTTGACAACACCTTTATTATCACCACTGCCCTGCAGTTTTTAACGGCCATTGTGGCCCTCACCGGCATTATCAATGCCGTCATGGCTCTTTTACTGGAACGTACCCGGGAGATGGCCATTCTCCGATCCTGCGGGGCGGAATCGGTTCAGGTGACAAAACTACTGCTGCTGGAGTGTGGATACGCAGGCCTCATTGCAGGGATATGTGCCCTGCCCTTTGGCCTGTTTCTCTCCTGGGTGCTCATTGATGTGATCAACAAGAAATCCTTTGGATGGATCTACGATATGGTACTCCAGCCCGGGGGGCTTTTACTGGCAGTGATCATGGCCCTTATCGCCGCCGTGACTGCGGGAATCCTGCCAGCCATAAAAGCCGGTAAAAATGATATCCCCACGGCCCTGCGCATGGAATAATTAGCGTTTCAACTTTCGTTATGGGCAGGCCAAATCCCCAATATGGTCTGCCCATGGCAATTTTATATGAAAAAGAAGGTTCTGGATTTTGGGTACTGGGTGCTGGGTGCTTACAACGTCAGCTTTTTCATGATTCATTGTGCCTGTTAGGGCATGGGTGTTATTAGAAAATAAAACTGCGGGGCAACCTCAGCAGAGCCCCCCCCGATGGGTAATAGGAACCGGCCAATTGAGACGTCTACGTTTCCGGGCCGGGCCCATTGCCCGTCGGGGGGGGCGGTTATAAAAAAACAACCTCAAAATCATGAATGTAATTTTCAAGTAGAATATAAATATTTTCGGATCAGGATATCATTTATGAAAAAACAAAATAATCCAGCCAGAAACCCGCGAACAAAGCCGGGAAACTGGATGGGTGCGCTCATGGGCACCCTGCTCCTGTCAGTGGTGCTCTTTTTCGGATGTGATACTCCGGACAGGGAGAAAGGCTTTGACATTGGCCAGGCCCTTTCGTCCCCTCCCACCGAGGACTGCTTTGAACGGGCGGACCGGGAAAAGGCCATCACCTTTCCCCAAGACCT
>CAYSSE010000146.1:0-10240 GCA_964433355.1 uncultured Desulfocicer sp.
GGGGCGGCATAATGCCATTTGGCTCCGCGTCTACGACCCAATATTCGTTGTGTTCAGCAGGACATGCTCGTTTATATAAAAAAGTAGGCGAGTCTAACATTCTTTCATGCTTCGTTGCGGACAGGCCAGTGCCAGAATACACTCTGCCCGTGACAGTTAGGAACCTGAGCGATAATAAACTACCAAATAAAAATTTTTTACAATGCAATACCAACACATTAAATTGGGCATGGTGGTAGTCTATAATCGGGTAAATCCCTTATTAAAAATCAAATGAATTCCTGGGTCAGTTCTTCAGATAATAAGATGGCCTCTGCCACAAACCCCATGGATTTTCGAGTGTCCATGCTGCGTTTTCGGATCCATTGATAAGCTTGCTCTCCGGTTTTCTTTTGTCTCATCATCAACACTTCCTTGGCACGTTCCACCATTTTTCTGGTTTCAAGCTCTTCTTGAATTACCTGGGTTTTCACCATTAATTCGGTATTTAAGATGGCAATGGCCGCCTGGTTGGCAACGGTGCGGATCAAGTTGACCTCTGTGTCAGAAAAACAATGGGGGGTGGATGTAAAGCAGTTCAGTGCTCCGATGATGCGATCATCCAGAACTTGGAGGGGAACCCCCACCATGGAAATTAACCCCAACTTATGGGCCATGTCTTTTTCTTTAAACCGATGATCTTCAAGTACATTATCAATGATAATGGGTTTTTTTCCAGTGATGACAGCCCCCACCACCCCTTCATCCATATTCAGGGATCTATCTTTAATATAATCCCGGTCAAAGGCTTGGGTTGCCTTAAGGCGAATTTTGGGGGGATGGCAGCTATCATCCACCAACCACAGGGAACAGATTTCAACGCCGGTTACCTTGGCTGTGACCATTACGGTGAGTTTAAGGATATCTTCAAGATAGAGATCAGAAGTGATGGCACCGCTGATATCCATTAATGCTTTAATGTACTTGTCATAGGGTTGTGGCATGTCTTTTTCCATATGAAGTCACCTGTGAGTTCTGTTATCAGTATTGATTTTCAGCCATGGTTTACTCTCACCGCAACGTCATCCATATTCCCACCAGCATGACCAAAATCCCAGATCCCCGGATAAGCGTCAGGGGACGGATTTGAGCACCCAGCATGCCAAAATGATCAATCAGGGCTGCCGCTGCAAACTGGGCCATCACAAGAATGGTCAGGGCAGGAACCAGACCCAGCCGGGGGGAGGTATACCCGATGGCTCCCACAATGATGAGGCCCATGAGACCTGTTAACAGGGCGTACCATGGTACCGACGCATAGGCTGTAAGATTGCCGCCACGGTAAAACAGCATGGTGCCACCAATGATGAGGCCCCCCAGGCCATAGGTGATGAAAACACTCTCCAGTGTCCCCAACTGCCTGTCCATGATCCCCATTAGCTGGGCCTGTAATGACACCATAATGCCACCTATGGCAGCGATGAGTGCAAGTACAATATGATTTGACATCAGATGCTCCTGTATATTTAAATGAAGATGAGTGCCTGGAGTCGGTATCCTTATATATGCGCCTGAAAGTAGGAATCTTTTGTAAAAAAGCTCCGGCACATGGAGAATTCCCTAAGCAATTGTAAAGTACTTTTGACGGATGCCACGGATTCTTATTTTTTGATGATGCACCATGTGAATATTTTATTTCTCCACAATAATCAAGAGATTAAAGTAAAATCAGGTCAGCAAGGTTATCAACTCTGTGAATTTTCCTGGGGAAAATATTTTTTCCTTGACTTGATGAATTGAAATTACTAAAGAAAAAGTAACTTTATCTTTATAAACCATGTTTACCAGGATTTTTTTTTGTTTATGGTCGACCCGATGGTGATTAAAGTGTAAGGGACTTGGACGACAATAAACTACCAAATTAAAATTTTTTATAATGCAATATCAGCGTATTAAGCTGGGCATAGTGGTAGTCTATTTTCGGGGAAGCCCTAGTAGACAAGCAAGACCTTCGCCAAATTAAAAATTGATTTAAATTTTGATAATTCATTTAGCATATATTGTATGATCATGGTTCTAAACATGCTACATGCTGATTAAACTTTGGGCCAAAATAAAATGGCGAAGGTATTGACAAGGATATCACTTTATAATCGTTCAATGCAGGAGTAGTTGCGGTGCCCGCTGGGTTTCCGTTTTATTTTAATGTTATATCAGTCGCAGGAGGTGTTATGCAGTTCAGGGATTATCAAGGGGTTCACCAGATGCTTTGTGAAACAGTGGATGAACACACAAGCAAAGAGGCATATCGCTGGTTTGATGACAATGCGCTTCCTGCCTCTGTCACCTGGAACGAATTTTACCAACAAGTTAAACAGGCGGCCAAAAGTCTCATGGCATTGGGGGTAGAAAAAGGCGATAAAGTTAATATTCTCAGTTACACCAATTACCGATGGGTATTGACGGATATGGCCAACATGAGCATCGGTGCAGCAACTGTGGGGATCTATCAGTCCAATCTTCCCAAAGATTGTCGCTATATCATTGATCATTGTGATGCGGTTGTTGTTTTTGCCGAGGATGAAAAACAGGTGGCAAAACTTCTGGAAATCAGGGGTGAAATTCCAGATGTAAGAAAGGTGATCATGATCAAGGGAGATATGCCGGGCAACGACTGGATTATTTCCTATGAAACCTTTCTTGAGCTTGGAAAAGACATTCCAGACGATGAGTTTCAAGGACGTACGGCACAAGTGACTTCTGATGATCTTGCAGGTATTGTTTACACCTCGGGCACCACAGGACTTCCCAAGGGGGTGATGCTCACCCATGACAACATTACCTCAACGGCCCAGTCGGTATTTCACAGTGGTAATTTTGATTGCGGTGAAGATAATTTTCTTTTTCTTCCCCTGGCCCATGTGTTTGCCAGAACCTGTAGTTATGCAGCCGTGTTCACCGGGCATCGTACCACCTTTGCCCGGAGTATAAATACCCTGCTTGACGATTTTAAGCTGGCATCCCCCCATTGGTTTGTCAGTGTTCCCCGGATATTTGAAAAAATTTATACCCGGGTGGTTTCCGATGTGGAAGCCAAGGGCGGCATGACGGAAAAAGTGTTTAATTGGTCCCTGGCTGTGGGAGAGACCGTTAGCAAGTATAAGGTGGCTCAGCAACCCATTCCCCCCATGACCCAGTTGAAATATCGCATTGCAACAAAGCTTGTTTTTTCAAAGATTCATAAAGCCTTGGGGGGAAAGGTGGAATGGTGCATCAGTGG
Source organism: uncultured Desulfocicer sp. (assembly GCA_964433355.1). GTDB lineage: Bacteria > Desulfobacterota > Desulfobacteria > Desulfobacterales > Desulfobacteraceae > Desulfocicer. Next base: position 3,260 of record CAYSSE010000146.1, read on the forward strand.
AGGGGCTCCCCTGAGTCCTGATATTGCACGTTTCTTTCATGCTGCCGGTCTTCTTATTTTGGAGGGGCTGGGTATGACAGAAAATACCAGTTTTAGTAATTTGAATCGATTTGATAAATATGATTTTGGTGTGGTGGGGCCACCGGGTGCAGGCTTGTTTCACAAGCTTGCCGATGACGGTGAGGTGCTTTTCAAGGGACGAAATGTCATGAAGGGATATTATAAGATGCCCGAAGAAACCCAGGATAACTTCACCGAAGACGGATGGTTAAGGAGCGGTGATCTTGGGGAAATCTTGGAGGGCAATGTGCTCAAAATCACCGGCAGAAAAAAAGAGTTGATCATCACCTCCGGTGGAAAAAATGTGGCACCCTCTGCCATTGAAGGGCTCATGGGCACCTCAAAATATATCAATCAGGTGTGTGTGGTGGGGGATCAGCGTAAATTCCTCAGTGCCATTGTCACCCTGGATGAAGAGAATATCAAAGCCTATGCCCAGGAAAAGGGATTTTTTAATGGCAGAAACGGTGGCGAAGAGTTGCTGCAGCACGAAGAGATCGTTCGGCTCATTGATGAAGAAGTGGCTCGCAAAAACAAGGAACTTCCCTCCTTTGAGACCTTGAAAAAAGTCGCCATCGTCCCGGAATTTACCATTGAAAATAAGATGATGACGCCCACATTTAAGGTGAAAAAGAATGTGATCATGGATAATTATCAGAAAGATATCGAAAATATGTACCAGTAATCCTTGCTTTAATTTTTGCCGGCTTATCCAGGGCGCATTCCCATTTTTCCGACACTGTTTATAACTTATTGATTTTATTAAGTTGGAAATAAATTGGTTCAAAAATTATATCTTTACAAATTAAAGCGTTAGAACTCCGACCGGGAAAATGGGAATGCGCCCTTTATCCATGCATCATTCACCTCGCCAGGGAACCCGTTCCCTGGCAAATTTCGCCATTATTTTTTTCTGAGAAGATCCCCCATTATTCGCCATTTGCCATTCGCCATTCTTCATTCTTCATTCTTCATTCTTCATTCTCCAGTTTACATCTGCTGGAGGGATTTTATTTTGAGGAATATATACTCGGGTACTTAACCCTTTTCCCAAAATTGTAAAATCTTTTTGGAGTGATAAGAAAGAAGTTTGTTTTTTGACTTATTGATGAAATCATCTAATTAATGAATACTATTTTGGTAAATGAAATTATATCCTTTCAATTTTTATGTATATGTGAAATATTCGGATAATTTTTTTTAATCTGACGGACACAATGAATATTGAAATTGCGGGGTTGGTTCTAACGTCGGTCAGTGGATATGCACCAAACAGTCAACAATTAAATATCTCGTGAGTTGTAAGTTCTATGATTTTTCCAGGCCATTATTTTATAACTTATTGAAATAATTAGAACTGAAGTTTTTGTTTTCATTTTTTCACTATTAATAAATTCAATAGGTTATGAGAACTTACAACTCATGAGTAAATATAATGTTAAATTTCAATTGTTTAATTGTTTCTATCTTATGTGCGCTGTCAAAAATGGCAGAAATTAGAACTAAGCCCAAAAATAATATCATGCCGCCCCCCCCCCGACGGGCAATGGGCCCGGCCGGAACCGTAGACGGCCCAATTGGCCGGTTCCTATTGCCCATCGGGGGGGCTCTGCTGAGGTTGCCTGAAAGTTCTATTTTCTAATAAAACAAACATACATGGCTGTAACCACCAGCCACAACGAAAAATGAAACCCTTATGATTCCAGTATTTTAGACGGAATTTCATGTAAAAAACAAACTAAATTATCGGGAGGATTAAATGAAGGAACAATCCAACACCATTGACAAGGGCATCACCATCACCTCGGTGCTCTGTTGCGCTGCGTTCATCGTGGCAACCATGATTTCACCGGAAGGCGTAAAAGGGCTGTTTGACACCCTGTTTAAATTTTTCATTAATAATTTTGGATGGGCCTACCTGTTATGCGTGGCTGGCTTTGTGGTGTTCTGTTTTGCCATGGCCTTTAGCCGGTATGGGAATATCAAGCTTGGAAAGGACGATGAAGAACCAGAATTCTCGCTCATGACCTGGTTTTCCATGCTTTTTGCCGCTGGCATGGGCATCGGTCTGGTATTTTGGGGGGTTGCTGAACCCATTTACCATTTTGCAGGCCCTCCCTTTGCCGAGCCCAAAACCCCCCAGGCAGCAGCAGATGCCATGCGGACGGTGTTTTTCCATTGGGGGCTCCATCCTTGGGCCTGTTATGCTGTGGTGGCCATGTTGTTGGCCTATTCCCATTTTCGCAAGGGGAATCCGGCCCTGCTCAGTTATATTTTAAAACCCCTCATCGGCATCAAGAACGTTAAAGGGGTCATCGGAAAATCCATTGATACCCTGGCTGTGGTGGTGACGCTTTTTGGGGTGGCCACCTCCCTTGGGCTCGGAGCCATGCAGGTATCCACGGGGCTCAATAAGCTTTATGGGATACCCAATACCACAACGGTTTCCATCATTATCATTGCAGTGGTGACGCTTCTTTATATTATTTCCGCTGTGACCGGTGTCAGTAAAGGTATTAAAATTCTTTCCAGCATCAACATGGTGCTGGCCTTTGGTTTGATGCTTCTGATGTTGTTCATAGGCCCCACCATCTATATTCTTCAAACCCTTCTTGAATCTTTGGGGAATTATTTTCAGAACATTGTGTGGCTCAGTTTTTTCATGGATAGCACAGGTGGGGTGGAAAAACATGCTGGATATGATTGGGTGGGTGCCTGGACCGTTTTTTACTGGGCCTGGTGGTTGACTTGGGCTCCTTTTGTGGGGGCTTTTATTGCCCGAATTTCAAGGGGACGAACCATCCGTCAGTTCGTTTTTGGTGCGCTTCTGGCACCGACTCTGTTGTGCGCCATCTGGTTCAGTATTCTGGGAGGCTCCGCCATCAGCCTGGAACTTGCCAATGGGGCCGTGGGCATTGCCGATGCCACATTCAAAGATGTCACCATGGCCATTTTCGTTTTGTTTGATCAATACCCCATGGGGGGCGTGCTGTCATTGCTTTCCATGATTATTGTCTCCATCTTTTTTGTCACCTCGGCGGATTCCGCCACCTATGTGGTGGGCATGATGAGTTCCGGTGGCAGTCTGGATCCGAAAAACGGACTTAAAATTTTTTGGGGAATGTTGTGTTCCACCATTGCGGCCATGCTGTTGATTGCCGGGGGGTTAAAAGCAATCCAGACCGTTGCTTTTGTGGTCTCCTTTCCCTTTATGATTCTCATGGTGTTAATGATCATCGCCTTTTTGAAAAGTATCAGAAAAGAACCGGGGTTTGACCTTTATAATCCACCCAATTTGGATGAGTAACCAGTATCATTGGGCATAAGGGATTCATGATTTTTTTGATTCCCTTATGTCCTTTCCAGCCATTCCTCGCCTGAAACTGGATGGATACGAAAAAGATAGGTTCGTAAAGGCCATACATTGAGGTCTCCCTGTTTTTAACTGAAAAGATTTTTTCTGCCCCTGGTGGGGTGGAAAAAATCTTTTGTTTTTTGGGGGGGAAGGATTCTTTTCCAGGGTTCTTTTTGAAGCTTTACAAATTTATGGGGGACTGTTAGTGATGAAGGGTACTTACAGCCTGAAGGGCTTTAAATGAGCCTGTTGATTAAGTTGCTTTTTGCAAAATTAGTACACAACATCTTGATATTGGGTGATTTAATATTCAGCATATTGTATCTATAATCCAGAGATCTGTACTAAATCAACAGGGTCTTAAATGACGGCGGATGACAAATATTTGACGTGGAAAAAAATTAGCAAAAATGGAGAAAAAGGATGGGTTTTTTCAGTTTCTTATCGGGGAAAACACCCGAAGTGCTGATGGAAAATGGGGATCTTTTATTTGAACAAGGGCAATTTGGCCTTGCAAAAATTGACTATGAAAAGGCAAGGGCCCGCCATGCAAAAAAACCGGCCCAGGCCCAGGATTTTTTAAAAAAATTGGATCTGAAAATCAGCCATAGCTGCGAGGCTCTGTCCCGGCAGCATCTGGACAAGGGAAATGAGCTTCTGGAGTCCGGGTGCCACCAGGAGGCCCATGATATTTTGACCCTGGCCCTTGAGTTGACCACAACCCCCGGGCTGATCCAGGAGATTGAGGCGGGTTTAAAACGCTGTGACTCTTCCCATGGGCCGGAACATGAGACTTCTGACCAAGGGGATGTCGGAACCGGCCGTGACAATGAACCCTCAGAAGCATGGTCTCCTGATATGGACTTTAAAAGCGGAGGTGATTTTGAAACCTTTGAAGTGATACTCAGCACACTTTCCCAGGAGGAGCAGGTGGCCTATGGGGAATATGGCAATGCCTTTGTCCAAGGCGTTGTTGCCTTGAATGCCGGGGACTTTCAAGTGGCGGTCAACGCATTGGAAGAGGCCTGTGAGGTCAATGCTTCCGCTGAAAATTATATTGGGCTGGAGCTGGGCACGGCCCTGCTCAATCTGGAAGAACTTGACCGGGCAGAGATTATTTTGATGGATTTTCTGGCCTGGTGTCCTCTTTCGGTGAGGGGATATTATGTGTTGTGCGAGGTGCTGTGGATGAAGAAAGCATTTGACCGGGCCCACAATATATTGGACACTTGTCCGGAATCCATTGCTCAAAGAGTGCCCATTGTGTTGCTCAAGGGTGAAACCTGGTGCCTGGAAGGAAAATTAGACCAAGCTGAAAAACTATACCAGGAGACTCTGGAGCGGAATGGAATGGATGACTCACTTGTCAGGGCATTGGCAGCAATTTTTGAAACAAAGGGAGATCCAGGAAGGGCGTTTCAACTCTACACCGGGCTCATGGCTACCTGTAGCGGATGCGGCCAGAGACCGGACACGGCTCTGAAACGAAAATTTGCCCATGCGGGATTTGCCTCCGGGGTCATGACCCCCCAAATCATTGATGTTTATCTTGATCTGGTGGCTGAAGATCCGGATAATCGGGCATTGTACTACCAAAATGTAAGTGCTATTTATGATCATCTTGGCAATGATGGGGAGGCCCGACGCTTCAAGTCCTTTGCCCGGGAATTGCAGGTGAAATAGAAAATGGAACCATGGTGCCCCCGTCGGGGCTCTGCTGAGATTGCCCGGAAGTTTTATTTTCTAATAAAAAATATTGAGATAAACTTAAAAGAGCTGGAGAGAAATAAAATGACGACAATGAAAATTTTTGCTGGTATTTGTGGATTTACAACAGTGGTGAAAGGAGAAGATAAAGGGGGATACAAGGCCATGATCAACATTGAGAGTGAATGCCCCAACTGGAAAAGGGTTAATGAGGTGCTGGGGGGTAAAGAGATCAATGTGATGACCGAATTGTTCAAGGATAAAAAAACGGGTACTTTGGACTCCCAGGTGCTGGACGTATCTTTGAAAACCATCCCTCATGTCTCCTGCCCTGTGATTGGGGGGGTGCTGAAAACATTGGAGGTTAGCGTGGGGCTCGCATTGCCAAAGGATGCGACCCTTACATTTGAAAAATAAGGCCATTTATGAGCCTGTTGATTAAGTCGTCTTTTGCAAAATGAGCATACAGCATATTGATATTGAGTGATTTAATATTCAACATATTGCATCTATAATCCAGAGATCTGTACTAAGTCTACTGGGTCATTTATGCCAAAGACTATAACTGTTTGTCGTCTCATCCCGGTATATTCTTTTTTCGGTAATCGCTTAAAAGGAGAAGTCCATGAAAGGTTTAACAAAGAAAAAATCTCTGCTTTATTTTGCATTGCTTATCAGTTCAGGGTTTCTGTTTCTTATCATCGGATCCAGCCAGGTTTCTGCTGGTACCTCCTGGTTAAAAACCGGGACAGACCTTCTCAACTCCGTTTCCGGGGACAGTGGGGTAAAAAGTGACTCAGCAGCCATTGGGGAACCCAGTTTGCCCCAGATCTCCGATGCCTTTAAAGAGGCCCTGACCCTGGCATCCCAGGCAGTGGTGGATCAGGTGGGGGCCGCCGATGGATTCAACAAGGATGATGCCATTCATATTCCCCTTCCAGGATCACTTGAAAAGGTGAAATCCATGTTGGGTACGGTGGGGCTTTCCAGCATGGCTGATGACCTGGAGTTGAAGCTTAATCGGGCTGCGGAGGCAGCTGCACCCAAAGCAAAGGATCTGTTTCTTACCGCCATCACGGAGATGAGCTTTGATGATGTTAAAGCCATTTATGATGGACCTGATGATTCAGCCACCCAATACTTCAAGGATAAGATGTCCGTTCCCCTTACCGATGAGATGCGGCCCATTGTGGATGGAACCCTGGCCCAGGTGGGCGCAGTAAACGCCTATGACCAGCTCATGGGAAAATATAAAGACATTCCCTTTGTGCCCGATGTGAAGGCGAATCTCACCCAGCATGTGCTGGATAAGGGTCTTGCGGGAATATTCTATTACATGGCAAAAAAAGAAGCTGGCATCCGGGAAAATCCGGTGGAACAGACCACTGAATTGCTTAAAACTGTTTTTGGCCAGTAATTTCAATACCGCCTGAATTATCCAGGGATTTGGGCTTGATTCCAACTTTCATTTTTTTCTGAATCCCTGGAAGATCCACACGCCAGCCCAATACAGGATAACAGGGAGGAGCCCCCCAAGGAGAAACAGAGACCTATTCTCCGGGTCCCAGGGCGGCAGTGGTACTGCCATCACCAGGGGAAAAATTACTGACAACACAATGGCCAGGCGCAGTTTCCCCGAAGGGGAGAGGCGTTTGGCCTTTTTTCTGGTGGAGGATCTGTTTCCCCCGAACAGGCGGGGCAGAAAAATAATGCAGCTAATGAGTAGAATGAGTGTGAGAATTTCCTGGATACCGGCCAACGGATATTTTCCTTTTGGGTTTGTATATAACGGGCATGTCCTGTAGGACACAACGAATATTGGGTCGTAGACGCGGAGCCAAATGATATCATGCCGCCCC
>CAYSSE010000147.1:0-10194 GCA_964433355.1 uncultured Desulfocicer sp.
CCAGGTTCACCGCAGTGGTGGTTTTACCCACGCCCCCTTTTTGATTGGATATGCTTATTATTTGTGTTGTTGTCATAATGATGCAACAGATACCATACTCTGGGTTTCAGGGCAAAAAAATATTTAAAATATTTGTTTTTTATTAAGAACGTGTTAAGGAGTAATAATTTGATGCAATAGATGGCTACCCACTTAAGACGAGACAGCCTTTAAAATCAAGCGTCTTAGCAACCTTGATTTTAGGGGTTAAAAGCTAATTACCCACATAAAAAATCTTGAAAATATCCCGCCTTAAGTGGGTAGCCCAATAGATAATACAATTAAAGTCACGTAAGGCTATCGGGGCAAGGGTTTCTGTCTTTGAGGTTTTCATGAATTTTCATAAAAAAAAGTGATCCAAAATGAGGTAAAAGTAAATTAAAATGGTGAAGAAAAACGTGGGGCCGGACATAGCTGAAACGCTGGGGAAAATAGATTCCACTGATAAAATGGATGAAATTTTCAGACAATACATGGATGATATCCAGTATGGTCGAATAAAAACCATAAAAAATGAAACGGTGTTGAAACGCATCGCCAATGCCATTGCTGTGGGGCGACCCCGCTCGGTTTTCATTAATACTGGATCCCAGGAAGACCGTCAATTTATTAGAGATCTTGCTCTTAAAAATAAAGAAGAAGCTCCCCTTGCCATGCCAGATCATACCATTCATTATGACCTGGCAGAGGAGCAGGGGCGCATTGTTGACAGAACCTTCTACATCACTGATCCCCAGGAAGCGGTGAGTACCCTTGCCAACAGAATGGAACGGGAGCAAGCCCTTGAGGAGATAGATACACACATGTCCGGCATCATGGAAAATAAAACCATGATTGTGGGGTTTTACATGCGGGGCCCTGTGGGGGCACCGGCTGCCAACCCTGCGCTTGAAATCACCAGTTCTGCCTATGTGTCCCACAGTGCTGAGATTCTCTATCGAAATGCCTTTCATGGATTTCACCAGGAGGTGGAAAGACTGGGTCATTTTTTTACCAATATTCACAGTGAAGGCCAGAATCGAAACGAAGATCTTCCCAATGCCCGGGTCTTCATGGACAGAAGTTATCGCACCACCTACAGCTTTAATTGCACCTATGCGGGTAATACCCTGTTGCTGAAAAAGGGAAATCATCGCTTTGCCGTGGATAAGGCTGTTTATGAAAATCGGGGTAAAGAGCTGTCCGAACACATGTTTATCACGGGCATTAAAGGACCGGGGAACCGGGTTTCCTGGTGCGCCGGGGCCGCTCCCAGCGGGTGTGGAAAAACCACAACTGCCATGGCCGGAGATTGTTTTGTGGGGGATGATCTGGCCCAGATGTGGATTGCCAAAGACGGATCGGTTCGTTCCATCAACCCGGAATGCGGTATCTTTGGCATACTTCAGGATGTGAACTGGGAGGGGGATCCCCAGCTCATGGAAAACTTGCGAAAGCCCGGTACTGAAGTGATATGGACTAATGTGCTGGTGGATGAAGATAAAAAACCCCATTGGGTGGGCAATGGAGAACCTTCGCCAGAAAAAGGGTTCAACTTCCAGGGAGAATGGCACAAAGGCATGGTCGATGCCCATGGAAAGGCCGTACCCATATCTCATGCCAACTCCCGGTGTACCCTTACGGCAACGGCATTGGATAATTATTCCCAGGAATCAGAAAATCCGGATGGGGTGGAAACCCGGATGATCACCTACAGTGGCCGGGACAGTGATACCATGCCTCCGGTGTGGGTGGCTAAAAATGAGGCGCATGGCGTGGTGCTGGGGGCCTGTATTGTCTCTGCAGCCACAGCAACGGAGTTAGGGGTTACAGGTGTTCGGCGGGCTCCCTGGGCCAATGCCGCTTTTATTCCCGGGGCATTGGGGGATTATATGGATGCCCAGTTGAAATTTTTTGGTAACCCTGACATTGCCACTGACAAGAAACCTGTCATGGCGGGCCTCAATTATTTCTTGACCGACGGGGCAAGGGGAGGGGATTCTAAGAAATTGTTAGGGGAAAAAAGAGATGTAAAGGTTTGGCTCTCCTGGCTGGAACGATATGCCCATCGAGAAGTCAAAAGAATTGAAACTCCCATTGGTCATCTGCCCCTGTACGAGGATCTGAAAGACCTTTTCATGGAGGTCATTGGAAAAGAATACCCCCATGAGTTATACATTAAGCAGTTTTCCCTGTACGTTGATAATATCATTGCACGGTTAGAATTCCAGATTGATGCCTATTCCAAGGAAAAAAATATTCCTGACACTTTGTTTAAGGTTCTCCATGGTCAGAAAGAAGAACTTATGCTATTAAGGCAGGAAAAAGGGGCGATTGTGGCTCCCGGAGAGATGGCAGGCCACTGATGCGAATCAAGGTCGGGGCCTGATCTGATTTTGTCACGTGGGGGTGAAAGCGCTTCTGGTTCTAACTTTCAATGTTTTGAAGAATAGATATATTGTGGGGATGAAACACCTGAAATAGGGGTTTCATCCCCATCTCTTTTAACTTTAATTTTTTATAAATCACAGGTGATTACAAATGGTAAGAATTGAGACGAGTATGGGTGAAATTGTTGTGGAGCTGGACACTGAAAAGGCTCCTAAAAGTGCAGAAAATTTTTTATCTTATGTGAAATCCGGCCACTATGACGGTACCATCTTTCATCGGGTGATTGATGGATTCATGGTTCAAGGCGGCGGTATGACCGAAGATATGAAAGAAAAACCCACCGAGGCTCCCATTGAAAACGAAGCAGACAATGGACTTTCCAACGATGCTTACACCCTTGCCATGGCCCGAACCATGGATCCCCATAGTGCATCCGCACAATTTTTTATCAATGTAAAGAAAAATGATTTTTTGAACCACACAGCCAAAACTCCCCAGGGATGGGGCTATGCTGTTTTTGGTAAGGTCACCAAGGGCCATGGAGTGGTAAATAAGATGAAAGGCGTGGCCACGGGTAGCAAGGCAGGACAGCAGGATGTCCCCACAGAAACCATTACCATCATCAAGGCTGAGGTAATGGACGCGTAATTGAATAAAATTGAATGGGGTATAAAATTTTACCTTGATTTTATGACTTTTATTGGGTTATGATCATTTACTAAAAACGTATGGTGCATCGGTGCATCGTTGGAAAATTTGAAATGCAATAATGCGCTTCAGTTTATATATTGAGAAAAATTTTGATTGCAGGAGGCTTGAAAATGTTTAAAATTGTCCATCGGGAAGAGATGGCCCAAGGCACCATCGTTCTAAATGAGATTGAGGCGCCCCGCATCGCTGGCAAAGCAAAACCCGGCCAGTTTGTAATTCTCCAGGCCAATGAAACCGGAGAACGGATTCCATTGACCATGGCAGATGTGGACACGGAAAAGGGTACCATTACCATTATTTATATGATCGTTGGAAAGTCCACCAAGCTTTTTGGAAGCATGGCTGTGGGCCAGGAGTATTATGCGGTCATCGGGCCTCTGGGAAAAGCCACCCACCTTGAAAAAAAGGGAAAAGTGGTGTGCGTGGGCGGCGGTACCGGCATTGCCGTGCTTCATCCCATTACAAGGGGGCTCAAAGAGGCGGGCAATGAAGTGATCACTATTCTGGGTTCCCGGAACAAAGATCTGCTGATCCTGGAAGACAAGATGGCAAAGGTCTCTGACACCCTTCACATCTGCACAGATGATGGCTCCCAGGGACATCACGGATTTGTTACTGATATACTCAAGGATGTACTGGCAAAGGAAGATATCAGCCTGGTGGTGGCCATTGGGCCCGTCCCCATGATGAAATTTGTCTCCATGATTACCAAAGAAAAAAATGTTGAAACCCTTGTCAGCCTGAATCCCATCATGGTGGATGGTACTGGCATGTGCGGTGGTTGCCGGGTAACTGTGGGCGGTGAAACCAAATTTGCATGCGTTGACGGCCCTGAGTTTGATGGCCACAACGTGGACTATGATGAGCTGTCCAAACGTCTCCAGGCATATCAGTCCGAAGAAAAATTCAGCATGGACAACATGGACGAATGTCAGTGTAAATAAATTTCTCACTGGAACTTTATGATTAAGGTTTATTGGCATCCTTCAAAAATGCTTTACACTTTTTTAGAACATTCCCCATTTGTAGGGGCTTTTTTCCAAAAAATTGTAAAGTATTTTTGGGTTATATGAAGGATGCCGGTTTATTTATGACTTTATGCCCACCGGGGCATGGGGTTTTATCTGGAGGATGTAATGGCAGAAAAAAAAGTCAAAAAAGAAAAAACACCACGGGTTAAAATGCCTGAACAGGCACCCAATGTACGAAATAGAAATTTTCAAGAAGTTCCCCTGGGATTGACACCGGAAATGGCACAGATAGAAGCTGCCCGTTGCTTGCAGTGTAAAAAACCGGCATGTGTGGAAGGGTGCCCTGTATCTGTTAATATCCCTGGCTTTATCCGTAAAATTGTGGATGGTGATTTTGCCGGTGCGGCGAGTACCTTATGGGAAAAAAATGCCCTGCCAGCAGTGTGTGGCCGGGTGTGCCCCCAGGAAATTCAATGTGAGGGCAACTGCATTGTGGGTAAAAAAGGTCAACCGGTTGCCATTGGGTACCTTGAACGATTTGCAGCGGATTATGCCAGAGAAAGCGGTGAAGCAGTACTTCCCGTGGTGGCAGAAAAAACCGGCAAAAAAGTGGCCGTGGTGGGATCAGGCCCTTCAGGGCTAACCGTGGCAGGGGATCTTGTTCTCAAGGGACACGATGTCACCATATTTGAAGCCTTCCATAAAACCGGTGGTGTATTGGTGTATGGTATTCCTGAATTTCGGTTACCCAAGGACATCGTGGGCTCAGAAGTGTCCACCCTGGAACAACTTGGGGTAAAAATTGAGACCAACAATGTGGTGGGAACCACTGTAACCGTTGACGAATTGTTAGAAGAGGGGTATGATGCCGTTTATGTCGGTGTGGGTGCAGGACTGCCCCGTTTCATGAACCTTCCAGGTGAAAATCTCATTGGTGTTTTTTCCGCCAATGAATATCTCACCCGAACCAATCTCATGAAGGCATATCTTTTTCCTGAGTATGATACCCCCGTTGCCAAGGGTAAAAATGTGGTGGTTCTGGGAGCCGGAAATGTTGCCATGGATTCGGCAAGAACGGCCATGCGCTTGGGTGCGGATTCTGTTAAAATAGTGTATCGGCGATCCCGGGAAGAGATGCCTGCCAGAGCCGAAGAGCTGCATCACGCAGAGGAAGAGGGCATTGAGTTTGTGTTGCTCACCAACCCTGTTCAGTTTTTTGGAGATGACAACGGACGTCTCAACGGCATGGAGTGTTTAAAAATGGAGTTGGGTGAGCCCGATGAATCAGGTCGTCGACGTCCTCTTCCCATTGAAGGTTCAGAATATAAAGTGAATTGTGATCTTGTGGTGGTTTCTGTGGGGGCCAAGGCCAACCCATTGTTGACCAATGCCACTCCCGAAATTGGTCTCAACCCCTGGGGCAATATCGTTGCAGATCCTGCAACGGGTAAAACCACCAAAAAAGGGGTCTGGGCCGGTGGTGACATCGTCACGGGTATGGCAACGGTTATTCTTGCCATGGGAGCTGGCCGGGAAGCGGCTGACTCCATCCATGATTATCTGACATTGGGCTGGTGATTTTATCTGAAGTGTGTTATGTCTTTTAACCCTTGACCTAAAAGGGTTAGGGGTTTTGCATATATAAAAAATTTAAGTTTTCTTTGAAAGGGAATTAAGAGCCGCAAATAGATCCTATTTGTAAGACTTGCCGTCCGGCTCTTTTCCCTTTCTGTTTTTTAGGAATGGGGTTTAGATAAGTTGCCCATTTGAATGCAACTTGATAAATACCTTGTGATCCACCAGTGACAACGAGTAAATATACCCTTTAATAAATTTTTGATCCCCGAAAATACTCACCAGACGAATTCCCCCGTCTTCCGGAATGACAGTATCAACGGCCTCCATGAGCATGCGCTCGTTCTCTTCTTCCATAAGATAAGCTGTTGCTTCACACATATCGTTTACTCCTTAAAATTTGGTTGGAAATCGTTCTCATACCTGTCAATGAGATCATCAACAAGCTGGGGCAGGGGCGTGGATGATAACCCCACAATGGCCAGATTTTCCTGGGTCAGGGGCAGCAGCAACTTTTTTGCCGGGGACTGCGCAATGGCCTCGGCCATCTCCAGTGTGAGTTCCCCCATCATGGCATGGGGCATAATGATTCCCACCGTTCCAATGATAAAGTCAGCCCCCTTCACTGTTTGAACAATGGCATTAACACCCGAAGCCCCCCGGTTGGCCCGGGATTTGAGCATCTGGGCCGTGGCAATGGCATTGGTACCCAGGGCCATCACCTCAATGCCTTCTCCAAATCGGTCCTTGAGCTTGCGGATAATCGTGGAACCGATGCCGCCTCCCTGCCCGTCAATTACACATATCCTGATTAGTTTGTCTGATTTCATGGGTTTTTTATTATCTTTGTCCATGGTTAATGTCAAGGGATGAAACATGAATTGTAAATATTATTTCCAGTATAATAGTCAAATCGTTCCATGGCAAGTATCAAATAGATCCTATAAATACCCAGCGGGGGAAAAGGTAAGGTTTTTAGTTTATTTCGTTTTTTTAAAGATGCTTTGGCAGGCAATGTGGTGAGTCTCTTTACCCCGATAGTGGAAAATTTGGTGAAGAGGCAGAGAGGTTAGGGGTTCATGGTAATAAAACTACCCATTTTTGCATGGAGAGAGCCAACTCGTAGGTATGGAATTCATTCACATGGGTATATTATTTCCCATGAACTCCCTTATAAAGTGCTAAGAACTTCTTTAAGTCTTTGCTTGATCATTCTGTTGACCTCCTGCTCTTTCCCAATAGCTTTTTTATGATAAACAACCAGAGGAATTCTTTTTTTATCGATAATGAGGAACAAGCAGACAATCCGAAGGCCATCAGACTTACCAATTTTATATTCAGGAAGGCCAATTCTGACTTTTCTAACATCGAGTGAATCCCCAAAACCAGGATAACGATTACCCGCATTTTCTGAGAGGGAATTTATTTCCCCTTCAATTCTTTTTTTTGCTTTTGGGAATTTCTTGAAAATTTTTTTAAGTTCTTTTTGAAATGATTCGGGTCTAATTGTTTTGAACATCAGGTAACTTTTTCTGCAATCTGCATTATTAAGTTCCTAAACTCAGCGTCAGCACCTATGGTCATATCTTCTACCAGATCATCCCAGCCTGCCAATGTTTTCTTTACAAGAACTCCTACAAAAAAATTCATAACAGGTATTTTTGAAATTTTTTCATCAAATAGTATATAACTATCACGAATTAACTTGATTTTTTCCACCTTCAGACATTTAGGATCAGAACATTCAAATTTGCACCGATTGAAGGTTCGTCTTAATTCTCGAAGAAGAAAAAATCCTTTTAAAGAATCGCAAATTAAAGCAAATATATTAATCGGTACTTTCCAAAAAAATACCGATCCGCTCATTTTAAAAATTTCTATTTTTTTATTAATGGACTTGGAAAAAGCAAGACATTTTTTTTCTTCCAATAGAAGTTCGGACATATTGATCACCTCCTTTTTCAATTATTAGAAAAAAACTTTGATTTGTCAAATTAAAAAAAGGGGACAGACTTATTTTTTGCCAGGATCGGGGGACACCTATGATCCTATTGATCGGGTGATCGGGGGACACCTTACTTAATTATTGACAGCCATCGCTATAAGTACCCACACATATGTTTTTTGGTATTCTACAGCCATATGTCATCTATATTTATAGATTTTATTTTGAGGAACATATGCCCGGGTACTTATAAGGCGGATTAATTGCCGGGAGGGGTGCGGGATTATTTATAGCAGGGACGATTCGCTTTATTTATCATGGAAGAAAATTACTTGCTGGCCTGTACCTGGTATATTGAGCTTAATCCGGTTCGAGCATACTTCGGTCTGTAAAGTTAGTTTTCAGAAACCGGGCACTAAAAGACAAGGGGGGCTGGTTCAAATCTGGCTAAGGGATTTCATCATAAGTACCCACACATATATTTTTCAGTATTCCACAGGCATATACCATTGATATTTATATGTTTTATTTTGAAGGATATATGATCTGGTACTTAACGGATAAGTCTACAAGTGTTGACCTACTTTAAAATTTTGAAATAATTTGAGTAAGGAGATAATAATATGAGCATTGTAGAGGAAACATTTCAGAATGAACAGCAAAAAATATTTGATGAAAACGCTAAAGTATTGAGCAATTTTTTTCGAGCTGTGCGGGTAGCAATTATTTACAGAGCATTAACAATACAAATGTAATAAATTAGGGTGGTTTTAGCCTTCAAGCAGTATCTATACCTTGTAAATAGCACTGAGGTTCTGATTCAAATAGGCTCAGCGATGATCTACCCGCACAGGTCGAAATTTTTAGTGGTATCCAAATTTTTTAAGAGTCTCTGGGTATCCTATTCAAATTTCGGGGTAAAATTATGCAATTTTAATAAATTATTTTATAACTTTCTGTATTTACTGAATTTAAAAAATTAATTTTTGGGATTAAACGGCGTTTACCCCGAAATTTGAATAGGATACGTCTCTGGCTATGTTTATATCAGTAATTGCCGATCAAATTTCTATTCTGATAGAAGAAAAATGCTTGATCATTTGGTAGCGTATTCTGATAGGCTGGAAGAGCCTGACACTCAAATAAGTGATTAAATTAATAAGGTGAATAGTTCTAAAATATTGACAATGCATCCAATCAACAATATACTATTTCAACATGAGCAAAGTCGATAAAATATTACAAAAAATGAAAAGCAATCCCTTGGATTGGCGGATTAGTAGCTTACAAATCTTGGCTGAAGTTTATGGTATTATTTGGCGCAAACCCGGTGGAAGCCATGTCATTTTTCGTCATGAAAATGGACAGAAGTTATCTGTTCCATCGCATCGACCGATAAAGCCTTTATATGTAAAAAAATTTGTTAGACTTATTGAAAAGGGGATAGGAGAATGAAAAGAAAAATTAATTATCCTGTTGAAATAAGACCATTATCTGATGATGATGGTGGAGGCTTCATAGCTATAGTGCCAGATCTGCCAGGGTGCATGTCAGATGGTGAGACAATGGATGAAGCACTTCACGAAGTGATGGATGCAATTGAATCATGGATTAGCGTAGCCAAAGAATTTGGAGATCCCATACCTGTACCTGATGCTCTTGGTACTGCTAACTATCTTATTCCGGAGGATTTGTTTGCCAAAATTCCTACCGAATTATATGCTAAGTTGTCAATGAAAGCAAAACAGGATGGGATTAGTTTAGATGCATTTATATTAAATAAGCTGTCAGAAGCCGTATAGTCGAGTTTCGAGTTTGATCGGGGGACACCTTACTTAATTATTGACAGCCATCGCTATAAGTAACCACACATATGTTTTTCGATATTCTACAGCCATATGTCATTTGTATTTTGAGAATATTCCGCCTTAAGTGGATAGCCCAAATCTGACTGAGAGACTTCATCATAATAAAACTACCGAATCTTGCATGCAGCACTCTGGAGGTTCGGTATGAAGCTCATTGATGTTGGGTGTATATTTTCCATGAACTCCCTAACACTTTTTAATGCCTTATATCACTCTTGCTGAGTCTTTTATTAGAAGACTGGTGGGCAAAAGTGTTACCCTGGAATATGTTTTTTTGAACCAGGCCGAAAGATAAGTAAGGTGTCCCCCGATCTCGATCTCCGATCTTGTGTGATCTTGTCCCCCGATCTACAGCGTTTTGTTACCCCTTGTTCATGCAGCTATATTAACACTGACACGCATACCAGCTCTTGTTGCAAGAGTGATAAGCATCTCAAGACTAAATTTTTCCCATTTTCCTCTTACAAGGTCGGATATACGGGACTGACTCACCCCAAATATCTCGGTCGCATTAACCTGGGTAAGGTTCTTACTCTTTATAAATTTCCGAATATCTGTCATAAGATCAGCACGCATTTGAAGAACTGCCGCTTCGTCAGGGGGAAACCCCAAATCAATAAAAAGGTTACCGGAAGAATCTAAAATATTTTCAGCCATAGATCACCCCTCAATCTGTTTATATCTTTTTCGAGCCAGCTCAATATCCTTTCGGCTC
>CAYSSE010000148.1:0-10126 GCA_964433355.1 uncultured Desulfocicer sp.
AAATCAAGCGTCTTAGCAGCCTGAATTTTAGGGGCTGAAAGCTAATTATCCACATGAAAAGCCTTGAGAATATCCCGCCTTAAGTGGGCAGCCATGTTTTTAAATCGACTAACCACAATATATTGTGGTATTTAAATTAATAATTGCATAAAAAAATAAGCGAACAGGGAGATGTAAGGATGCCAAATATTGCTATCATAGTTAAACAGACCGCATATTGTGATGACAAATGGCTGTATGGCATATGCAATAATTGAAATGCAATAAATGGCTTATGGAAAATATCAAATTGTAAAGCTTTGACATCTTCCATAATTTTCTTTATATTAAATAAAAAAATTTGGTCATCAAACCCGGTTTTACGCAACATATCCAACAGACAAGAGAGATGAATGACATATACCACAGAAATCACCCCTTCACAGCTTAAAAATCTCTCCACCCTTATCTACAGGGAATCTGGCATAGTTATCGGGGAAAAGAAACTGGCCCTTTTAAGGGCAAGAATTGCAAAACGTATCCGAATCACAAAATCAATAAATATCTCTGAGTATCTCAAACTACTGGCCCAAAGTCAGCAAGAATTTTTAAGTTTCATTGATGCCATTACCACCAACCACACCTATTTTTTCAGGGAAAATAAACATTGTGAATTCATTATAAAGCATCTGAATTCATCAGTATCTTTAAAAATATGGAGTGCCGCATCATCAAGCGGGGAAGAGGCTTATTCCATCGCAGCGCAGTTACTGGAAGCGAATTTTAAATTCTCCATTTTTGCATCTGATATCTCAGAGAGCGTGATCAAGACTGCCCGACAGGGAATTTATCCCCGGGAAAGATTAAAAAAATTTCCCCAACCCGCCCTTTCCAAATACTTTCAAAAAGGGAAGGGAAAATGGGAAAACAGTATTCGCGTAAAACCCGAAGTGCAACGCCATGTCTCGTTTACCAAGTTCAACCTGATTTCAGATCACCCTTCGGATCAGTTTGATATTATTTTCTGTAGAAACGTCATGATCTACTTTGACAATGCCACAAGGCAACAGGTGGTGGATAATCTACTCACCGCCCTGAAACCCGGTGGCTATTTTTTTGTGGGCATGTCGGAAAGCCTTAATGGCATCAACCACCCCATGTCCCATGTAATCCCAAGCGCATATCAAAAGAAATAACCCAAGGAGAATTTAATTCAAATGGGTCATAAAATCAAAGTTTTAATCGTGGATGACTCTGCTGTGGTTCGTAAAATTTTCTCACAGCAATTGGCAAAGGATCATGAAATACAAGTGGTGGGCACGGCCCCGGATCCCTATGTTGCCAGAGATAAAATTGTCAAATTGAAACCGGATGTGATCACATTGGACATTGAGATGCCCCGCATGGACGGCATCACCTTTTTAAGACACCTCATGGCCCATTACCCAATCCCGGTGATCATCGTCAGTTCCCTGACCCTGAAGAGCAGCAAACTGGCCCTGGAAGCATTGTCTCTGGGTGCTTTGGAAGTTCTCTCAAAACCATCTGTGGCCTACTCTGTGGGGGATATGGGAGTACAGCTCATTGAAAAAATAAAGGCAGTTGCATTCATTGATGTGGCGTCCAGACTCAAGAAAAAAACAAAACCATCTGCCCCCAAAGCCACCTTTGCCCCCCGGGCTCTGTCTGAAACCACCAACAAGCTCATTGCCATTGGTGCCTCCACTGGTGGCACAGAGGCATTAAAAAGGGTACTGATCCAGATGCCCCGTACAGCTCCCGGAATTCTGGTGGTACAACACATGCCACCCAATTTTACAGCGGCATTTGCCGAACGATTAAACAAAGAGTGTGAAATCGAAGTGTCTGAAGCCGTTGACGGTGAGACCATTACCAATGGTAAAGCCCTCATCGCTCCTGGTAACTTTCATATGCTGCTCAAGAGAAGTGGTGCCCGATATTATGTTCAAGTGAAATCCGGCCCCCGGGTGCATCATCAGAGACCGGCAGTGGATGTACTTTTTAAAACCGTTGCCATGAATGCCGGTGCCAATGCCGTGGGGATCATTTTAACAGGCATGGGATCAGATGGCGCCAAGGGCATGCTGGCAATGAAGCAGGTTGGCTCACCCACCATTGCCCAGGATGAAAAAAGCTGTGTGGTTTATGGAATGCCCAAAGAGGCTGTAAAGCTCAATGCGGTGGATAAAATACTTCCCTTGGATCAAATTCCCCAGGCAGCTTTGAATATGATCGGGAAAATTTAAAACTAATATAACATGCATGGCTGTAACCACCAGCCGCAACGAAAAATGAAAATAGTATCATGCCGCCCCCCCCGATGGGCAATGGGCCCGGCCCGGGACCGTAGACGGCCCAATTGGCCGGTTCCTATTGCCCATCGGGGGGGGGCTCTGCTGAGGGCACTTGGACACTTCATTTTCATATAACATACATGGCAGCCACCACTGCCACAACGAAAGTTGAAACTGTCATGATTCCAGTCCTTTGGATGGAGTTTTATATAAAAATACAATTAAAACTAACATAAATTATATCCATGAAAACTAATACAAAAGATATTGCCGTTGTCGATTATTTTCTGAAGCCCGGATTCATTTATTTGCCCGAAGTGCCCACTGCCATCTCAGCTGTTGTAGGCTCCAGTGTTGCGGTGTGTCTTTTTGACAAAAAGAAAAAAATTGGAGGGATGAATCTTTACAAACTCCCGGCAAATGGAAAAAAAGAAAGGGCCTTTCCCATATATGGGAACGTGGCCACCCGGGCTTTGATCACCATGATGATCCACCAAGGATCAAAGGCAAAACATATTCAATCTCAAATTTTTGGCGGCGCATTTAATGAAGCGGTCTCCCCCCGGGACATCGGCAGAGACAACGTTGTCATGGCAAGACAGATATTAAATCGCATGCACATCCACATTGTATCTGAAGATGTGGGGGGATCGCTGGGCAGGAAAATCGTTTTCAACACATTAACCAACGACGTGGCCATTCTTAAAACGTCTGCATTGAGAAAATCAGACTGGTACCCCTACGAGGAAAGCCGAAATTAGACTATTCGCTCGATTCACAAGGCAATTTCTAATTTATGAGACCTTTCCAAGTGATGAGATCTCTTCTGCGGATAAGACCTGATCAATATTGAGAAGAATTTTCACCCCCCCTTCCATTTTGGCCATGCCAAGAATATGCTCGGTGTTCAGTCGGGTTCCGAACTTTGGCGTTGGTTCAATTTCTTCTTCCCGTATATTGAGCACTTCGGAAACCGCATCCACCACCACACCAATCAAGACAGTGCTTTCATTGGACTCAATTTCCACCACAATAATACAGGTTCTCTCGGAATAGGGAACCGGTTCCATGGTAAACTTTAATCGAAGATCAAGGATGGGAATAACCTTTCCCCGCAAATTAATGACGCCTTTAACAAATTCCGGCGTTTGTGGAACAGATGTAATGGGCATCATACCAATTATTTCTTTTACCTTAAGGATACCGATACCGTAAGTTTCATCTTCCAGGGTAAACGTCAGATATTTACCGGTTTTTATTGTCATGGATTTCATTGCCTGATCCATTTGATTCACTGGGTTCGTCATGTTTTTCTCTCCACTTGTTGTTTTTTTTATATGAAAATGCCAAAACATTCTGGCAATACGCCCATTAAGTGTCTATATCACAAGCCCTGTGTTACAGGAACAAAATTTTCAGAGGGAGCATGATTAAAAAAAAATTTATTTTTTAAAAAAATGGCATATTTCCTGCATAAATCTAACCATGAAACATACCATTACCAGAGACATATGCTTTAACTTGATGAGTTAGATCCAGCACGTAACGTTTAATCGACAACATCTGGAACAGAGACTGAAATGGACATGAATAACAAAACCCTTATTATAAGTGACACCGAAGCAGACTGGCAACTCTTTAACACGCTTCTTGAACCAAAGGGCTATACCATCCAGACCAACAGACTCAACCATACTGCTGAAGAGGCCATGTCCCAGGAGCGGTATTCCGCCATCATCATTGATTACAGCCTGGGCCAGAAAAAAGTCGATGACTGTTTAAGCCACCTCCAGGCCCATGGTTCCAAAGCGTGCATTATTCTTTACGGCAATCAGCCTGACCCAGATAACATCTCAAAAATACTGCAAAAAGGGGTATATGCATTCATTGAAAAGACGTTGATTCCGGAACGTATATTTGATGCACTGCTGGGGGGGTTGGAAAACAGAAAGGCCTTTATCCGTATTCTTAACATGATGAATGACTTACAGGATGTCAATGAACGGTTGGAAATTGAAAAACAGGCACTCAAACGAAAAAACCTGGAGTTAAATTTCATCAACCGGCTCAGCAGCAAAATCGCCTACGACCTCCACTGGGATGAAATCATGTCCCGTGTTCTGGATGCCGGACTTCTGGAGGTTGTGGATCTGCAACTATTTTCTTTGCTTTACCGCATTGGCGATAGCTGGTATCTCACGCTTCATACACCGGACCGAGATGTAAGCCCCCATGCACTTACAGACATCACCCAAGAGATGTCTGCCATTTTTTTGACACTATCCGGCAAAACCATCCCTCCAGAAACCATCCACTGCATGCCGTTTCCCCCAAAAATGGATAATACCAGTAATCTTGAAAAAACATTGTTTCCCCCTGCCCATGTTCTACCCCTTCATACCGGAGGCAACTTGCTGGGAATGGTGTGCCTCACCCCCCAGACAGAAGCGCTCTCCCATGACATTAACTCCGAATTAATGTCCACATTGTCCAACATCCTTGCCATGTCATTGAACAATGCCCAAAAATTCAACCGTTTAAAAGAACGCTCTGACATGGACGGGTTGACCGGTCTGTACAATCACAAACGATTCAAGGAAGTTTTACAAAATGAATTTAACCGGAGTCGTCGGTATGATAAACCCCTTTCAGTGGTTATGATTGACGGAGATAAGTTTAAAAATGTGAATGATACTTATGGACATCTGGCAGGGGATATGGTGTTGCAAGAACTGGCAGGCTGTTTGAAACGATCCGTGCGC
The DNA here is from genome assembly GCA_964433355.1 of uncultured Desulfocicer sp. Taxonomy (GTDB): domain Bacteria; phylum Desulfobacterota; class Desulfobacteria; order Desulfobacterales; family Desulfobacteraceae; genus Desulfocicer. The sequence continues at coordinate 5,057 of CAYSSE010000148.1, forward strand.
ACCACGGATGTCGTGGCCCGGTATGGAGGAGATGAGTTTGCCATCCTGCTGCCGGAAACAGATTTGGAAATGGCAGAAATCATGACAAAACGTATCCAGGAAAGCGTATCCAGACACTTATTTGAATGGAAATCTCAAAAAATAGCTGTGGGCATCAGTTATGGAATTTCGACGACAGCAAGAGCAACGGATAAAAAACTCACCGATCAAGACACCCTTCAGAATGAACAGGATTTGATTCACCAAGCAGATACGAAGCTCTATCTTATGAAGCAAAGCCGTTGATCTATGAACCGTCAAGAAGTCATATTTTTAAAAATTTCAGCCGGATTAAATGGTAGGTCTTGATCCGATCTTCGGCCACTTGCAGTCCGACATAATTATCATTGAAAAATATTAGTTCTATTATTAGACGGTTATATCAGACTACAGTTTTGAATTTTCAAAAGTGGCCGGTCTTAGAACCAACCCCAAATGGTAGATCAAAAACTGCTGGGTCTCTTATATTTTCATGTCAAACATCAACCCGACCATTTGTTCAAATTTAGCCGCAAGGTCCAAAAATTCCTGTGAAGGAATTTCCCGGATGACTTCACCTGAAGCTTGGTTTGTAACTTTAATCATCACCCTATCTGTCTGTTCATGGACAGAAAACATCAGTTGGGTATTTTTTTCCTGGATCATCTCCATGGATTCCTGAACGGCATCCACAATTTTAGAGATACGATCCACGTCCTTATCAGGCTTAGAATTTTCCGTGGTGACTGGAACTTCCTTGCTGGAGCTATCAGCACCTTTTGTGGTCTGGCCGAACATCACATCCTGGGATAAGGGTTTCTGGGTCACAGGATCGAAAATTGGCGGAATTTTTCCCAATGTACTTACGGATTCAATCATCATGATGCACCTTCTTTAATTTTTTTTATATGAAACTCCGTCCAACAACCAGGAATCATGAGAGTTTCAAATTTCGTTGTAACAGGTGGTTACTTGCCATGTCTGTTTTTTTATAAGAAAATAAAGCTTCCAGGCAACCTCAGCAGAGCCCCCCCGAGGGGCAATAGGAACCGGCCAATTGGGCCGTCTACGGTTCCGGGCCGGGCCCATTGCCCCTCGGGGGGGCGGCATGATATCATTTGGCTCCGCGTCTACGACCCAATATTCGTTGTGGCGGCGGTGACTGCCATGTATGTTATATAAAACTCCGACCAAATGGCTGGAATCATGACAGTTTCATTTTTCGTTGTGGCGGGTGGTTACAGCCATGTATTTTATTAAAAGAACCAATATTGTCTGTCTTTTTCACTAAATTTTATGATAAGCGTCAAATGCTCTTTTTTTGCTTTTAGATTGCATGATCTGCCCTGCCAGTTCATCCCGCTGTATAGAAATCTGCTCTATCACCTCAACAACCTTTTTTTTTGTCCTTTGGATCAGGACCAGCATTTCCGGATCATTTTCTATGTTCACCTGCTTTAATTCAGCCATAACCGCCTGATGTTGTTCCAGAAAATCCAGAAAAACCTGGGCATCGGCATCTTCATCAAGTGCAACCTGCACCTGACTTCCTATTTTTATTAACCGTTTATACAGCGATGCATTAACATCAGACGGCAATGGACAACCTCCCGGCAGTACTGATCCCTTCCCGGGAAACCGATGGTATGACTTTAGAAGCCTTATGCTGTCGCACGGCATCCTTAAATCCGTCATAGAGTTGATTCAACACAATATCAGCCTCGTTAAGGGCTGCCAGATCATATTTAACATTGGCAACGGTCAGGCGATCCATCACATAGTGGTATAGCATGGATAAATTTTCAGACATATCACCCCCGGCCTCAAGATCCAGGGCACCGACAAGTTCTACGACAATGGAAAGGACTTTTGAAATACTTTCCCCTTTCAGTTTGGCATTTTTATCTTCAATACCCATGCGGGCTTTTTTCATTTCGATTAAAAGATGATCATAGAGAAGTATAAGGATATCCTCTTTGTTTGTAACTGTTGTGGCGACGGTTCTGGTGTAATTGGCATATCCTGCTGGTATCATAAATTGATTCCTCTCTATCCCATTAGTCACTCAACCTTGGACATGGATAACACTTGCACTTAAGTTGAGCTAAGCATTTAAATTTATGGCCATCTCCAAATGGGCTGACTTTTTTGTTGAGCATCATTAAAGATGGAAACCATTTTTTTCGTTACCTGTTAGTTTTATCGGACAAAAGGGAAGGAACCTTAAATTTTTTCACAAAAAAAGATTACACCCGCTGGGAAAGACTCACCAAGGATGGCTGCTGAAACTGGGCAAGTTTGGCGGTATCCACGGCCCCAAGCGTTATGGTTAAACCATTCCCCTCTTTTTGTGCACGTTGAAACCAATTTTTAATCTCCGCATCAAGCCCTTCTTCCCCCACTGCCCTGCCCCCATTTTTACCAGCCAGATTATGGTCCATGACACCGGAATTAATAAAGGTCCATTCCCCGGCTTTTTTGGAGATTACACCGGTGTGCCCCCTTGTGGGGGTGGAAAACGAGAGAATCTGACCTTCCTGGAGAACGTCGCTCATCTTGCTCATAACCGCTCGGGACTGGGAATTGACGCTTTTGACCCGGGGAATTGATTCCATGAACACATCAGAACCAATGGCCTGGGAGAGCCCCTCACCGGAATGCAAGCTGTAAGACGAACGCCCTTCCCGGGAAGCTTGATCCATGAGATGTCGTGACAGGCCATGTTTCCCCCCATACTGAACCCCCATACTCTCCAGCCCTTCCACCAACAATTCATAACAATTCATCCGGGAGTAAGGCGTACCTATAAAAGCCCCCACTACCTGATCCAGGCCATGGGAAGCGTTTGCCACAGGTATGGACAGGGACGATGGGGAACGTTCCGTTCCATCAGAATTTTTTCTCGACAAGGGGTGGGCAAAATTTGATTGTATCTCCGGTTTTATGGACACCCCAGAGATGCTGATATCAGGTTTTAATTTAACTTCCTGGGCAACGTTATTTTTAGGGGTGCTGACACCCATGGATTCAGGTGATGATGATTCCCAAATAATCTCGGAGGTACGGGTATCCATATAGATAGGCGTACCCGAAGGAATACGGGTAAAGGGTTTTTCCGCATTCACTTCTCTGTCAAGAATGGTCCAGCATTCATTTTTATGGGAAGACGCATACAACAAATGGGAAACGGTGGGAAATTCCGCACTGATGGTTCCCAGGCTTACCCGCTGCTGTGTGAGGTTGTCATCTGGGGGATCCATCTCTGGGATATTTTTTCCCACTGGGGCAATTTTTTCCTGAAGAAGTCTTTGAAATTGAGCAGATTTCCCCGTACTGCTTTGCCGAAGAATATCCGGTCCAGCAAGGACATTGTTAGTGGGATTATTTACCTGCATATGTCCATCCTTGAAACAGCGCCTACTCAAATAACAGGGCAGAGCACTATTGATTTTTTTTCATCGTTCATTTTTATGAAAATCATCATCGTCAAACAACCTGCCGGAACAAAGGGCAGCTATTTCCGGATTGATTGAGGATAACCAAAAGTTCATCAGCATGCGAAGCGTGTCTGTTGCAACTTTTGGTTGGAAGGAGAGCGCAGCGAGTCCTTCCAACTATCTATAATTACTACATTTAACCCTTCTAACCTCACGAAACCACTTTGATGAATATTAAATAATATCAGATAGTTAAATGATGACCGGAAATTGCTGAACAAAGGGTAAAGCACACAGTTTATTCCAGAGCCCTTAACGGTTTCAATAATTTCAAGATATAATAAAGCAATAAATATGCCAGAAAAATCAATGCAATCATTTTATTTTATTGGATGATCAATCCTTTTTATTTGACACATATCAGAAGGGGGCAGGCATTCATTATGGCCGATTTTGCTGGGACTCACATGAATTCTCAAGACCTGATAAAAGTATAAATTCATAAACTCTTCTATTTAGCACAACTTAATTCACCGTCATTATTTTGACAAATCCCATTTGGGGAGTGAACTGACTAAAGGCACCTTAAGGTGAAACAGTAAAATCCAAAAAATGTCAATCATATCAGGAAATAATTGCGTTTCTCTCCTTTCACCCTAAGGTAGGTTTTGTCAACTCATCCCCCATTTATATAAGTAACCATACATATGTTTTTTCAGCATTCATAAATAAATATCAATAATATCTATGAGTTCTACCTTAAGGATGTTGGCTTTTGACCCTTTTTCCGGTTGTTTTTTTTGATTTTTTAGATCAAAAATTAACACTTATTGACATTTTTAGATGACATGTTTATTCTTCTTTCATGAGAATAAAATTAAAAATATTATATATATTTATCTTGTTTCAACTTGCTATTCCGGGTGCATTATTGGCTTTGGAACCGGCTCCAGATATAACAGACCGTGAGGTTGTAGAAAAACTTGCCAAGCTGGAAGCCGGACAACAATCTCTTAATCATAGAATTTCAGACCTACGTTCAGAGATGAAATCCGGCCAGGAGGCACTGAGTAAAAGATTTGAGGATTTAAGTAAAAGGCTTGATGATTTAAATGATACCATGATTGTTTTTTTTGGATCCATTATTACATTGATTGTGGCCTTGTTCAGTTATATAGCTTGGGATAGACGTGCCATGATGAAACCTGTGCTTGAAAGAGTTTAACGTATTGAACATGATGTTGCGCAGATCCTTGATTTGTCCAATACTGATGGGGCTAAATTAAGTCGGGTTATCAATGCAATGCGTGAACTTTCAAAAACAGATGAACAATTGGCAACTATCCTGCGTTCTTTTTCTTTACTTTAATCGACGTCCTTCATATGAGCCCCAATTGAGTCTATTGGCTATCATTTCTGAATGTTATCTGGGTCAGACTCCGTTATTGTACAACAAAAGAAAAATCGAATGGAGGTAAGCTATGAATACAAAACCACAAAAAAAGATCCGGATAACACCGGAAGAGTATCTTGAATTCGATCAAGCTTCAAACATCAAATATGAGTATTTTGACGGTGAAATTTTTGCAATGACCGGAGCCAGTTTAAACCATAA
>CAYSSE010000149.1:0-9792 GCA_964433355.1 uncultured Desulfocicer sp.
TTAGCGGGCTTGGTGCCCTGCTTCCCCGGCTGTGTTTGGCCTGCCTTCTTCTTATTTTGCGAATACTCCCAATTTTTTTTTGCTATATGTAATTTATTTTGATAAATAGCGAAATCTTTTTCGGAAATCGGGGATAAGAAGGTATTCAATGTGAGATCATTCTTCAAATCCCAGGCGCATTGGGGGCAGAAAGACGGCACTTGCTGAGTCAATTGTAATTTGCATACTGGACATTTCATCGGTCTCATCCTTTCTATTAGTATGTAATATTTACATTTTTATCAATATATTGGTAGTAATTATTGATTTAGATTCTCCATTCCTAAATTGCAAGCAACCCTTTTTTAGCTTCTAAAGGATGCACACGCTTTATATGGCATGGATATAAAGTGGTGTGATGTTCTGCCCTACCTGACTGGCTTTTTCCAGTTTCTGGCATGTATTCCCACCGTCAAGACCCGCGCTTCAAACAGATGCATCTCCAAATTGCGCTGACCATTCAAGAACTGGTGCTCGTGATCCTTGTACATCCCTGTCAAAAAATGGATTCCTTGGTTGCTTGATCCCCGCAACCCGGTATCATTATTTAATTTGTCTATATATGGGCCATCAATCAGCACATCAATATTTTTAAGAAAATCAATCACATCTTGCGCTCCGGTCTCCCGGAGTGACTCCAGAGTAAACCCTGTATAACAGATTACGGTCAGGGGCCGGACGGCTTTGACTTGGGACACCAACTGGTGAAGCTTGCCAGCCTGAAGCATGGGTTCGCCACCTGAAAGGGTTATACCTTCGATATCTGACGTTTGTAGAATAGCCTCGGACAGCTCCGGGATGGTAAACAGTTTGGCCGGTTTCCTGGCACGCCATGCAGGGCTGATACATTGAGGGCAGTCAAAGCAGCAGCCCTGCACCCATATCACAAAGCGCTGGCCCGGTCCCAGAACGCGGGTGCGGGGGCAGATGGAGGCAACATTGAGGTAGGGATGCGTCATGAATTGGGCCTCAAAAGATAAGGGGTTTTATTTTTGCGTCAGCAGCATCTTTCTGGTTCAAAAAAACTTTAAGAGTACTGTCATACCTGATCAACTGGTCTTTGATGTCACTGCTCAGCCCTTCGAGTTGCACCTGCCGATCAACCAGGGAAAGCTCAAAATCATCCTGAATCTGTCGATTGGCGCTGAACTGGGCTGTTATTTCTTCCTGGCAGACGTAAGCCATGTCCGAAAATGCTATACTTTTTTCCAGGTTTTCCTGAAACAAGGCCACCGCCCCTCTGAGTTTTTCCAGTTCAGATTGCAGATCATCATGCAAAACCTCTGCCCTATCCTGGAAAGTGGTTTTAATGGAACCCAGCCGGCTAAGCCAGCCCGTAAGGTTTTCCATATATGCCGTCATTTCGTCGGGTCGAGCTTTTTCCAGCTCGTCAATCAAGCCTGTTATCTCATCTATGGCGCTGCGTCGCTGAAACGCTTCCGCTTCCAGGGTTGTTTTACGTTCCACCAGCGGTTGGTATTCGCTCTGCAAGCGCTGGTTCTCGACTTCCAGCGCTGTCACTGTGTTGTGCAAAGTATCTAAATCAAGGCCTGAGAGTTCCGTTGAAATAGTCTCGGCCTGGACTTTTCGCTTCCGAATCGCCTCCAATTCCTCCTTTTGTGCAAGCAGCTCTTCGAACTGAGCGAACAGAGGGGCACCTTCGGCCAAAAGAGAGTGTGTCGTCCCTTGTGTCGCTATCAGAGCTTTCTGAACCTGTTCCAGTTTTGCCTGAAAAACATTGCTTTCCACCAGCAATTCTGGATTGATCTGATCGAGATAGGCTGCCAGCCCTTGAAGACATTTGAAAAGCAAGGCGGCGAAGCGGTCAAAGGTGCTTTCTTCATCTGTTTTCCAGGCACTCAATTTTTCCGGCCCAAACATGGCTGGCAGAAGGTCGACCAAGTCCTTGGCCATGGAAAGAACCACCGCTACCTGATCATAGTCGGACTGATAGTGGGGATTTTCAAACCTTTCCAGATTGACTTGGATGGAATTAATGAATGAAGCATGGGGCATGATTTATTCCTCCACCATCAGGGTTCCGAACATCTGTCGAATAATATCGCCCAGTTCATATTCCTTTTGTTTTTTGTGGATGGTGTCCTCGAAAATTAGATAAACCACCTTGGATTTGTTGATGCGCATACCCACCCGCCACCGGTTATTGGGCAGGTTGGCATGGGGCAACTCCAGACTCTCCGGAAGTTGATGAACGTGTGGCTTGTCTTCGGAGGACAGATGAACATAGATACGGACAACAGGAAATTTTATGCTGATGCTCACCACTGTATCAGAAAATACGGGGTGTTCGTACTCGGAGAGTTTCCCACCGGCCTTGATGATGGGAAGCAGGATTTCTTCCTGCTGGTGGTAGTTTTCCGTGTCGCACTGAACGACTCGATTGGCACACACTCCAATGCTATGTGCGTATCTCTCCTCCACCGCGACCAGATCATTGGCAATCAGGGCAGCGCCGTAAGCAATGGCATAGCAGACCGTTTCATTGTCAATGTCTGAAATCAGCCGCACATCACCTTGTTCCACACCAAGCGCCTTCTTTATGGTTTCCCGCACCAGAATAAATTCGGAAAACCCGCCCACGAAAAATATATGATCTACCTTAAGCTTCTGACTATCAATACTTACAGCAACCCGTTTCATTACAGATTCAATGCCTTTGCTGATTTCAGCAAACGCCTGCTCAATATCATCGAAGTTAAACTCATAACGACCAACCCGCAGAATCTTTTTGACTCGAAAATCGGGTTCTTCAATTGCATTATTGATCAACTTTGTGATTTCAGATTTATGATTGGATTTATACTCCTGTAGTTTTTTATAGGCTTCAAAGAACTCGGGGGTGTTTTTAAGTAGGCCTTTTGCAGTTAGCAAATTAGTGTCAAATTGCACCCCTGCTTTACCCATATTCTTCCGACCATTTCCATCATTGAACACTTCTTCAATTTTTCCGGGTTGTACCCGGCAGAGGGTAACATCAAAGGTGCCACCTCCCATATCACAAACGAGAAGGTTGCCCGCAAAATCTGTTTGTTGACGCTGCTGATAGTTATAGGAGAAATAGGCGGCGGCGGCCACCGGCTCGCTAATGAGCTGAATGAGGGGGCATTCCAGACCTTCAATGATGGACTTAAGGGCACTGCGGCCCTCGTGGGCTGGATCTTTTGCCCAAACATGGGGCACACTGAGCACAATACCCTCAATAGGGCCTTTCTGTCGGCTGAAACTGGATGAATCTTCATCAGGTTCAGTCAAAATGGTGCGCAAATAGTCAGAAATAACCGTTGTGGGCGATTTTGTTTTAGTCCAGTCAGTCTTCTGCTGCTGAGGCGGCGGCATGGGCAGAATCATTTTGAGGTTATTGCAGAAAATTGCACCTGGTTCATCCATGTCATCAAAGGCAGCCCTACCGATGGAAATCTGGCCTTCTTCCCGGTAAACCAAACAACTGGGGATATAATCATAACCCGACGGCCCCTGAAACTTAAAGGCCTCCGGCTGCTGTGAACTGCTGCTTATATAGGCTACGGTGGAGTTTGTTGTACCAAAATCCATACCGATTTTGAATCCCATCTTGTCTTGCTCCTTGTGTTTTGCTCCTTGAAGTTGTTCTTATGATAAAGTAAATCCCATGTCAAGATCAATTTTTACTTTTTTTAAGCTATATTTTAATTAAATACTCACATATGTCATGTCAATCGTCAACTATTTTGTCTGGCCAAAATTTGAATTGCTGAAACTATAAATGAATTATTTTTGAAACTCATAATATTTAAATCAATCATTTTCCAAGGACAGTAACCGCACCGTCTGCTGTATCATTTCGGCTTGGGTCCCCTCAGCTTGGATTTGGATACTTGGTACTTCTGACATTGTTGTTACCTCAATTTCACCGCCAATATAGTCAATTTGGAGGTGCTTTTCTCGCGGGCTGTCCCGCCGAAATCTTAGTAGGGGCTGACTCAAACGGGCTTCCACTTCGTCCCGCACGGCCCTGGCGCCGCTGGAGCTACCTGCCGTAAATTGAGCCGTTTCAGCCAATAATTCCGGTGCAACCCAGCCAACCTGACAACCCTGACCGGCAAAGATTTTTTTAATTTGCTGAAGAACAATATGTACAGTGGCCTCAAGGGTCAGGAGATTATAGACTAAGAAAAGGTTGATACGCCCACACAGCTCGGCCGGCAGGCGGCCATGTCGAATCAGAATATTTTTTACTTCATTTTGAAATTTCACACCTGTGGTGGGGCGATTTTGTTCGCCGAACATAGCTTTTAGTCCAATCATGGCATCCATTTCAGCGTTGGAGGTGAACAGCACGATGCACTCGCGAAAATCGCAAGTTCCACGGCTGTAGGCCAAGGCACCTTTATTCACCAGTTCCATCATGGTCACAAATACTTTGGAATGTGCCTTTTCGATTTCATCCATTAAAATGATGAGCCTATTGGACTGTTCCAATTCGGCAAACAGACGAGGTACTTCATCACTGCCCACATAGCCTTTGGGACTTCCAATCAGGTTATTTACCGATGCTTCCTGGCTGTACTCGTTCATGTTGAACTCAACATAATTATAACCGTAAGGCAGCATGGCTTTCGCCAGGATCTCCGCAGTATAGGTTTTGCCAACACCGCTGGCCCCCACCAGGAAAAAACTGAGTGGCCGATCTTTTTTTTCCTGGCTGTACCAAAGTTCCAGCCGTTCAGTGAGTTCCCGGATATTGTCATCCTGACATTTCACCTGACCGAGAGCCAGGGAAAGTGCTTCTCTGTCCACAAATGCCCGGTCGTGCTTTAATGCCTCATAAACTTCTTGGGCGTCATCCATCAGGGCTTCCATATCGAAACAGATATTGTCGGGATCGGCAGGAGCAATGGTATAATCCATTACAATCTTCTCACAGATAACGTGGGTACTATCCGGGCATCTGTTCTTAAACTGACTTAGTGGCTGCCCCAGGACATTTTCGATTTCCCGGGTGATGGGTCGAGCCCCATATTCTGAACCGGAAGTTGACAAGGCCAGTTCCGCCAGGAGAGTCGGATCGCATGAAACCATCTCTAACTCGTATTTGAGAGCGATTTTCTGTATTTCGGCCAGGGCAATATGAAAGACAGCACTCGGCGTCAGGGGGTTGTAAACAAAAAAGCGATTGATACGTCCACATATCTCCGCGGCCATCCCGGCTCGGTTAAGAACATCACGCACGGCTTTCTGAAAATCCATTTCCCCGGCATTCCGGCCAGAACGTCGGTAAGATTCTTTCAGGCTTCTCAGTTCTTGTCGCTGTGCGTTTGATGTAAAGCATAAGATGCATTCCCGAAAATCCCCGTCCCCTTTGTTCCAAGACAGCAGGCCTTCATCAAGCAATTGCATGATGGCCTGCGGGATGGTTTCGTGGGCCTTTTCAATTTCGTCGAATAGGATTACCAGGCGTTTCGAGCGTTCCAGGGCTTGAAATATTTTGGGGGTTGTATCACTACCGCTAAATCCAGTGGGGCTGCCAATAAGGGTATTTACCTGGTTTTCCTGTGAAAATTGATTCATTGGGAAATAGACATAATCATATCCCTTGGCGCGCATGGCCTTTGCCAGAAGTTCGCAGGTGTACGTCTTGCCCACGCCGCTGGTCCCCGCCAGAAACAGGCTTAAGGGGCGGTGTTTTTTCACCTGTGCAAACCAAGTGCTCACTTCACGAATCAACAGCTCAATTTCATCTTGTTGACAATAGACTTGAGATAACATTTTGCGCAAATGATCGGTCTCAATCATTCGTTCTTGACGCTGCAAGCGCTGACAAATTTGAGTCGCCGTCTCGTATTCTTCAGCCGAATCAACCGGTTCGACATCGAGCGCCTGGCCCACCGTATATCCATTTGCGTCATCCTTTTCAATACAAATCCGGCTGTTCCGCGGGTGGTCGCGCAGCCAGGTGAGCATGCTGTCCCCAAGGGCGTTCCTGACATGGTTTTGAACCGGGCGTGCGCCGTAAGTACTGCCGCAACTTGCAAGCGCCGTTTTGGCCAAAAACTCCTGGTCGATCGACTGGACTTCCAACTCATATTCCACAGCCAAAAGGTGAACCTGCTGGTCGGCGATCAGAACGGTTGTATCCAATTCGAGCGGATTGTAAATCAGGAAGCGATTGATGCGACCGCAAATCTCCGGTGCAATACTTGCCCGAACCAGAATATCACGTATCTGGTTTTGAAAATCCGACCCTTCCAATGAACGACCGGCTTTCTTCGCGGCGTATTTGAGATCAACCATTTCCTGCATCTGCTTATTGGATGTAAAGCAAATAATGCATTCCCGAAAATCCCCCTGTCCCCCGTTCCATGAAAGCTTACCCTCTTCTACCAGTTGCATTAGGGCTTTCAGCACCTTGTCGTGGGCCTTTTCAATTTCATCAAACAGGATGACGAGTCGGTTGGACTGCTTTAGGGCCTTAAACAAACGGGGTTCTTCTTCACTACCTATATAACCTGGAGGGCTGCCGATAAGGCTGGATACCCTGTGCTCTTCACTGAATTCCGTCATTTGAAAATCACAGTAATCAAACCCGCATGTTTGCAGGGCTTCTGCCAACAACTTAACCGTATAGGTCTTTCCCACCCCGCTGGTACCTGCCATAAAGAGGCTGAGCGGCTTGGTTTTACGGGGTGTACTCAGCCAATTGCCCACTTCCTGGACGACAAGTTCGATATTGTCCTGCTGACCCAGTACCGGAGATAATTTATTAAAAATTTCGGTCGTGTCAACCGTCTGCATATTTGATCCCAAATTCTGAATGATATGCTCCTTGACCTGAAAAAACTGCTCTCGCGACCATTTAAGAAGGGTTTCTCGTGTCAGTCGATTGGTATGCTCCAGTTTGCGCCAAAGAGGTTTAATGGAAAGGCTTTGTCGTGCGAGCAGTTTCGCAATATGCGGCAGCAGAGTCCAGTCCACCTGGAGGTTGTGCATCAAACGGTTTCGGTGAATCAAACGAATAATTTCCGCATCACCCGGGGGGCCAACATGCCGTACATGTGGGTTGTTGCCTTTCTGTCTCTCCAAAAAATTGGTCAATACAGTCAATTCCTGGCGACGGCAACGATCGATCAGGGCCTCGCATGTGGTATCCTGAAAGATAAAGATACAGACATTGGGTTGGGTGGTTTTTGCCTGTGCCCAGTGAACCATTCTGTTGGTGAGCTCCCTAAAGGTAGACTCTCCGCCCAGGTTCTGCCGATCCAGATCATTGGCGTGAGAGAAAATAAGTGCTGTGGAAATCGGCGCGGGGTCCTTCAGCAAAATGTAATTCAGAATTTCCAGAGCAGCAATGTCAGAAGTGCTCCGACGTGGTTCCGCAGAAGGTGCCCCGACTGCCTGCGGTAGCTGCGACCCCGTCAGGTCCGGGGAGATATCTGGCTGTTTTTGTATGGGTCGGGCTTTGACCAGATTTCTTTTTCCCATTGGCCCGCCTGCCATTTTGTTCAATGACGCTCCAGTTTGGGTTTGGGGCATCGAGGCCCCCTGACTGGAGCTTTCGGGGCGACAGAGGTTTAATGAATGTTCGTCATAACAGAAAAGCTTGTTTGCGCCTTCGTAGAAAACAATGCGCTGGTATTGCTGCTGCCGTAAAAAATGCCATAAGGTAATGCCAATATCATTGCAAGTATAATTTTTTCCACAAAATAAATCATTTACAAAATCACCATAATAGATCAGAAAAGGTTCATTTCCATCCAGAGGTGTATTTTCGATCAGACGTTCCACCATAACTGTCCCGTACCTTCATATTACTTAAATTTCATGTTCAAGATTTTCAAATAATACCTTCGTTCCCTGTAGGGGGGGCATGTTTGCAGTCACTTTTGAAAAATTTGAACATCAAGTATTAAAGAATATCTAAAATCCAACATGAGACTTTAGTTTTTGTTGTAGAGCTACTCAAACTGATCGTTAATAAACGTTTTAAGTCGCTGTAGCTTACTATCCCCTTCTTTATAATGCTCTTTAAACCACACATCATAGTATCCAACGCCTTCGGGAAAAGTGAACACAGCGTGTGCTGTTCTACCAAGTGAGTAGTCGTTATTCTTTTGTACAGCAAATTGACATGCATCCTCAATAACCTGATCAGATTCATTTGTATATGTTAGGCAAATGGTGTAATAATTTTTCCAAATAAAAGGCATTTGTCTTACTTCTCGCTCAATCTTTACAGAAAAAGTTATTTTTTTTGTTTTGAATATAAATCCTTCTGTGCTTTGATGAACACCAGTAATTACAATATAACCATTTGATTTACCGATATCAGAATGTGATATGCCAGGAAAAGAGAGTAAGAAAGCAGCACAAATTAAAGTCAAAATTTTAAACATGAAATAAACCTCCTGTCATTTAGGCGATTTCCATAAAAAACACCACAAATCCCGAGCAATCCTTTGCTGCTGGGTTGCCTAACCATTGATAGTGGTATATTATTTCTCAAAAATCACCTCATATCTATTGCCAAAATGAGACCTCATTATTAACCCCCGTTTTGGGTAGTTTATTTATCATGAAGTCCCTAAGAAAGGTGCCAGGAGCAATTATCTTCTATTTTGCATCATTGTCCAGACCTGGCCGTATAAAATGTTCTATTTGTAATAGTTCTACAGCAATAAATATACTATAACTATTTGTATTGAAAGGTAAAAAAATAATGTTATTTTAAAATATGATTTAAGTGTCTTATGCCTGAAGAGATATACCCCTACAATTGAACCCAAAGAACCACCACATAAAGCTATCAAATTCAATACAGCATTAGGTATCCTAAATCTGCTTTCGATGGCTTGAGATTTATCCCACCAAAAGATCAAAACTGCTATCAAATTAATTGATATGATAAATGAAAAAACAACCGAGTTAAAAACACTTGCTAATACATTTGTGGTGATAAATATTATCGTCGCTACAACAACACCAATCATTAATACTGGTGACATATTTCCTCCTGTCGTTATAAATGCTCAACAACCACCGGCTTAAAGCCGGTGAATTTCAAAGCGTTCGCATGTTTGCCGGACAAGGTCTCTCACACAAAATGCTATGTCCTCAAAACTTGATATCGATACTTGGTGGACCAAACAAAATGGTACTCGATCTTAAACTTTGTATGACTGTCTTGGCCGGAGTTAATGCCAAACACTATAAACCAACTGCTACCCGCCTCAAGGCAGGGGCTTAAACCTTTTTCAGAAACAGTGGGGAATACAGATACACTGGCTGAACCTCCCTCTTTAATTAAGTACCCACACATATATTTTTCGGTATTCCACAGACATATACCATTGATATTTCTGGGCTTTATTTTGAGGAATATATGCTCGGATACTTATTATCCTTTCCAAGAGTTTAAGGAAGTACAGATTTTTCAAGAATACTATGCATAATCTTCACTGTTCTGAACCGAAGCTATTAGTGTGAAGACTGTTCCGTTCGTCGTTGGATAACCTCAGTCTGGCGTGCGGCTACTGCCGAAAGATCCCGATACGATTGATCAGCAGCCCCCATACACTTAGGGGAATCTACCTTCAACCCTTTTTTTTCCAGCAGGCTCGCTACTTCCCGAGCCCGATCACGTAGCGTTTCATCACTCACATACGTTTCATCATAAGAATGAATCGAAACACGGCACCTGCCGCTATTGTCGGGCACCGGACTGATGACCGTTACGATTTCCGTACCCGCCCTATTCCT
>CAYSSE010000150.1:0-9637 GCA_964433355.1 uncultured Desulfocicer sp.
CAGGAGATAGTGGATCGGGGTGCCGGGGTGATTCAGACAAATATTGAAAAACATTTTGTCGGTAAAGGGAAAATTACTAAGGAAGAAGGCGATGATATTTTTGCCAGATTAAAAGCCGTTGCCGATCTGGAAAAAGCGGTATGTGAAACGGATTTTGTCATTGAAGCAATACCTGAGGATATGAATCTGAAAAAAAAGGTATTTCAGGATCTGGATAAATTTTGTCCAGAACATACCATTTTGTCAACCAATACCTCTGTCATGTCCGTGGGAGCCATTAGTGGGGCGACCCAGAGGGTAGATCGGTGCATTGGTACCCATTTTTTCAATCCCGCAGCCATCATGAAGCTGGTGGAGGTTGTTGTACCTCTGGGGGCTTCTGAAAAGACAGTTGAAATCACAATGAATCTGATGATAAAATTAAAGAAAACCCCGGTTAAGACCAAGGATTTGCCTGGGTTTATTGTTAATCGACTTTTGGGAGGTTTATATCAGGAGGCGGCCCAGATGGTTCTTGAAGGCGCTGCAACAGCCGAAGAGATTGATACCGCCATGAAACTGGGTGCCAACCACCCGATGGGACCCTGTGAATTGGCGGATTTCGGTGGGTTTGATGTGATTCAGATGGCAGGAGATGCCACATGGGAGTATACCCACCGCGAGGCTGACAAAGTCAATATCCTCTATCGGAAGATGATAGAAGCTGGTCGTCTGGGCAGAAAGAATGGAAAGGGTTTTTACGACTACATGCCGGACGGTACAAAGAAGCCCTTTAATCTGTTTTAATTCAACCGCGAGTATCAGGTACTTGGCTGAGTTCAGATACGAAATTCACCCCAGGAGCATATTATGAGTAAGAAAGTTATTATCACCGCAGCCCTTTCAGGCTCTGGAACTACCAAAGAACACAATCCGGCAGTCCCCTATTCGCCTGTAGAATTCGCCGAAGAAGCTGCCAAATGTTATGCTGCAGGTGCTGCAATGGTCCATGTGCATGCCCGTCTTGAAGACGGTACACCTACCCATGAAGTGGACATGATTCGTGATACCTACAACGCCATCAAAGACAAAACACCGGAATTGATCGTCAATCTTACCTCTGCCGTGGGTATGCAGAAAACACCAGAGGAGCGGATTACCCAGATTCTTGAAATCAAACCTGAAATGGCATCGTTAAACACAAACACCATGAATTTTGCCGGAATTAATCGAAAAACAGGCGAAATTTTGGTAGATTATGTCTTTGACAATACTTTTCACATGCTCCAGGATTTCAGCAAGGCCATGGAAGAAAACGGTGTAAAGCCGGAAATCGAATGTTACGACATGGGAGGTCTGGATAACGTTCTTTTAATTATGCCCCAGGGTATGTTCTCCGCTCCCATGAATTTTAATTTCGTATGGGGAGTCGCTGGTGGCCAACGATTTCGGCCAGATGCCTTTACCGCCATGGTTCATGCATTGCCGCCCAATGCCAATTTCACCACCTGCGGTGTGGGCCGGGAAGAGTTCCCGGCCATCATGCAATCGTGCATGATGGGGGGGCATATGCGGGTAGGGCTGGAAGATAATGTCAGACTGCCCAACGGCGAGCTTGCCAAGGGCAGTTATCAATTAGTTGAATGTGCCGTAACCGTAGCTGAACTTCTTTCCCGTGAGGTGGCTTCTCCCGATGAAGCCCGTAAAATCATGGGACTTCATGTAAATTGAATTAAAAATAAGTGTGGAGACCAGACTAATGGAGAAGAAAGAGCATTACGACGTCATCGTCATTGGTGCCGGTATAGGCGGCCTGGCTGTAGCGGGATTGTGCGCCAAAGAGGGGCTTAGAACCCTGCTGGTGGAGCAGTGCGATCGAGTGGGTGGCCGGGCCATGACCTTTCGGGGAGAAGAGATTTTGGGCAATGGAGAGAAATGGTACCGTTCTATGTTGGGGAAACAGTTCTCCTGGCTTCCCCATGCCAATCCTGGAATAGATCGGATTATTTCAGATAAAATGCTCCAGGGGTATACCCTGGATGTGGGGTATCATGGTGTTGCTCTCAACGGGGAGGGCTATTTTCGTGATCTGGATGAGATCCTTGGTTCCGGCGTTGAGATGAAGGGCAACGTGAACAGTACCTATGTGGGGGATGAATGGTAT
Organism: uncultured Desulfocicer sp.; assembly: GCA_964433355.1. Lineage (GTDB taxonomy): Bacteria > Desulfobacterota > Desulfobacteria > Desulfobacterales > Desulfobacteraceae > Desulfocicer. The sequence continues at coordinate 2,144 of CAYSSE010000150.1, forward strand.
CTTGATTTCCATGCCGGCAAATTTGACAAAAGAATCCAGAAGATCATAGAGGAGAATAAAGTTTCTTTTATGAAGTTTTACATGGCTTCAGCCGGAATGAATGGTTCGGATTTTGATGCCCTTGAGAAAGTCTCTGTGAGCCAGTGGTGTAAGGACAACGGACTGTACGAGGATAAAACTATTTTTGGTATGATCCATGCCGTTTCCACCCTTATTACAACCATAAATGATCCTGACGACATCTCCATTGGTGACATCTTTCGTTATATGGCCACCATCATCAATCCACGATTCATCAGCGGAAAGGCTAAGTATCCTTCAGGATTTGCCTATGGCGGCATCATGCGTTGGGGGCAGGCCGTTGCCAACCGGTTCATTAATTTGGGCGGAAAGCTGATGTTGAATACAAAGGTGGATGAGATCGTCATTGATAAAGGTCAAATCCGGGGAGTTGTCGTCAAGGACGGTAAGGGGCAGTCAAGGACCCTCGAGTGCGATAGGGTGGTCAGCAATATCCCCGTGCAGAAAACTTTTACAATTGCCGACAAAAGAGCCTTCCCCCTGGAATGGGCGGATCGCATGGAAAATCTTTATGGTTACGGATCCATTGCCCCTTATTTTGGGTTGAACAAGCTGGTGATGCCCGAGAGAGAATGGGACGTGGGCGTGAAGGATGTGTTGGTTATTCCTCGCAGTGAAGGTTTTGAATATGACGTGTACATGTGCTGGAACATTCAATCGCAGATAGATCCATCCTGCGCACCGGGAGGGAAACATCTGTTCACCGCTTATGCACCGGTCACCGAGAAAGAAGCTGTGAATACAAAGTTGATGGTTAAGGCCTGTGATCTTATTGTTGACTACCTGGAAAAAAGATATCCTGGATTTAAAGATAGTATTGACTGGGCCATGTTCCCGACTTCCTGGAAATTAGAAGGGGTTGCCAAATCCAAAACCCAGGCAGGCACACTTAAAGCTCCTGTTAAGGCACCTGGTGTGGAAGGCCTTTATTTTGCCGGTGATACCGTAAAGGGCTATGGAGTTGCCATGGATTGTGCCTGTGCAGCTGGGCTGATCTGTGCCTCTGAGATTACTGGAAAAGACTATGGGCTTCGATAGACTTTTTATATGCTTGAAATTATAATATTTATTAGCTTTTGCTTGACATCAAGTAAAAAATTTTGTACTTCACATGAATATTATTCATATATTGTAAAAAATGAACATAAGTAGCGAGGTGTTAATGGATTTTGAAGATATAAAATTGATCAAGGCAGGACGTGTTGCCACCCTTATGATAGACCGGCCCAAGGTTTACAATGCCATTCGTTTCGAGACAATGCTGGAAATTGACAAAGCCTTGGATGATATTGAAGCAGATAATGAGATCCGGGTGGTCATCGTCACTGGTGAAGGAGAGAAAGCCTTTGTCTCCGGCGGAGATATTTCCGTCATGGCCCAGGGTTTATCCCATGTGGATACACTGATAACCGTTGGCAAAGGCCAGGACGTCATCACTCGACTGGAAAATTTTTCCAAACCCGTTATTGCACGGATTAATGGATTTGCCCTGGGTGGCGGGTCAGAAATCGCGTTGGGGTGCGATATCCGTATCGCTTCGGAAAATGCTGTCCTCGGTTTACCGGAGATCAAATTGGGGATTATTCCAGGATATGGTGGAACCCAGAGGTTGCCAAGGCTCATTGGAATGGGCAAGGCAAAGGAACTTGTCATGACCGGTGATCACATAACCGCCAAAGAAGCCTTTGAGATCGGAATGATCAATAAAGTTGTCCCAAAGGAAGAACTGGACGCGGAGGTTGATAAACTGGCAAATAAACTGGCGGACAGAGCGCCGGTTGCCATGCACATGGCCAAGGTCTCCATGATGAATGGTGTTCAGTCTGATTTGAACACTGGATTGCATACCGAATCCAGATGCTACTCCATCTGTTTTGGTACAGATGACCGCACGGAAGGGATGAATGCCTTCCTTGAAAAAAGAGAGCCGAAATTTACAGGAAGATGATGGGGGAGTGAGCCTGAAGAAAAACGATTTCGAAAAATACAGTCGCATGGATTGATGAACCATTAAGATTCTTGCAGTCTGGCTATTATTGAATATTGTCCTTAAAAAAACATAAAACGAGGTAAATCCATGAGAGAAGTTGTTGTTATCGACGGTGCCAGAACACCCATTGGCAGAATGGGAGGTTCTCTTTCAGCCTACAGACCAGAGGAGCTTGCTGCATTTGCATTGAAAGGACTTTTGAAAAAATCAAAAATTGATCCCACTCTGGTTGATGACATTCTCATCGGCCATGCCTGTACAAACAATGCTGCCGTGAATATTGGTCGCTGGGCAGCACTTAAGGCTGGATTTCCGGTTTCTGTACCGGCCCAGACGATTGAGCGTCAGTGTGGATCCTCTCTCCAGACCATTAACAGTGCCGCTGCCAATATCATGGCCGGCTTTGGGGATATTTACATTGCTGGCGGATGCGAAAGCTGGAGCAATCAGCCCTATATGATGGAACGTCAAAAAGCCCCATTTTCCCTGGCTCCTAATGCCTGGATCACCAGAGAGACAGGACCCGATGAGACAACTGATATTCCCATGGGGGTCATAGCTGAAACCCTGGCAGAGGAGTTTGATATTTCCAGGGAAGAGCAGGATGCCTTTGGGCTACGCAGCCAGGAAAAGGCCTTTAAAGCCATTGAAGGAGGCTATTTTAAGGATGAGATCGTTCCGGTGAGCGTGCCCCAGAGAAAAGGGGAGCCTCTGATATTTGACACGGATGAACATCCCAGAAAAACCAGCATAGAAAAAATGGCCAAACTGAGGCCAGCCTTTATAAAAGACGGCACCGTCACTGCGGCCAACTCTTCGGGAATGAACGATGGCGGGGTTGCTGTTTTGCTCATGGCCAGGGAGAAAGCCGAGGAACTGGGATTAAAACCCCGTGCCCGTTTTGTGGGATGTGCCCTAGGTGCCCGGGAACCCAAATACATGGGCATCGCACCGGTTATTGCCATAAAAAAGGTTTTGGCAGCCACAGGTATGACCATGGAGCAGATGGATATGGTGGACTGTAATGAAGCTTTTGCCTCCCAAGTCCTGGCCTGCATGAAACTGCTGGAGCAGGACGGATACACCATTGATCCTGAAAAGTGGAACCCCAACGGTGGAGCCATTGCCTTTGGCCACCCCAATGGAATGTCCGGCGGCAGGCTTGCCCTTAATGTCATCGGTCACCTGGAGCGCACCGGCGGCAGGTATGGCATGGCTACGTTGTGCATCGGCGGTGGCCAGGGAATCGCAACTATATTTGAAAGACTTTAGGAGGTACCATGTCTGAACGTGTTGCAATTGTAGGGGTTGCCCAGACCCGATTTTCACCCAGGCGGGCAGATGCAAGTTGTACCGAGTTGGCATATGAGGCTGTCAAACAGGTCATGGCCGATACCGGCCTTAAGATGGAGAGGGACATTGACAACACTGTCAGTTGTTCCCACGACATCTGGGACGGGCAGACCATTTCAAATATTAACATTACCGATGTTGCCGGTGGTCATTTGCGAAATGAAGAGAAAATGGCCATGGACGGCTCCACAGCGGTTCATTACGGGACCATTGGGATTCTGTCGGGTGAGTTTGATTGTACCCTGGTTCTGGCCCACACCAAGATGAGTCATACCAACCGAAACATTGTGAATAACGCGGCTTTTGAACCCATTTTTACCCGACTGCTGGGATTTGACTACACCTCGGCCGGTGCTCTTCAGGCCCGCCGCTACATGGACAAGTACGGGATCATGCCGGAGCAGGTCGCTGCCGTGGCAGTGAAAAACTTGGGAAACGCCCTTCGCAATCCCTACGCCCACAACAAAGGGCAAGTCACCGTTCAAGATGTGCTCTCTTCACCATTGATTGCCGATCCCATCCATCAGATGGAGATGGCTCCGGATACAGACGGAGCTGTGGCCTTGATTCTTGCCTCGGAGAAAAAAGCAAAGAAGATTACTGACACCCCGGTATGGATCAAAGGGCTGGGGGTTTGCTACGATGCCCATTACCTGGGGGACAGGGATCTGGCCGATTGCATGGCCCTTGAAAAGGCATCTCAACAGGCCTACCGCATGGCCGGTATCAAAGATCCTGTAAAAGAGGTTGATTTGATTGAGTTGGGAGATGAGTTTTCCTACCAGGAGCTGTTGTGGCTGGAAGGATTGGGAATTTGTGAACGTGGCGGAGCTGGAAAGCTCCTGGAGAGTGGTTTCACCGCATTTGATGGTTCTTTGCCGGTGAATCCCTCCGGTGGTTTGCTGTCAGGTGTGCCGGCCAATGTCATGGGGCTCAACCGTGCTGCCGAAGCTGCCTTGCAGATTATGGGTAAAGCCGGGGATCGACAGATAAAAGGAGCCGGAACCGCCATTGTCCAGGGACACAGCGGGTTTTGTGGACAGCATCACTGCGTCATTGTATTGGGTAAAGAATAAGGAGGCCAAATTGAAACGAAACGTTGCAATAATCGGCGGAGGGCAGACCGTACATGCGGCCCGCCGCCATGATGTGAACCAGGTGGAGATGGTCAACGAAGCAGTCCGTGCCGCCCTTGCAGATGCAGATATGACCATGGACGATATTGATGCGGTGCTGGTGGGAAACATGGAATTTTTTGAAGGGACCCACATGACCGACTGTTGGCTGGTGGACGGCATCGGCACCTATGGCAAGCCAGGATTGAAAATAACCACCGGCGGTACCGTAGGTTCTACCATTGTCTGTGCCGGAGCCCACCACATTGCCAGCGGCCTTTATGACCGAGTGTTGTGCATCGGTTTTGAAAAACAAGAAGAGGGGGATACCGGCGCCATTTTGAGTGGCGTTGCCCATCCCCTTTTCGGTCGATCCATGGCCGGGGCCGCAATGGGGTATTTTGCCATGCTGGGTTCCTCTTACATGGACACCTACGGCGCTAAGGAAGAACACTCGGCCATGGTTGCCGTGAAGTCACGGCAGAATGCCCGGAAGAATAAATATGCCCATCTGAAACTGGATATCACCGTGGAAGATGTCCTTAATTCAAGAATGCTTGCCTATCCCATTCGTCTCCTGGACATGTGTCCTGCTTCAAATGGTGCCACGGCAGTGATACTGGGGGATGAGAAAAGTGCCAAAGACCGGTGCAAAAAACCGGTATGGATCCGTGCCATGGATACCTCCCACAACGAGCAGTTTGAACTGGACTGGCGGGATGTGACAACGACCCGTACCATTTTTTCCAAGGCCAGTGCAGCCCGGGTTTACAAAAAATTGGGTGTAACCAAACCGGCGGAATATTTTGACGTATTTGAGGTTTACGAGCCTGCCACCTGGGCTGAAATGCTCTGGTATGAGGATTTGGGAATATGCGCACCGGGTGAGGGATTCAAGTTGGTTGAAGCAGGAAAGACAGAAATCGACGGACCCATCCCGGTGAATCCTTCAGGCGGTGTTCTGGCCACCAACTGTATCGGTGCATCGGCTATGAACCGTATATGGGAAGCCGCTCTTCAGATTCGGGGTGATGCCGGTGGACACCAGGTACCAAAGGACGTTAACCGTGCCCTTACAACAGCCTATGGCGGCACCAACTGGACAGTATTGGTTGCGCTTTCCAGCAGCCTTGATGATTGATATCTCATTGGATAGGATGAATGGATGAAGGAAAAAAAAATGCAGGGTGAAACGAAATTAAAAGAGGCAGCAAGTATACCCATAACCGTGGATGTCCCCTATCGGTTCGCTGCAGGAAAATATCTGGCAAAATTTCTGGTGGAAATGCGTGACAATGGTGACTTTTATGGTATTAAATGCCCGGTTTGTGAGCGGGTTCAGGTACCGCCCCGTGTGGTGTGTGCCATCTGTCATGTGGAAAACGACCAATGGATCAAGCTTGGCAATGAGGGGACACTCAAAGGTTTTACCACCATGTATATTCCTTTGACCGATCCCACCACCGGTATCGCCCATGAACCTCCCTTTGCCTATGGAACAGTGAATCTGGATGGGAGTGACTCGGGAATTGATCACATGATCAACCCGGCAGTGGATCCGGGTGAAATCAAGATCGGAATGAGGATGCGGGCAGTTTTAAGGCCCCAGGAACAACGGATCGGTGATCTCAGTGATATTCTTTACTTTGATCCGGTGAAAGAGTAGCTCTTTTTCAAAAACAATTTCGTCGAATTATCATTTCGAGCGATCTAAAATTGTTTTTCATCAGGTACTGAAAAAAACAATTTTTTAAAATCAAGGAGGTTTGGTCATGCCGGAAGAGAAAGAGTACGGCCCCTTTGAAGTCGACCAGCACATTGTAGCAAAATGCAGATACTATGTCGGAAAAATTGGCAGTCAATTTTATGAAAAACTCAAATCCGAAAATAAAATCACAGGGGTTAATTGCAAAACCTGCGATAAGGTATACTGGCCCCCCCGGGCAACCTGCGGACGATGCTTTGCAGCCCTGTCCGAGGCTGATCTTGTGGAAATAGGTCCGGAAGGTACCCTGGAAACATTTACCAGAATAGATTATCACGAACCGGTGCACCCACAAAAAGGCCCCCTGGTGTACGGGGTGATCAAGCTGGACGGTGCCGACTCCGGAATTGCCCATTTGATCGACGAGGTCGATTATGAAAAACTTGCCTGCGGCATGCGGATGATCCCTGTGTTTTCCGATACTCCTGCTGGAAATATTCTTGATATTAAATATTTTAAGCCTTTTGATTCTGGAGACCCTTCATGAACTTAGAAAAACCTGAAAGTTACCTGAGCATGTTCAACGGAAAACTGGGTGCCGAACGGGGCATCAGCCGATACCAGCGCAGAGATGACGGTTCACACATATTCCATAACACCGAGGATTACTACGAGTGGTGGTATCTGGATGCCGCATTTGACAATGGTTATCATTTCGTTACCACCCTGCATTATCGTAACGGATTTATGAAGCCCATGATTCCAACCATCCAGTTTTTCATTTACAAACCCGACGGCACAAAAATCGAACGGTATGCCCTGGTCGATCCGGATGATGCAACGGCTCACCCCGATTACTGTGATGTCCAGATGGGAGACAGCTTCATAAAAGACATGGGCGATCATTATGATGTCTGTTTGAAAATCGGTGGCATGGGTGCCCGTTTGAAACTGAAAAATACGGTACCCTCCTGGAAGCCAGGGAACGGCATGCTCTATCTGGATGAGGAGACCGGCAGGGACATGGGATGGTCTGTACCGGTTCCCGCCGGAACCATTGAAGGAGAATTGTACCTGAAAGACAAAACCATAGCGGTCAAAGGGCATGGATATCACGACCACAACTGGGGGAACTGTCCCATGCACTCCCTGTTTGAAAATTGGTACTGGGGCAGAATACACGATGACAACTTTTGCGTTGATTATGGTTGGGTGAAACCCAAAGATTCAAGTATGCCAATGGTCGCTCC
>CAYSSE010000151.1:0-9633 GCA_964433355.1 uncultured Desulfocicer sp.
AGAAATTATTTCGATGAAAGGAGATCTGTAATATGCATGCCACCTATTCCTTTGTAACTGGGCCCCTGGCCTGGCTGGCCTTTTTTATTTTCATTGGCGGGAGTGCGTTTAGATTTTATTCCCTTTACACCCTGGCCCGGAAAAAAGATCCCCTGGTGTTTGAGTACATGAATCTCAAATTTGCCCTTAGATCCATTGCCCACTGGCTCACCCCCTTTGGCAGTCGAAACATGATCTTGAATCCAGCCATGACCGTTGTCACCTTTGCCTTTCACATCTGCCTTTTTCTGGTGCCCGTTTTTGTCTTTGCCCATGTCCTCATGTGGAAGGAAGGTTTTAATATTAGCTGGTTTACCCTTCCCGGCATTGTGGCTGATATCATGACCCTGATTGTTATTTTTTCCTGTGGTTTTTTTCTTTATAGACGGCTCATGCTGCCCGAGGTAAAATATTTGACCACGGCTGTGGATTATCTTATTCTCTTCATTGTTGCGGCTCCATTTATAAGCGGGTTCTGGGTCTACCATCAATGGGCTGGATTTCCCACCATGACCATTATACACATCCTTTCCGGTGAAATCATGCTGGCTGCCATTCCCTTTACAAAACTGTTTCACATGTTTTTGTTTCCCTTTACCCGGGGATATATGGGGTCTGAATTCGGTAGTGTCAGGATGGCAAAGGACTGGTAAAAAACACTTCGTATTTTTGGCATCCTTTATATGACCTCCAAAGGACTTTACAGTCTTTTGGGAAAAAATCCCTGCAAATGGGGAATGATTTAAAAAAGTGTAATGTGATTTTGAAGGATGCCGTGCTTTTCATATTTTTTTTGCAGATAAATGACGAAAATTTTGAATTCCATCGCTTTGAAATACAAATCAGTTGATAAATGGCTGAACACCCATCAGGGATATTATTTTGATGCCATGAAATTCCGGGTTTTGATCAAAATAGAATTTTTATTATTATACTTAAAAGAAGGTTGCCATGACTGAACCAAAGGCAGTCAAAGACACTGCCATAGACGACCAGGGGATTATAAAAGGTATAGAACAGCTTTCCCCCGAAAAAATAGAACGTGTTATTAACCAACTTCTGGAAAGTGAGACAGGTGCCAGGCTTAAAACCTATGTGGATACCTGTGTTCACTGCGGATTGTGCAGTGACGGATGCCACTATTTCCTGTCACATGATAGAGACCCCAAATATTCCCCTGCAGCCAAGGTAAAGCAAACCCTGTGGGAGATCATGCGTAAAAAAGGAAAAGTGACCCCGGAATTTATCCAGAATGCTGCTGTGGTTGCCTACACCCAGTGTAATCTGTGTAAAAGATGCGCCATGTATTGCCCCTTTGGCCTTGACATTGCCTATGTCATGTCTGTCATGCGTCGTATTTGCCATAAATTGGGCGTGGTTCCTCTGTACATCCAAGATACAGCCAACAGTCATGCTGTCACAAAAAATCAAATGTGGATCAAGGATGATGAGTGGGTGGACACCCTGATGTGGCAGGAAGAAGAGGCCCAGGACGAGGTGGAAAACTTAAGAATTCCCCTGGACAAGGAAGGGGCGGATGTTTTTTATTCTGTTATAGGGCCAGAGCCCAAGTTCCGGGCTCAGCTCATTTACCAGGCTGCTGTGATCATGAATGCCGCCGGAGAAAACTGGACAATGCCCTCCATGCCAGGATGGGACAACAGTGATATGTGCATGTACACCGGTGATTATGAAATGATGGAACGGTTGAAAAAAGCCCATTTTGAGGCCGCTGCAGACCTGAAAGTCAAGAAAATTGTCATGGGGGAATGTGGGCATGCATTCCGATCAGTGTATGACATGGGAAACCGTGCCTTGGGATGGAAAATGCCCCCCCTTGAGGTGATTCACGCCATAGAATATTACAATGATCTTTTTGTGAAAGAAAAAATTAAAATCAAAAAGAAATTTGATCGCCCAGTGACCCTGCATGACCCCTGCAACATCGTCCGGGGCCGGGGGTTACATGAAATGTCCAGAAATATTGTCAACTCGACTTGCAAAACCTTCATTGAGATGACCCCCAACCGAGAACACAATTATTGCTGTGTGGCCGGTGGCGGCGTTATTAACTGTGGCCCTCCCTTTAAAAATGCCAGGATGGACAGCGGAAAAGTCAAGGCAGAACAGTTGTTTGCAGCCAAGGCAAAAGGGGCAGAGGTGGTCATTGCACCGTGTCATAACTGTCATGGCGGTTTGGAGGACATCATTCACCACTATGGCATTGACATGGAGTTGAAGTTCTTTGGAGATATTATTTATGAAATCCTGGAACTTCCAGAATAGGTCAAAGGAGATTTAAATTGAAAATAAAACCCAGAACCTTTAAAATAGTAGCCATGATGTTTGCCATAAGTCTGATCTCCTTTGCTGCCTGGTGTAATGACTGCATGGACATTGATGCTGACGTTTTTGAAAAGAACACAAGACCTTTTGTCTGCTTTTCCCATGATGACCACAACGAAAATGCGAGCATTGGAGGAGATGAAGATTGCGCTGTGTGCCACCATGTATATGAGGATGGCAAACTTATGGCGGATGAGACTTCAGAGGACTCCACCTGTTCCGAGTGCCATGCGGTTAAGGGGGATTCAAAACAGATGGAATTGATTGTCCGATACCATGACCGGTGCCGTGGCTGTCACCTGGAACGTAAAAGCGGCCCGGTGACCTGTGGCGAGTGTCATAAAAAATAGAATTCAATGAACATAGAATTCAAGGGAGGTTGAAATGACCAAAAAAATACTTGTGGTGGACGATGATCCCACCATCGTAAAATACCTGATTAATATTTTTAATGACAATGGCTATGAAACCTGTTCTGCCAATGAAGGGGGAGAGGCCTTTGAAGTGATGAAACGGGAAAATCCAGATTTGATTACCCTGGATCTTGAAATGCCCAATGGGGAGTGGGGGCCTAAATTTTTTCGGCGGCTGTCCAAGCAGGAAAAATTCAAGGATATTCCGGTGATTGTCATTAGCGGACTTGCCAGCCGGCATCTTTCCATAGACAAAGCCATTACCTGGCTTTCCAAACCCTTTGATCCGGAAAAACTGGTGGGTATTGTGAAAAATACTATTGGGTAGACACAATACCTTCGCCAAATTTTCAGACACTCTTTGAATCAATGGAGCGAAGGCTAATATGATGATTTTAAATCATGCTAACCCCATCATATTGAATACAATTTGGTCAAAAATAAAATTGACGAAGGTATTGATAAGTACCCATGCATATGTTTTTCGGTATTCCAGAGATATACCGTTGATATTTATGGATTTTATTTTGAGGAATATATACTCGGGTACTTACACAACAAATATTAAAAATGGTACTATGCCGCCCCCGGCAACTGGCCCTGACCGGAACGGAAACGTCGGGGGTATTTTTGCCCTTCCAGGCTAAACCACAGAAACTGCGGGCAAGTGTGTCCTCAAACAAAGTCTGTGCTTCTTAACGCCTGGAAGGGCAAAAATCCTCCCCCTTTGGTTCCCAATGTTCCGGTCAGGGCCAGTTGCCGGGGGCTCTGCTGTCGGCACTCCGGTGCTGATTTTTCGTATAAAACCTACATGGCTGTAAGACCATCCACAACGAAAAACGAAAGTGCTTTAATTTTAGTATGTTGCTGAGACTTTCATATAAAAAATCATGGCAAAATGCGGCCTGGTTCAAAAAAGCATATTCCAGGGTAACACCTTTGCCCACCAGTCTTCTAATAAAAGACTCAGCAAGAGTGACATAAGGCATTAAAAAGTGTTACCTATATTTGAACCAGGCCTAAAATGCCTTCGTTGCAAGAGTCCTTGTCACAACATTGGGCAGAAATAAATTCTGCCCGCTACGTTCTTAAACCTTGTATTGCGCCTTGGTTTGCCCACAATAAAGGTGAGAATTTTATTAGAAAAGAAACAAGGAATAACATTTGATGATCCAATGAAAAAAATAATCAGTCAAATACAGCACAGCCTTGTCTTTAAACTCATCTTGATCATGGGATGTGTCTGTTTGATGGCCATTACCACCTGGGCCTTTTTTACTATCCGGTATCAGAGAAATAAATCCTTGGATGATAGCACCGATATTGCCGATCGCATCAGTAAAACCATCCGTCTTGGTACCCATTATTCCATGATGCTCAACTCCCGGGATGACATCAACCAGATCATTAAGAACACTGCCACCCAAAAGGGCATTGAAAATGTCCGCATCACCAATAAAAGTGGCGAAATAAAATTTTCCAACATTCCATCGGAGGTGGATCGTACCGAGCCCATGACCTCCTGGACCTGCCGGGTGTGTCACCAAACCTCCCCTCCCCTGGTTAACCTTTCCCTTGCCCAGCGTCGCCGTTTATCTGCAACATCCGATGGTGAACGCCTGTTGGGTATTATTACGCCCATTTATAATGAACCCGGGTGTTCGGAAAAATGTCATTTTCATAATAGTGAAGATAAGGTTCTGGGAGCCCTGGATGTAGTTATCTCCCTGAAGGATACCGATGCGGAAATCATAAAATATGAACAGAGTATTTTTCTGCTGGCGGTGGCCATTATCATTGTACCCTCCTTGTGTATTTTTCTGTTTGTGTATAAATTTGTCATCCATCCCCTTCGTCTTCTCACCGAAGAGACCCGTCACATCACGGATCAAAATGGACGACATCTTATCAAGACTGATCCTTATAGCGAAATCGGTCAACTGGCCACGGCATTTTATACCATGCGGCAGCGCATCTTTGATAACCAGATGGAGTTGACCAAACAAAAAAACGAGTACCAGACCCTGTTTGAGAATGTTCCCTGTCTTATTACAGTGCAAAACAGGGACTTTAAACTCATCAATTTTAACCGGGAATTTTATACCAAATATAACCCCAGCCCCGGGGATTATTGTTACCAGGCCTATAAAGGTAGAAAAACCAAGTGCGATAACTGCCCCGTGGAAAAAACCTTTGCTGATGGAGAATCCCATTATTCTGAAGAGCTGGGCCGGGGGCGAGACGGTACCATGGAGCACTGGATTGTCAGAACCTCTCCGGTGCGGGACGCCCAGGGAAATATCGTGGCAGCCATGGAGATCAATCTGGACATCACCCAGCGTAAAATTTTGGAGCAACGGGCCGAAGCATCGGAAAAAAAATATCATGCCATTTTTAATAATATCCCCAACCCTGTGTTTGTTCTGGATTATGACACCCTGGAAATTCTCAACTGCAATGAGAGTGTTAAACAGGTATATGGGCACGGAGAAGAGGCGTTTCTGGGTAAATCGTTTATCACACTTTTTGCGCAAACCGAGGAATTTAATCCCCTGGATGATCCTGAAATATTATCAGAGACCATTAAGACAACCCGGATCATGAACAAGGTCTGGCATAAAAAAACAGAGGATATGATTATTCCCGTGGACATCTGGATCTCTCTGTCGGAATACCCGGGACAAAAGGTGCTGCTGGTGACCACCTCGGACATCACCCACCGGTTGGAAACCGAAGCCCAGTTTAATCAAGCGGCCAAGCTTGCCACCTTGGGAGAAATGGCCACCGGGGTGGCCCATGAGTTGAACCAGCCCCTATCGGTGATTAAAACGTCTTCGAGCTTCTGCCGATCTAAAATTGAAAAAAATGAACCCATTAAACCGGAGATCCTTCATCGTCTGCTTGTGAAGATTGATTCCAACGTGGATCGGGCCTCCAAAATTATTACCCACATGCGTGATTTTTCACGAAAATCCGATTCAAATTTGGAACCTGTGGCAGTGAACGCCATATTACAAAATGCATATGAAATTTTCAGTCAACAGCTCAAGGTTCGGGGAATTGAGGTGATATGGGATCTGGGCAAAAATTTACCCCGGGTCATGGCAGACCCCGGTCGATTGGAACAGGTGTTTATTAATTTGCTCATCAATGCCCGGGATGCCATTGAAGAGAAGAATAAAATTGAGTATCAAGGGGTAAGCCAGCAAAAAGAAATCACCATCAGGAGTTATACCCCGGTTAATCATCAGGTTGTCATTGAAATCAGAGATACCGGCACCGGTATCCCAGAGCAGGTGGCAGAAAAAATATTTCAGCCCTTTTTTACCACCAAGGAGGTGGGAAAAGGAACCGGGTTGGGCCTGTCCATCACTTATGGTATTATCAAGGAAAGTAAAGGAACAATCAAAATAAAAGAGACCTCACCGGACGGAACGTTGTTTCAAATCACCTTGCCAGGTGTGGTGTCAGTATAAGGAATCTAAATGAATCTAAATTCTGATGAAAATACAGCCCCCCTACCCCAACGGATTCTACTGGTGGATGATGAAGAAGATATCCGGGATGTGCTCACCATTGCGCTGGAGGACATGGGATACGATGTCACCACCGCTGAAAACGGCAACGAGGCATTGGAAAAATTTGATACGGCTGATTTTCCCATGGTGCTCACCGATATCAAAATGCCGGGCATGGATGGCATTGAGCTGTTAAAAAAAATCAAACAGATTTCTCCTGACACCGAAATTATCATGATCACCGGACATGGAGATATGGATCTGGCCATTGAGAGTTTTAGAAATGAGGCTGTTGAGTTCATTACTAAACCCGTGGATGTCACTACCCTTGAGATTGCTATCTCCAGGGCCCGGAAAAAAAAAGAAATCCGCCAAGGTTTGAAAGCCTATACTGAAAGCCTTGAAACCATGGTATTGGAAAAATCCAATGCCCTTGCCAAACGCCCTGCACGGAAAGGTGATAAAAAAGAAATTCTCGAATCCATGGAGAATCTTCCCATGATTGTCTTTGTGGTGGATCGGGCGTTTCAGATTAAAAGCTGTAATGCCTTGTTTAAAAAGACTTTTACCAGGCGGGATGAGTCCTCTGAAGATACCCCTGAAAAATTTTGCCACCAGGTGTGTCAAAATAACACCCTGCCCTGCCCCGAATGCCCTGCCCTTGTTACCTTTAAAGATGGAGAACCCCACCAAACAGAAATTAGCTACACCCTGGCCAATGGAGAGCAACTGCCCTGTCTGGCCTGGGCCGCCCCCATTGCTGTAAATGAGGATGGAACGGTATCCGAGGCCATTATTATGGCAACGGATATACAAAAGGTGATGAATATCAAAGACCATCTCACCTCCTTGGGCCTGATGATCGGTTCGGTATCCCATGGGATTAAAGGTCTTCTCACCGGCCTGGATGGCGGGGTTTATCTTTTAAATTCGGCCTTGAAAAAGGAAGATCAAGCCCAAGCCCAGGAGGGGTTGGAGATGGTGCGGCAGATGACTTCTAAAATTAAAAAAATGATTTTGGACATTCTGTTTTACGCCAAGGATCGGGAGCTTCAAAGGGAGACGGTATCAGCAAAGGAGTTTGAGAAAGATCTTTTAAACACCATGGATTCCCGGGCAACTGCCCTTTCCATTGCATTAAAATATACATTACCAGACCCGGATTTTACCTTTAGAGCCGATACCGGGGCACTTCATTCGGCCCTGATTAATATCCTGGATAATGCCTTGGATGCTTGTGTAACTCATAGGGAAAAGGATGGGCAAATACAATATTTTGTGGAACTATCTGTCTCTTGTACATCCCCAGACGTCATCTTTACCATCACCGACAACGGTATCGGCATGGAAAATCAGGAGATGGAAAAGGCCTTTTGCCTGTTCCATTCCGGTAAGGGAAAAGGCGGCACAGGTCTCGGGCTTTATATTTCCAAGCACATCATTGATCAGCATGGGGGGAGTATTACAATAAATTCTGAGAAGAATAGTGGTACCACCTTTACTGTAACTCTTCCTATAAGTTAAGCTAACAAAGCTGGCTGCTTGCATTAAAATTTTTGTCATGAGCAAAGGCATGGTTGATTCAGTTAGCGTAAATATGGACTTAAATCATCTATTGGCGGTGGAATCAAAACAAATTTTCCCACATGCTTTTTGTCTGTGAATTCACGTTGTGCTTCAACAATTTGTTTGAGTGGAAATGTTTTTGCCAGAAGGGGTTTGATCTCACCTTTTTCGATATAAGAAATAAGGTTGGGGAAAATAGGCTCATCCCAGGCTGTACATCCTATCAGCCTCAAATCCTTTAGATAAAAATCGCGCATATCAAGTTCCACAAGCGGGCCAGCAATGGCACCCGAGGATACAAACCGACCGCCTCTTTTTAATACTTTGAGCATCTTCCCAAAGCCATCTCCTGCAACATTGTCAACGACAACATCCACGGATTTTGCACCCAAAAAACCCACAAGATCCTCGTCACGGGCTATGACTTGATCCGCACCTATTGCGTGTACTTTTTCAAGTTTTGCTCTCCCTGCGATGGCTGTTACAAACGCCCCCCGGCGCTTTGCCAATTGTACTGCTGCGGATCCAACACCACCCGAAGCACCCGCTATCAATACATGTTCACCTTTAATCACCTTTGCCCGGTGAACCATATTTTCAGCCGTACCATAAGCGCATGGGATGGTGCCAAGCTCGGCATTACTCCATTCACAGTCCACAGGAAAAACCTCGGTTGCAGGTACTTTTACAAATTGTGCAAACGCACCGTCAAAGTCAGAAGCCATCCAAATGTTTTCCAATGAATCCCAGCCTTTACTTCGCATACAGGACCGAACCAATACGCGTGAGCCCACAAGGCTTTTATCTCCTCCCGCTGGAACAGCAACAACTCCACCGCAACAATCCGTACCCTGAATGAACGGAAATGGTGTTGCCTCATTCCAACCGCCATCACCTTGTTTTTTTGCTTCTTGTTTTTCCTCGTCTCCTGTTGTAAGAGATGCCGTGCTGGTTGTTACTTTGGAAGAGTACCAGCCAAGGCGGGTATTTATTTCAGTATTGTTTACGCCAGCAGCAAGTACCTGTAAAAGAATTTCGTTTGAAGCAAGTTCAGGAATCGGAACATCCCGGTAATCAAGTTTTTCATAACCGCCGTTGCCGGTTGTGACAACTGCTTTCATGGTTGTTCTGCAATCTTTGATATCAAAGCGATCCTTTATAGGCGTTGTTGTATTTTCTTTTTTCATTTTGTAAATATCTCCTAATAATCTTCGGTTCGATAGCCATTATAACATACTTTAATCTACAGTATAATTTTATTTATTGTTTTTTTATATTAATAAATTCAATTTGTTATAAAACCGACACAAACCTGTTTATCATATTTTTTCAACCTCTCTCTTTAAGCTAACCCCCAAATAAGCGGTTCATCCGTTTCATTTGGCTGGTTTGAAATTGAGTATAAATGTCCTCCGATTTCATGCCTGAAAGTCTCTATCCTTTATCCTCCTTCTTTGGATTCCGGATATTCGGTATTGCCTCAATCACTATTATTTTGTTCTCCATGTGCTACGGATTTCTTTTGTTGCCTGTATTGGGCAATCTTGCTTAATAGTTATGAGATTGATGCCAATGCCTTTACTCTATATATTACTATAAAAAACCATGCGATCACAATTCTCTTGGCTCCGTTAAAAGCAGAATTCCTGAAAGTATTTCTTTCATCCTGGCTTTTGAAATCCTGCCGATTTTTTCTATCAAATCACTTTTATTGACGGTATAAATTTGAGTTATATTCACCACGCTTTTTT
>CAYSSE010000152.1:0-9630 GCA_964433355.1 uncultured Desulfocicer sp.
TTTTTACAGAGATGATCCCGCCATCAGAAAAGCCCTTGAGGAGGGGTTGATTTCAGATTTTGTTTCAAAACCCTTTCAAAATCAGGAAATTCTGTCTGCCTTGAAGAGTGTTCACTAATTTTACAAAAATAGTGGATAGATTTCCATTAATGTATGGAAATGTTTCCATGGATAACGTTTCATATATCATATTCACCCCAGAGAATATTGAATAATATTTTTTTAACTGACTGAATTATTAGCAAAAGTTGTTTTTATTTTTTTACAAGTCTTTGGCACGTAAATTGAATACTTAATATGACAAGTTTAACGCAGAAGGAGATAAGGCCTTCGGTTTTTCTAACACAATTAACAAGGAGATTTATTATGGCTAAAGTTCAAAAAACTACAGATTCTTCAAGTCTGGCAGAAGTTATTGATCGTATTCTGGACAAAGGTATTGTTATTGATGCATGGGCAAAAATTTCCCTTGTTGGAATCGAATTGATTTCCATCGAAGCAAGAGTTGTTATTGCCTCTGTTGAGACCTACCTGAAATACGCTGAAGCCATTGGCCTCACAGCTGCAGCCGCTGCACCTGCATGATCCATGACATAAAGAGGGCTTTTCCATCTTAGTTTAATCTATCCATGGAGAAGCCTTTCTTTATTGTTGAAATGCCGGGCAAATGGGATCAGGTCTGTGCTATCAACTTGACCCCTTGCCCCACAACGGTCGATATTGTGATAAGTCAGAATTTTCACTAAGTCTCAATAGAATTAAGGAGAACTGCCATGGGCCGATTTACCGAAGGTATGACCCGCTTGAGGGAAGATGTTGACAACCTGTCCAGGGAAAGGAAATCATTCATCAACAATCTGGGTAGAGATGTTGCCGAATTAAAATCAGACACAGCTAAAATGCAGACGCGCTTTCGAGACGATCATCAGAAAATGGCTGAAACGGAAAAAAAGAAAAGAGTTGATTTTTTAAACGATCTCAGCACAGACGTTTCTGATATGCAAGCTAGTTTTCGCCATGAGCGCAAATACAGCGCCGAAAAGAGTGCTAAAGAGCTTAAAGCATTCATGTCGAACATCCGGACATTTGTCTCTGATCTTGGCCAAACCGTTTCCCAGACCCAGGAAGCTTTCCGGGAAGATTTTTCAAGATCCTCCAAGGAAAACAGAGAAAAACGCGTTGCCTTTCTGACGAATATTAAAAATGACGTTAAAACCTTACAACAAGCTTTTAATGAGGAGCGCTTTGCCTCAGCACAGAAGATGAAGGCTGATTTTGCCCAGACTGCCAAGGAACTGAAACAATTTGTTTCGGATCTTGGGTTAACGGTATTTCAAATGCAAAGTGAGTTCCGTGATTCCCATGAAGAAATGACCATGGCAAGCCGGAAAGAACGCCAGGAATTTATTGCCGGGGTTGTCCAGTCAGTGGCGGATCTCCAGGAGCAAGTGGGACAATTTCGTAAAGATTTTGCCGATGATCTTGCCGGAGCCAGGGCTATCTGGTCCTCAAAAAAAAAAATAGTTGACACCGTCCCTGAAACACCGCCACCCCCTTCACCTGAAAAATCTGAGGAAACTCCTCCCCTATCATCACAGCCTGAAGAAAAAGCAAGCACAGCGACAGCCGTTGAAATGGAAAAAAAAAAAGACATAGAAACGAAAAAAGAGGAGGGATCTAAGAAAAAAACGGATACGAATGTAAAAAAAAAAGATGATTTAACCTATATCACGGGTATCGGTCCAGGACGGCTGAAACAGCTGAATGCCTCTGGTATATTCACATTTAAGCAACTGGGAGATTTAACTCAGGAAGCGCTTCGTGAATTACTGGGAGAATCCTCACGGCTGGTGGATGTGAAAAATTGGATTGAACAGGCAAAGGATTTTTCATAGCATAAAATAAATGCCTATGCTTTTCAATGCCCGATCAGGAGAGTAATAATGAGTACAAGCATGAGCAGTACGAAAGAAACCAGGCAGCGGGCATCTGCGCCTAAACAAGACAATGTCGTACCCGAGGCCAGCAGCTCTTTTGTGGAAACCCCTTATGTTAAGGACATCACCGATCGTGCCCTGGCCTACCTTCATGTGGGATATCCTGTGCATTTTTCAGGACCTGCTGGTACCGGTAAAACCACCTTGGCATTTCACGTTGCCGCAAAATTGAAGCGAACCGTCATGCTGATACACGGCGACGATGAATTTGGTAGCTCAGATCTCATCGGAAAAGACTCTGGATATCGAAAAGCAAAGATCGTAGATAACTATATCCATTCAGTGGTTAAAACAGAAGAAAGCATGAATACCGTCTGGGCAGACAATCGTCTGACCATTGCCTGCCAGCAGGGATGTACCTTGATATATGATGAATTTACCCGATCCAGACCCGAAGCCAACAACGCATTTTTAAGTGTTCTTGAAGAAAAGATACTCAATATTCCCAGTCTGCGTGATATTGATAAGGGGTATTTACAGGTACATCCGGAGTTCAGAGCCATCTTCACCTCCAACCCCGAAGAATACGCCGGTGTCCACAAAACCCAGGATGCCATGATGGACAGATTGATCACCATTACACTGAATCACTTTGATCGTGATACTGAAATTCAGGTGACCATGAATAAATCAAATCTGCCAAGAAAAGATGCTGAAAAAATTGTAGATATCGTCAGAAAACTTCGCAAAACCGGTGTGAATAATCATCGTCCCACCATTCGGGCATGTATCGCCATTGGAAAAATATTAAAACATGTGGGAGGGGAAGCGTCAAAAGACAATCCCGCTTTCAAACAAATTTGCCGTGATGTCTTAAATGTGGATACCGCCAAGGTGACACGCGGTGGAGAGCCTTTACTGCCAAGGAAAATTGGTGAATTGATAGATAGGCTGTAATTGTCATCCCGGTTCAATATCTTGCATCATACTAAATCAACAAGGATATACATATATGCTGAAAAATCGGAAAAGCCCGATCAAAGGCGTGCAGAATATCAGAACCCATGCGGGCAAGATTGATCACGTATCGCATCCCCACATGGCATACATGCGTATCGGCTGCCTTGAAATGGAAAAAGCGAGAAAAAATAAAGAAAAATCCGGTGCGCAAAGGCGAATTGACATGATCAACCAGCGTCTCATGGAAATTGAAAAAGAAAAAGCGGACATTCAACGCATACTGGGAGATACCTCAAGTGCCCCGGAAGGCGGGAATGTCGACCCTGAATCTGAAATTGACGGCGGGTTTAAAATCAAGTATTAAACCTTGTCCCCAAATATATTATAGAGCCCGATTTCCGGCGCAAGCACATTCAAATAAAAAATTTGTCACAGTTTGCGCCTGAACCTTGTAGTAAAAAAGGATAATGGTATATGTCAGAAAAAAACTCAATACGCAACGGACGGTATCTTTATGCCATCATTGAAGCGTCGATGGAAAGGACTTTTGGCCCCATTGGTATGGATGGGTCAGATGTTTATTTAATCGTTGAAGGCAAAACCGCTGCAGTGGTGAGCAATGTACCCAATAAAAAAATCAGGCCCCAACGAAAAAACATTGCGGCTCACCACGCTGTTCTGAATAAGATAATGGAGGAGATGACCCCGCTTCCCATGGCCTTTGGTATCATTGCCGATGGAAAACAGGCCATCAGAAAAATACTTGCAGACAACCGTGATGTTTTCCAGGAACAATTTGCCACGGTTACCGGAAAGGTGGAAATGGGCATGCGTATTTCCTATGATGTGCCCAATATATTTGAATATTTCATTTCCACGGATCCAGAACTCAGGGCTGCCAGAGATCAATATTTTGGTGGAAACAGAGAGCCCAGTCAGGAGGCCAAACTGGAATTGGGGCGCATGTTTAACCAGCAACTCAATGCCAATCGTGAAGAATACACCAATCAGGTCATTGATATTCTGGACGACTATTGTGATGACATTAAAGAAAATAAATGCCGAAACGAGCAGGAAATAATGAATTTGGCCTGTTTGATCAACCGAAGCGATCAGGAACGCTTTGAAGAAGGTGTTTTTGAGTCTGCCAGACACTTTGATAATAATTTTTCCTTTGAATACAATGGCCCCTGGGCACCCCACAATTTTGTCAATATCCTGATTGAACTGTGATTTAAAGGAAAATGACGGGGAGGTGTACCATGTTCCTTGTGGATGACATTCTTTTTTTTCCGGTAAAAAGCCTGGTATGGA
Organism: uncultured Desulfocicer sp.; assembly: GCA_964433355.1. GTDB lineage: Bacteria > Desulfobacterota > Desulfobacteria > Desulfobacterales > Desulfobacteraceae > Desulfocicer. The sequence goes on from CAYSSE010000152.1 coordinate 4,212, forward strand.
TTTTTCGGGAGCTTCACAATGCGGTTCAGCAGGAAAAAACCAACGAATCCGACTCATTAACCACCGAGTTGAGTGAACTTTATATGATGCTTGAAACCGGTAAAATCACGGAAGAAGAATTTGATGAGAGAGAAGAACAGATTCTTGACCGCCTTGATGAAATACAGGAAAGAGACAAATGAATCTAAGCAACTTTTTAAAGGGACAAGCGTTCAAGCTGGTTTTTTTTGGCGGAAAAGGAGGGGTGGGAAAAACCACCTGTGCCGCGTCCTATGCATTGAACCTGGCATTGTCCCATCCAGAGGACTCATTTCTTCTGGTATCCACAGACCCCGCCCATTCCGTTAATGACAGCATCAACAGCCTTCAAATTCCTTCAAATCTTAAGATTCGGGAACTGGATGCTGCAAAGGCCCTTGAGACTTTTAAAAATAATCACCGGGAAAAATTACGGACGATTGCTTCCAGGGGCACCTTTTTTGATGAGCCCGACATTGATCAGGTGCTGGAACTCTCCCTTCCCGGCCTTGATGAACTCATGGCTTTTTTGGAAATATCCCAATGGATAAACTCAGAGAAATATGAAACCGTCATCGTGGATACGGCACCCACAGGACACACCCTGCGCCTCTTGGAGATGCCCAAACTCATCGGTGGATGGCTCAATGCGCTGGATGTGTTGCTGGCAAAACATCGCTACATGAAAAATTTGTTCCAGGGAACCTATAAGGAAGATGACATTGACGATTTTCTGCTAGATCTTGCAAGTTCAGTAAAAACCATGGAAAAACGACTGGCCAATAAAAAAGAGTGCCGGTTTGTACCGGTTTTTCTGGCAGAACCCTTAAGTTTGTCGGAGACACAAACCCTGTTATCCCGACTGAAAAAAGGAAAGCTGCCCGTCACAGATCTCATTGTCAATCGTATTTATCCCCTCACCGACTGCCCGGTCGCCTCTGAGCACCACGGACAAATGCAGCGGCTGGAGCAATTCTCCCAGACAATTCCAAGTCTCAAAATATGGGCCGTTCCCCTTTATGCCAGAGAAATCATGGGAGATGTTCTGATCAGCACCTTCTGGCAGGGAATCTATCCCGTGACCCTGTCCCCACAGCCCACAGATGCCTCCCCGGCTGACGCTGACACCCACAGCCAAATTCATGTTGAAAATCCTGCCCCCTGGCCTTCAGATGATTTAAGTCTTCTTATTTTTGCTGGCAAGGGCGGAGTGGGCAAAACCACCATGGCATGCGCCACGGCCTGTGGACTTGCCGACAATAAAAAAAACGGACAGGTGCTGATCTTTTCCACCGATCCTGCCCACTCTTTATCCCAGTGTTTTGATACGCCCATCGGCCCCACCCCGGTGAAATTATCCCCTCGTCTGAGCGCCATTGAGATTGATGCTTTAAAGGATTTTGATGCATTAAAAAATGCCTATGAAGACGAACTTCAAAATTTCCTCACGGATTTTTCATCAACCCTTGATCTGACCTTTGATCAACAGGTAATGGAACAGCTCATGGAGCTGGCCCCCCCGGGATTGGATGAGGTAATGGCGTTGAACATGGCCATGGATTTCATGTCCGCAGGCACCTACGATGTATTGATTCTGGATTCAGCCCCCACCGGCCATTTAATCCGACTTCTACAGACCCCGGAATTAATGGATCAATGGCTGAAGATTATTTTTAATCTGCTGTTGAAATATAAAAATTTTTTCCGATTACCCAAACTTTCGGTAAAATTGATCAAGATGTCAAAATCCCTTAAGGTGCTGAGGCGGATATTAACAGATCCTGAAAAGTCGGCTCTCTATGCCGTGTCCATTCTCAACCACATGGCCCATGAAGAAACCCGGGATCTTGTGTCTGCATGCCATGACATGAATATCAATGTTCCTGTTGTGTTTTTGAACATGGCAACCCATGACAGTGACTGCCCGTTGTGTGCCGCTGTATATGCACGTGAAACCAAAATTAAAAAACAATTTACCGCAGACTATCCGGATTTGATCCAACCAGTTATTTATCGAAATCAAATGGAATTACAGGGAATTAAAATCCTTAAAAAACTGGCATCAACCATGTATAAATAAACCCAGGGGAGTCTTTCGACCTAATATGGCCTATATTGCAATAGACGAGAACGCATCAAAACAGGTTTCCATCTGCGAGGCACTGGATCGCGTACTCAACAAAGGAGCCGTCATCACCGGGGAACTGACCATTTCCGTGGCAGATATAGATCTGATCTATCTTTCTCTCCAGGCGGTTTTAACATCTGTGGAGACGGCCAGGCAGATGTTTGATTCTCAAATAAATGATGCTGTGGGGGATTTAGAACAATGATCAAAGACCCAGAGACCAAAGATTTTCAGATAGAATCTGACAGCATTGATGAGTTTGCAAGGGTGATGCATACCGATACTCCCCCCTGTAGTTCATCCTCAATCACTTCGGATAAAAAGCAGCAACGATTAAAAATCGACGAAGAAAATATCAAAAACGGCCTGGCTCAACTGGTAATGACATTGATTAAATTATTGCATGAACTGCTGGAACGTCAAGCCATCCGCCGCATTGAATCCGGCTCTCTGGATGATGATCAGATTGAACGCCTGGGTTTGACCCTGATGCAGCAGTGCGAAGAAATTGACAGATTGCGGAAACTCTTTGATCTTGAAGAGGAAGATTTAAATCTGGATCTGGGTCCTCTTGGCAAACTTTTGTGATTTTCATACCGGATACTCAACACCCCTTTGGGCTAAAATTTCAGAAGACTTACCAAATTTTAAAATGAGGACGTTATTTTTTCCTCATTCCTCACGGGACAAGCCAGAAGCAAAAAGGGTTTCTGATTTTCTTGCCCAAATAACACGAAAACAAGGCACCCTTCAATTACCCCAAAAAGAAATTTCCGAAAAATAAGGGAATGCCTTGGGCAAGTGTCAACCAGTGAATGAAGGATTCCAAAAATAAGAGATAAAACTAATTCACCATAAAGGAAAAAAGAATGCCCATTCAACGAACAGCACAGCATTCAATAGAAAGTACAAATATTGCCGATCTCTTGGAACGGATACTTGACAAAGGTATCGTCATTGCAGGGGATATAAAAATCAGCCTGGTAGATATTGAACTATTATCCATACAGCTTAGACTGGTCATCTGTTCCGTTGACAAGGCCAAGGAGATGGGAATGGACTGGTGGGTTAACAATCCTGTTTTCATGCCCAATAAAGAAACGCAAAATGATAAAATTGCCGATACATTGACAAGAATAGAATCAAGGCTTGAGAATCTTGAAAAGGCAGATAGGATAAGCGAAAGCTAAAAACAAGCGGAACCTAAAAATTGTAAAACACAAAAGCCTGACCCCGTTTACCTTGACAAAAGGGCCAGATATAACAGGAGGATTTTGTCATGGCATCCAATACGATGTTTGTGGAAATTAAATGCTCATTCTGTAATGGCACTGGGAACCCATTAAAAACCGTCAACAACTCCTGAGCTAAAAACTCAGGGGTTTTCTTGCCTGTTTTTTATAAACCAATGATCCCAAAAGGAAAATTATGATTTTTATAAGACATTTGGAAAATATTAAAACCAATAAAAATATCAAGAGTTACCGATCAATAGTTAACAATACGGGACAGAGCCAAAAAGCCCTTGATTATGGTAGAATCGTCTTTGAGAAAGAAAAATTGTCAATAAAAAACAAGCGTCATATTGTGTTTCGGGGTCTCTTTAAATACAATTAATCTGGCAGTTTGAATTTATTTAAAATACAATGTTGATACAGCATTCTTTTCAGGGAAAAAGAGGTCATAAATGGTTAGGAAAATAGCCGTATGCAGTCAAAAAGGCGGGGTTGGTAAAACAACCACTTCGATAAATTTATCAGCGGGTTTGGCCACCCTCGGCTATAAAGTTCTATTGATCGATAACGACTCCCAGGCAAATGCAACTACCTCATGCGGAATCAGACAAAAAGACATCCGTCTCTCTTTATATGAAATTTTGACAAAACCCGGACAAAATTCAGAGCCTGTTATCCGTAAGTGTGCCCTTGATTTATTGTGGATTATACCGGCTTCAGGAAATCTTGCTTCAGCAGAAATCGAGCTTGTCAAAGAAATGGGAAGAGAGTTGATTTTAAGGGAGAAGATGGCATCGATTGAAGATCAGTATGATTTTATCATTGTCGACTGCACTCCCGGTATCAGCCTCCTGGTGCTGAATGCACTGTTTTTTTGTGAAGAAATTATCATTCCAATTCAAAGTCAGTTTTTAGCCTTTGAGGGAATAGATCAGATCCTTCACTCGATTAATGTCATTCAAAAGAGGATGCGTCATTCGATTCGTATAACAGGGATTCTATGCACCATGTACGATCGCAGAACGAAGCTTAGTTCCTATATCCTGAATGAATTATCTAAACTGTTTAGAGAAAAGCTCTTTTCAAGCGTTATCTGCGTCAATACAAAACTGGCAGAGGCCCCTTTACAAGGTAAAAACATTTTTGAATATGCGCCTAAAAACAATGCAGCCAATGATTATAGAGCATTTGCCCAAGAGATAATCCATCGGGGGAAAAAGAGCTGGAGAGAAACATATACAATACCGAATCAACTGAAAGCCCTTGCAACAAAGAAAACGTTTTATGAGACTTCAAATTGTGAGGAGCAGATATTCAAAGATATAATCGATAAACTCAAGCCGTTGATTGCCGACGTCATGTCAATCCAGCACTCAAAACCGCTGAAAATTGAAGAAAAAATTGATATCCAAACAGAGGTAAAGCAGGAACCAGAGCCTAAACCTGAAAAGAGTACCCCTAAAAACAATCGACACGAAAATGATTCTGAGGAGAGCAACCTGTGGAGTTAAATGCGAATAAATAATCTTAAATGAGTGTACCCTTTTTGCAATATTTTCTTCCTACCAACTCTTAGAAAGGGGGTAGAGACGAGGTATTGAGAAGGGTTTTACAGGCTATTTTCCCCGGGTTAATCTAAAAAGGGTACACTCATCTTAAATGGGGCACTGGCCAAACATTTACAGTGCCAACCCGAATATTTACAAAAGCGTTCACAAAAAAAGAGTAATTTCCATGACATTAAGCGACCTGGTACTCAAAAAATCAAACAGAAAAACAATTTATACTATTGCCATTGCAAGCGGTAAAGGGGGTGTTGGGAAAACGTCGCTTTCCGTCAATCTGGCATTGGCACTATGCCTTCTAAAACAGAAGGTTATCCTTTTTGATGGAGATATGGGATTGGGTAATGTCACGTTCATGTTGGGCATGAAAGGGGTCAGTTCGAATTTAAAAGATGTCATTACCGGTGAAAAACGACTTAATGAAATAATTGTGGAAGGCCCCAAAGGGCTTCTGGTCATTCCAGCGGCATCAG
>CAYSSE010000153.1:0-9601 GCA_964433355.1 uncultured Desulfocicer sp.
CGCCCCCCGAGGGGCAATGGGCCCGGCCCGGAACCGTAGACGGCCCAATTGGCCGATTCCTATTGCCCCTCGGGGGGGCTGTGCTGAGGGTGTTCGGAAGTTTTATTTTTTAATAAAAAAGGATTCCAGATGGAGATGAGATCATGATTTCACCATGACTATCCCTGACCAGTTCTTTTCCTCTGCCTGCCACATTGTGTGAAATCCCCTGGCCCCATACGCTGTCATCAGCGGGAGCAATTCTTCGGGCCTGATGCCGGAAAAAATCAGCAGTGCATTGTTGCCGGTGATGTGGGTGAAAAGGGGTGCCAGTGATTTCAAAGTGGGATACCGCAGATTGGCACATACCATGGCAAGTGGGGTGGCGGATGCCTTGTTGAGTTCCCGGTGGGACACCGTTATGCGATTATTTAACTCATTCAGTGCAACATTTTTTTCAGCTTCGGCAGCGGCAACGGGATCATTGTCCAGGGCAAGGCAGTGAGAAACCCCTGCCTTAACGGCGGCAATGGCCAGCACCCCGGAGCCGGTGCCGACATCCACGGCATTGTGGGGTGTCGCACAGGCTTGAAGCAACTGCCTGTCAATGAGGGCATATTCCATGGCCCGGAGACACAATCGGGTGGTGGGATGACGGCCGGATCCAAAGGAGATCCCCGGCTGAATACAGATTGTAATAGCATCATTATCCCGGTCAGGGTTGATTCCCGGGGGAAACAGGGTGAAATGATCTGTTATTTTAACCGGCTTTGCAAAGGAGGGTTCAATGCAGGTGGCACCGAATACGTAAGTGTAACTTAAGCTGCCATTGTCCAGGAGCGTTCGAATGGCAGATTTTACACACCTGGCAGAAACACCCCGGGCCTGGGTGGTTTGTTTGATGAGCGCCTGGGGGGTGAGTCGGGTTTCGGCGTCCGTGACAACGGTATGGATATATTCAAGAAGGGAGTTCAAAAAAGCCTCTTTTCCCCGGATGATCCAGCCCAAAAAATTTAACAACTTTCTCCCGACTGAATGCTTTTCTTTATTTGTACAGACCTCGTGATTTTTATCCATATTTTTTGGACAGTTTAGATCGTGAATCAATTTATTAATGGCTTAAAATAGCCAAAAACGATTTAATTTACATGATTTAAAAAAATTGTAACTGTCCAATTATCATATAAAATAACTGAAAATTGCTTCAATAGGGCATCTTGCCCACTGAAGAGATTAGCCAGTAACGAGGTCTGTTGTAAATATTTACCTTTATTTAAGGGTTTTTCCTTCTTTTATTAACAGCGCACTGTACCACTTGGAAAATTCAAACATCCCCCTGACTTTCTCATCGTCATTAATGATCCCCAGGCACATTTCAAGGGCACCTTGGGCAAAGGAGTTGGAGTAATCATCGTGGCTGGATTGCTGGAGGAACTCACTGATCAGCATTTGGGAGGTGCGCTTGGTACCATCTTTTCTGATGTCAATGGGGTCTTTGGGGGTTTGGATGGGATCCCAGTTTTCGTATCCCACTTTATTCATGATCTGTTTTTGACCCCGTTTGCCCATGGCATCAAAGATGGCTTTCTTTTTGGCTTCAATCTCTTCTGGGCTAAAGTTATCCATTGGCTTCCACTCCAAAAAAAGTTTCGTTAAAATCGGTTATCAGGGCCATGGATACAGGGATGAGCATCTCACAGGCTTTGACATTTTCTGCCTTGACCGCTGCGGTCATTTCCGCAGAAATGAGCTGGAGCTGGGCGTAGAGGGCATCCATGTTCAGCGTGGGGTATTTTCCCCCTTGTTCAAACTGGGTTTGACCACAGATGTGACTGACACCGGCTGTGGCTGTGGGAATACCGTAAATCCTGCAGGTGATGGGCCGTGATTCATACAAGATGCACAGGTTATCTTCTCCCAGAAGTGGGCACCGAATACGTTCCTGGGACATGGTCGCCAGAATCTCCAACTCCTCTTTTCCCGCCTTGACAGCCTTGTGGGCATCCCGTTTCATTTTAAATAATGCACGGTCAATTGTGGCGGCTTTATCAATGAGTTTGCTTTTTTCTGTCCCTGAAAATTTTTCCCTGAATTTATGGTTAAGATAGATCGCCTCAATGAGGGGGATATCAAATATGGCATAGCAGCAGTCACAGCATTTTTCCTTGCAGGAAACCTCCTTGGGATATTCTGATTTTACCTTTTCAAAAATGCCGTCAATGATGGAGACCAATGCCTCGTATTTTGCAAAATGTTCTTTAAAATCCATGGAAGTTCAATCCTTTTATTTGTCAGGTTTGCCTTTTGATGTCTGGCACCCTGAAAGTTCATAAGAAAATGTGGCACTGGAGTGCCGACAGCAGAGCCCCCGGTGACTGCCCTGCATATTTTTATATGAAAGAGTAGAATTCTTTCATGCTTCGTTATGGGCAGGCCGAGGCCAGAATAGGGCCTGCCCCGTGGCAGTTATTTAAAATCTTATTTTCCAATGCAGAATTGACTGAATATTTTGTCAAGGATGTCAATATCTGCGGTATCACCGGTGATTTCTCCCAGGGATTCCGCTGCCATTCGAATATCAATGGCAAGGGTTTCCTCTTCCCTGTGGTGCATCAGGTTCTGCCTGGCACAGACAAGGGCTGTTTTTGTTTGGTCAAGGGCAATCTTGTGTCTCAGGTTGGGGATTACGCTGGTTGGATCTGTTTGGTCTGCTGTGGACATTGCAAGGATCTGTCGTTTAAGATCCTGGATTCCCCTGATCCTGCGTGCAGAGATCAGCGCATGGGGAATATCTTGCAGATCTTCCGGCAGTTGCGGGGTGAACTCCAATGGCATTAGATCCATTTTGTTAAAGACAATGATCACCTTTTCATGGGAGGGGGCAATGGCCTGAATTTCCTGGGCAGAAATCTTCTCTCCGGCGGTTTTCATAAAAAGAACCATGTCTGCCCGGGCAATATTTTCCTTTGCTTTTCTGATACCGATCTGCTCCACGGGGTTTTTTGTGTCATGCATCCCTGCCGTATCGGAGATAACAAAGGGTACCCCGTCAATGTTAATGCCCTCTTCAATAAGATCCCGGGTGGTTCCGGGTATGGCCGTGACAATGGATCTTTCAGACTCCAGGAGGCAGTTCATGAGGCTGGATTTTCCCACATTGGGGGGGCCGCAGATGGCAAGCTTGATACCATCCCTTAAAAAATGCCCGTTATCATAAGTCTTGATGCCCCGGTTGCAGATGTCAATGACCCCATTGATCTGCTCCAGAAATTGTTTTTCCGGGATCAGATCCTCCCCTTCATCGGGGAAATCAATGGCCGCTTCAAGAAGGGTTAACAGAGAAATGAGAGTTTCCCGCCCCTGGGTAATGGTCTCTTTGAGTTTTCCTGTGGACTGGGCTGCGGCCATCTTCATGGAGGCCGTGGATCTGGCACAAATGATGTCAGAAATGGCCTCGGCCTGGGTGAGATCAATGCGATTGTTTAAGAATGCCCGTTTGGTGAATTCACCGGGTTCTGCCAGGCGTATACCCTGTGTGATAATGCATTCCAAAATGGCTCGCATGACCATGGGGCCCGCATGGGCATGGATTTCCACCACATTTTCCCGGGTGTAGGATCTGGGTGCCCGCATGGGAATCACAAGAACCTCATCCAGCACGATGTGCTCCTGGGGATGGAAAATATAGCCGTGGACAACCCGGTGGGATTCCAGATTGAGGCAATCCATGGGACCCTTCAGGGTTTTTCCAAACAGTCCGGATATAACAGACAACGCCTGGTGTCCGGAAATGCGAATAATGCCGATTCCCCCCATCCCGGGGGGAGTGGCAATGGCGGCAATGGTGTCGTGGATCATGGAACTATTTTTGAATGTTCCTTTTCTTTTTGTAGGCTCTTTTTTTGGGAAAGATGACAAGTCTTCTGTAATAACCGTCTCCCATACTCTGGGTTCTCACCCGGGCATCGTCCTTTAAAGCCAGGTGAACAATCCGACGATCCTGGGCCGTCATCTGATTGATGGTGGCAGGTTTTCCGGTTTTCTGGGCCTTGTCTGCCATTTTATGGGCCAGGGCTCTCAGGTTCTCCTTCCGGGTTTCCATATATCCTTCTATGTCCACCTTTAGTCGTACCCGGGATTCACTGTATCGATTGATGATTTTATCGGTGAGGAACTGCATGGCCTCCAGGGTTTGACCCCGTCGGCCGATGAGTACCCCGGAGTTGCCCCCATCCACCCTTAAAAGGAGGCGATCCTCATCACTTTTTGCAACCACTGTGGCATCAGAGGTGATGAGATCCACCATTTTCTGAAGCGTCGCTCGTCCAAGTTCCATGGCTTCTTCAGGTACATCCACAGCAACCTCGTCCATGTATTTGGGAGGAAACCCCTCCTCTCTATCATCAACGACTTCATTTTTCCCTGTTTTTTGAACCGGGGGAACGACCTCCCTTTTTTTGAAGTTCTTTTTTTCTAATTTTTTTGGGGGGCTTGATGTCTCATCAGGCGTTTGTGCAACTTCTGCCGGTGCCCCAGGTGCTTCTGGGGTAACCGCCACAGGCGATTCATGGGTGATGGGTTCTTTTTTTACATTTTCCGTTAGTTTTTGTTTTTCTGTTGGTTCGGTATTCTTGGACGCATGTGTCGGCAGTGGTGCCGGTTTTCTGGGCGTTTTTTTCTTTGCCGCAGGAACACGTTTAAATTTTTTACCGGCAGGAGCAAGCGCCGGTTCCGGTGGTTCTTTGCCAAAGGCCTCATCCACCATGGACATGATGCCCTGGGAATCTGTTGAATCCCCTGCATCAGATGAAGGGGTATCCAGCGTGTTCTTTTTCTCTGGCAGGGTCACACGGATTCTTGCCTTTTTTACACCGACAATGCCGAAAATTCCGGATGAACCCGAAGAGATTATGTCATAAACCAGTTGTTTCTTGGTCACATTTAATTCAGAGCAGGCCTTGGTAACGGCCGCATCAATGTTTTTTCCATCAAATTCCTGGGTCTGTTTCATCATACCTCCGTGGTTTAGGCAAATTTCTTTTGAATGTAATACTGCTGGCCAATGGAGAGAACATTATTAACAAGCCAGTAAAGGACAAGCCCGGCAGGAAAGTTGATGAAAATAAAGGTCATGAATATGGGCATGAGCATCATCATTTTTGCCTGGGTGGGATCCCCCGTGGAGGGCGACATTTTTTGTTGCAAAAACATGGAGGCACCCATGATGATGGTCAGAACCGGGATACCATAGGGGGCCTGCATAAACGGAATGGCAAAATCAAAGCTAAAAAGCCGATCCGGTGCTGAAAGGTCTGCAATCCATCCCATAAAAGGGGCATGTCGGAGTTCAATGGCCTGGTAAAGCATGCGGTACAGGGCAAAAAAGATGGGCATTTGAACAACCATGGGAAGACAACCGCTCATGGGATTAACCTTGTAGGTTTTGTAAAGGCCCATCACTTCCTTGTTCATGCGCTGTTTGTCATCTTTATGTTTTTCCCGGAGCTCCATCATCAGGGGCTGTAGTCTTTTCATGTCACTCATGGACTTGTAACTCTTGCTGCCAAGGGGCCAGAAGATCAGTTTTATTAAAAGGGTCAAAAGAATAATGGCAATGCCGTAGTTAGGAATGATATCGTGGATGAGGTTCATACCGATGAGACAGGGTTTTGCCAGGATATCAAACCATCCGAAATTAATGGATTTTTTAAGGTTGTTATCATAGGCACTGAGAACTTTCAGGCTCTTGGGGCCCATGTACAGGTCAAAGGAGAGGGATGCCTGTTGCCCCGGATCAATGCGATCCATGGATTTGATGTAGGATGAGGTGACCAGATCTCCATTGAGCGCAAGTTTGAATTTGGCATCTGAAGGAGTAGTAGGTACCAGGGCCGAGACAAAGTATCTGCCACTGTTGCCAATCCATTCAATGGTGCCGGAGAAGGTGTCTTTTTCTTCAATATCATCCGGGTCAATTTCTTCCAGCTTGGTATTAATTAAAGCCACAGGGCCATTGGCACCAAACTGGGACATGCTGGATTTGCCTGCGTTGATGCGATGGGGAAGGGATATTTTAAGGGCATCCTTAAGGGGCATAGTTGAAGTGTTTTTGATCACAACGTCCATGCCCACAAGATAGGTGGATGCTGAAAAAGTAAATATTTTTTCCACGGTGATGCCATGGGGAGAATTCCAGGCGAACACGATGACCTTTTCTCCACTGTTCAGACGATTCTGAAGGGTGTCTGTGCGGGCCGTAAACACAGCCGTTTCAAGGCCAGCCACGCTTTTGCCTTCAAGGTCAACGGAAAATGTGCCCACGTCAAGGTTGGGGGGGATCATCTGCTTTAATGGCGCATCCGCTTCAACGGCCTCCCGGTAACCTTTAAGCATAAAACTGGTTACTGCAGCACCGTATTCGGATATGGAAATATCATAAAGGGGGGTTTCCACGGATAGCAGCCGGGCATTTGTTCGCTGGGTGCTTTGTTCTGTGGTGGAGATATCTTGAGAGGTATCACCATTAAGTAGTCCGCCAGCGGAGGGTGCTGTGGGGGATATGTTTTTAACCGTTGATCCTGCCGGCATTTCCTGGGTGGTTTCCAGGGGATCTATGACTTCTTTTTCGCTGACAAAAAAAGTGTTCCAACCAACGATAATAACTATAGAAAGGATAATGGCAATGAATAAGCGCTTTTGCTCTTCCATCTTGTCTCCCGCAATGCGTGATGAATATTATGGTATCTGTTTAGGAATGAAAGGGACAATGGGGAAGAGATCATGATGTTCGTTTCTTCAGGGGACAGGGTCAAACCCTCCCGGGTGAAAGGGGTGGCATTTCAGTATCCGCTTGACAGCAAGTAAGACGCCTTTAAGGCTGCCATGTTTTTTGACAGCCTCAAACGCATATTCTGAACATGATGGATAGAAACGACATGTCGGCCCTGTCAGGGGAGATATCAAGAGTTGATAAACTTTTATAAAGAATAGGATTGCCTGCTGGATCATTCAGAAGGGCCTTGTTATTTTCTTAAAAAGTCTGCCAAGTTCATCGGGAATCTGACGATTGGTCAGTTGCGCTGCATATTTCCTTGCAATAATATTGACATCCCACCTTCCCGGCAGCATCTCTTTATTGAGCCTGTAATATTCTCTGACCATCCGTTTGATTCTGTTACGCGCCACCGCGTTTCCCACTCGTTTGGATACAGTGATCCCGATGCGACTTTTTTCCAGGGAATTTTCCTTGAAATTGGCCAGGAAAAAACGAGTCTGCATCCTTTTCCCATGTCTGGATAAAAATAAAAATTGGGCTCTTTTAAGGAGCCTTTCGTCTTTTTGAAATAGATACTTGCCCAATGGTCAAGTGCCTCTATCAGGCTGTCAATTTCTTACGGCCTTTGGCCCGTCTGCTGTTCACAATACGTCGACCGGCAGCCGTGGACATTCTTTTGAGGAAACCATGTTTTCTGGCACGTTTGATTCTGCTGGGCTGGAAAGTTCTTTTCATCTGTAAATCCTTATTTTACGTTTGATTGGGTCTTGGTGTTGACACAGCCTGTAATACCCAAGGGTGTGATATGGAGAAACTAAAAATCTGCAAAGGGGCGGTTCACTCCATAAAAATTCAATATTGCAGTGTTTCAATAAAATGGCACTCGTTTAGTTTGTTTGACAACAGACAGGGTCACTCCCGCTCCTCTGGAAATCCTTGGAACCGGGTTGTTGAAGAACTCTCTGCCACCATAAACATGAAACTTTAAATCATTATTGATCAAGTGTCAAGAATCAATTGATTTTTTCGGTCAACCCCATGGAAATCACTGTATTGGCAGAGATAAAAAATGATTGCACTTGCCGGAAAAATAATTTTCTGTATACTAATTTCATGTAGATAGTCTTTGTATGTCTCCGGTTCTTCTAATTTTCTCTTCTGGGTAATTCATGATCCCTCCCTGATTCTGAGTCAAAATTAGAATGACTGATCTGCAACTCTACGGGCTGCGCTCTCTATCTTTTCACATGAAGGGGTATATATATCTAACATTCTTTCATGCTTCGTTGTGGGCAGGCCGAGGCCAGAATACGGTCTGCCTGTGGCAGTTTATCTCATATGGGGAATAATATGAATGAAAAAATAACGGTTCTTTTTGGGGAAGATCCAGCTGAATCAGATGAATCCATTCGAACGGAACTGGAAAAGAGCGGGATAAGGTGTCTTTTTTGCACCAACGGCATTGATCTTGTCCGCCGGGCCATTTTGAAAAATCCAGATGTCATTGTGGTGGATGTCTCTTTGTCCCGCATGAACGGATATCAGTGTGCAAGAATACTGCGCTATGATCCCGTGACCCGGAATACACCGATTATCCATTTTGGAACTAACAGTAGCCCTGTGGATCGTTATTGGAGTAAGGTGTGTGGCGGGGACATGTTTCTTGAGAATCCCCTTGAAAACGCAGATTTGAAGGCATCCATCCATCAACTTGTCTTGGATGGTGGAGCACGCCCCAGGCCAGCAACTTCTGGAAATATCATACCGGAAATGACGGATCAATCCATTCTGGGACTTGCCACCAATCTTCTTGAACAGGATCTGCTCCGGCTCAATATTTTAAAAGAGATCAATATGGTGGATACAATGGGCAGTTCCCCCGGAGACCTGATCTCCGCTTTGTTTGCCATTATTAACTCTCTTTACCCTTTTTCTTCGGGATCTGCTCTGTTGATTTATGAAAATCACATTGATTTTTATTTTTGCGGAAACCACAGCTCCGGGATGAATCGCTCTTCTGAGATCAAGTCCTTGATACTGGATCAGTTGAAGCATCATCAGGATATTCACATCAAGCTGGATGACATTGTTGACATTATGATTGATTCAGAAATATCCGGCCCCTCTTCCCATGGAAGTCAGGATGTATATGTCCACATTGGTGAGTCCCAGGGATCTGTAAATACGGCGCTTGCATTTGAAAATATTCATCTGGAGGGGTATAACCGGGAAGAAAAATCCATTTTCTATCTTGCCCTGGATCTTGTCCGGGGGGTTATCGAGAAAAAGATTTTTTTTCGCATGAATCAGGAATTATCTTTAATTGACATTGCCACCCAGGGCTACTCCATTACGTTTTTCATGGAGGTGCTGGGACGGGAAATGGAAAATGCCGCAAGGCATAATTATATTATCACCCTTTTTACCATGCTGTTTGCTAATTTTACTACCATTATCAAGGATATGGATAGCGAACAGCTTCGTGGATTACTCAAGGCAGTACAAACATCCATCCTAAGAAGTATGAGGAAAACAGATGTGGTGGCCAGGTGGAATCAGGCCAATTTTGGATTTTTATTGACCCACACCCCCTTAGAAGGATCCAAAGAAGTCATTGTGAGAGTGAAAAGGAATCTTTTGAAAGATCTTGCAGGGTTCGGCATTGATGTGCAGGAGGTTAAACTTGAGTTTGGCGTCTGTCAATTTAATGCAACTCGGGATAAAACGGCCGAAGTCTTTTTTAAAAATGCCATGCCCCGGAAGAAAAAAGATCAGGATTGAAAACTTCATGCTTTTTTTATAAGAAAGTCTCACCAACACGCTGGAATTAAAAGACTTTCATTTTTC
>CAYSSE010000154.1:0-9475 GCA_964433355.1 uncultured Desulfocicer sp.
TACGACCCAATATTCGTTGTGTCCAGCAGGACATGCCCGTTTATATGAAAGAGTAGACATGTCTAATATTCTTTCATGCTTCGTTGTGGGCAGGCCGAGGCCAGAATACGGTCTGCCCGTGGCAGTTATATGAAAAACAAAAGGAGAAAAAATATGAAAAACATTAAATTATTGCTGGTAGATGATGAAAAGGGCTTTTTGGATACCCTCACCAAACGGTTGAAAAAAAGAGAGTTGAATGTATCCGGTGTTTACAGCGGCAAAGACGCGCTGGCATTCCTTGGGGCAAACAAGGAAATTGAAGTGGTGATACTGGATGTGAAAATGCCTGAAATGGATGGCATGGAAACCCTCATTGAAATCAAAAAACAATCCCCCCTGGTGGAGGTGATTATGCTCACCGGTCATGCCACCGTGGAAACCGCCATTGACGGCATGAAAATGGGGGCCTTTGATTACCTGATGAAGCCCTGTGACATTGATGCGCTGATCGCCAAAGTCAAGGAGGCGGTGGCAAAGAAAAAAGCGCATGAAGAAAAGATCACCGAGGCACGCATCAAAGAGATAACACAACGAATGGCGTGAGGAAAAACCATGGATCAGAACAAAAATAAAAATCGCACCATAAGTGTCCTGCTGGTGGATGATGAAAAGGGGTATTTAAATGTTCTGTCCAACCGGCTGTTAAAACGTTCCATCCATGCCACCAAGGCATTCAGCGGTACACAGGCCATACAGATTTTGCGAAAGCATGATTTTGATGTGGTGGTTCTGGATCTTAAAATGGAAGATATGGATGGCATTGAGGTCTTGAAAATCATGAAAAAAATGGTGCCGGATTTGCCAGTGATCATTTTGAGCGGTCATGGGTCCCAGACAGCGGCAAAGGAGGGTCTTGCCTGTGGAGCCTTTGATTACTTGAGCAAACCCTGTGAATTACAGGAACTCATGGACAAAATCCATGAAGCCCACGGTACAGCACATATTGAATGATAATTGAAGGGGTTGGTTCTAACGTCGGCCAGTGAGAATATACACCAAACAGTCAACAATTAAATATAATGTTAAACTTCAATTGTTTAATTATTGATATCAGATGTACGCTGTCAAAAGTGGCCGAGCTTAGAACCAAGCCCTAATTGAAGCGGCAAGGAGAAAAATAATGTATCGAACAAATGGATTCAAACTCTGTGTGGCATTATTTCTGGGTGTTATCGTATTTCTGCTGCCCAGACCTGAAGGCACTCAGTTTAAAATTACAAACGATATAAATCAAGCAGTTTTGCAGGGGGTTTCCAGCCATTTTAAGGTGGTGCCTCCCGGGAAAAAAGAGACAGGATTTTATATTTTAAAGGCAAACACCCCAGGATCTCTGGAGGCCAGCGTAAAATATTTAAGCCAAAGGGTGGTTGACCTGAATCTTGATTCCGTTCAAGTGGATTATGTGGACGGATTATCTCCCAAGGCAAAACGATTTCTGGCCATTCTGGCGGTGCTGGTGATGTTGTTTGTCATTGAACCCATTCCTTTGGAAATCACAGCGGTGTGCATTGGTGTGTTCCTGGTTATTATGGGTATCACCGATGCGAAAACTGCCTGGGCTCCCTACATGCATCCGGTGGTAATCTTCATCATGTGCTGTTTAATTTTTGCCATTGCCCTGGATAAAGCAGGTCTGACAAAACGTCTGGGGTATTATATCATTAAAAAAGCGGGTAACAGTATCACCCGTTTCACCTTTATCATTGCCATTGGGCTGGGGCTTGCCTCTTCGTTCATGCACGATGCCGCTGCTTGTGCCATCGGCATTGTCACCATGCTGCCCCTGATGCGGGCCGCAGGTATAGAGCCCCAGACCAACACGGCCAAATTCATGATGCTGTCCCTTCCCTTTGCCTGCTCCTGTGGTGGCATGGGTACCCTTGTGGGTGGGGGGCGATGTATGGTATCAGCGGCATTTTTAAAGGAGTTTACGGGCATTGAAATCACCTTTTTTCAATGGATACTATATGCCATGCCGGCCGCAGTTATCACGGTGCCCATTGCGGTTTTAATTGTGTATATGGTATATCGACCCGATCCAAAGTATAAATTGCCGGATTTTGATGAAGATTTAGGCCCCATGACCGCCCTGGAGAAAAAAACCGTCATCATCATTGCCCTTTCTTTTCTCACATGGTTAACCAAGGGACTCCATGGGATTGATTATTCCGTAACCGGTATGTTGGGCGTAACAGCGCTGGTGCTGTGTAAAGCCCTGCGATGGCGGGATATCAACGATAACCTGGAATGGGGGACGGCTCTGTTTATATTTGGTGGAGGTATTTCCCTGGGACTTGCCATGGGATATTCCGGGGCTGCCGACTACTTTGCCCATTTGTTCTTCCCATTAATCCAGGGTAAGGGATGGTTGGTACTCTTCATTGGCGTTGGGGTATTTGGTGCCTTGGTGACCAATGCCATGGCCAATGTGGCCGCCGCTGCGCTGATTCTACCCATTGTAATTCCCATGGCCCAGTTAGAAGGGGTAGACCCCACGGTTCTGGCACTGTGTCTGGGAATGGCCACCTCTTTTGCCATGTTATTGGTGATTGGATGTCCCCCCAATGCCATTGCCTACAGTTATAAATATTTCAAATCATCGGATCTCACCAAGGTGGGGCTGGTGGCAACTCCGATCCTTTTAACAGTACTGGTATTGGTGGCAGGGGTGTGGTGGAAAATATTGGGTTTGGTTTAACCCTTTTATATGAAAGAGTAGATACGCCTAACATTCTTTCATGTTTCGTTGTGGACAGGCCGAGGCCAGAAGACGGTCTGCCCGTGGCAGTTATAGTGAAAACGCATTCAGGAGAACACAAAATGACAATGCACACCGGTGACAAAATCCGCCTTTTACTGGTGGATGATGAGGAAGGATTTCGTGCTGCCATTGCCAGAAGACTGGGAAAAAGAGGGATGGTTCCTGTCCAGGCATCCTCCGGGGAAGAATGCCTGGAGATTCTTAAAACCGCTTCCATGGATGTGGTGGTGTTGGATGTGAGAATGCCGGGCATGAATGGCATTGAAACCTTAAAAGCCATTAAAAAGAATTATAAAAACACCCAGGTGATCCTCCTCACAGGTAATGTGGCGGTGTCTGACGGCATTGAAGGCATTAAATCCGGGGCCTTTGATTATCTGACAAAGCCGGTGGAGATTGACCATTTATTTAATAAAATCAGTCAGGCGTTTGACATGATTCAGCTGGAAGAAGAAAAACGCCAGCAGTTGGAATACCGGGACAAGCTGGAAAAAAAAATGGTTGATACCGACCGGCTGGCCGCATTGGGGACCCTGTCCACGGGCATTGCCCATGAAATCAACAATCCCCTGGCCATCATCAATGAATCTGCGGGCTTTATGAAGCAGGTTCTGGAGGCACCGGACATGCCACGGCTTCCCCAGCATGATGATTTATTAATGGCCATTGGTAAAATAGAAACCGGCGTTAAAAGAGCTGGCAAAATTACCCAGCAACTTCTGGGGCATGTTAAAAAACAGGGGCCCCGATTGGCCCGTATGGATATGACCTTGTTGGTCCTGGAGACCCTGGCCCTTTTAAAGGGTGAAATGAAGGAAAAACAGATAAATATTTTCTGGAAAACCCCAGAAAAAGAGCATATGCTTGTCAGTGATCCTTATCAGATCAGACAGGTTTTGGTGAATCTGATAAATAATGCCATCCATGCCATGGGTTCCAATGGCACCCTCAGCCTGTCCATCATTGAGACACCGGCGTTCATGGTTTTGGGTATTGAAGATGACGGCGTGGGGATTCATCAGGATCATCTGGGAAAGATATTTGACCCTTTTTTCACCACCAAATCCTTTGACCAGGGAACCGGCCTTGGACTTTTTGTGGTGAATAAAATTATCACCGAACTTAACGGAGAGATTGACGTGGAAAGTCAGCCGGGCAATGGGACCACATTTATGATTAAACTGCCAAGAAACCTGAACATCAACAAATAAAAAAATACAGGAGAAGAGAAATGATAAAAATACCCGCCAAGGTGTTGATTGTAGATGATGAAAAGGATTTTGTTGACATGTTTTCCCTGCGGCTAAAGGGACAGGGAGAAAACGTCTCCACCGCAGCCAGTGGTAAAGATGCCCTTGATGTGCTTGCAAAAAAAACCATTGATGTGGTGATTCTGGACATCCGTATGCCAGGCATGGACGGCATTGACACCTTAAAGGAAATCAAACGATTGTATCCCTTGGTGGAGGTAATCCTGCTCACTGGGCACGGCTCCACAGAAACAGCGGTGGATGGCTTGAAGCTGGGAGCCTTTGATTATCTTATGAAACCTGCGGATTTTGACGATATCCGGATAAAATTGGAGAATGCCAGAAAACGCAAGGATGAACAGGAAGAACGCATCCGAAAAGCCGAAGTCAGACTTCTTTTGCGAAGAAGCGGCGATGTGTGAGGTCTAATTTTTATTAAATAATATTAAAATAGGGGTTAGATCACAGGATCGACTTGTAGGTATCACTTGGTAGTTAAGTTTTCTCAGCTTAAACACTGTTAATCCTACAAGGAATTCAGAGAAACCAACCTAACTTGTTAGGAGTTATGTAAATGAATTTAGTATATGTATTATCAATAACTGGAAAACCATTAATGCCTACTAATAGATGTGGAAAGGTTAAATGGCTTTTAAGAACTAAAAAAGCAAAAATAGTTCAACATAAACCTTTTACAATTCAATTGACCTATGAATCAACTGAATTTACTCAGCCTTTAACTTTAGGGATTGATGTTGGTTCTAATAATATTGGTTTGTCTGTTGTAAGAAGCTCAGGTACACCTGTTTTGTTAGCTGAACTTGAAACAAGAACAAAACAAGTAACTGATTTGATGTCAACAAGACTTCTACATAGAAGAGCAAGAAGAAGACATCGAAGAGAAAAAAGAAAAAGAAGAGCAATAAAATCAGGAACAGTTTTTACTAAAAAAGAATACCTGATAATTGGCTGTGAAAAAGTAATAACATGTAAACTGATAAAGCCTGGTAAGATTAAGTTTCAAAACAGGAAACGAACAGATAAATGGTTTACACCAACTTGTAATCATTTATTACAGACTCACATCAACTTTATCAAAAAAATATCTGTTATTCTTCCAATTACTAAAGTAGTTGTTGAGTATGCAAATTTTGATACTCATAAATTATTAAATCCAGATGTAAAGGGAGTTCAATATCAAGATGGAAGAATGAAAGGGAATACAAATGCTCAAGAATATGTTCTTTGTAGAGATAAACATACTTGTAAAATGTGCAAAAAAACAACAGAAAAATTACATGTACATCATGTAATCTGGAGAACCAATGGAGGTTCTGATTTACCTGAAAACCTTCTAACACTTTGTGAGAAATGTCATTTAAAAGTTCATAAGAACGAAAAGTTCAATACAAAAATAGTTGAATTATTTAAGGGTGTTAAAAAACAATTTATTCACTCAACTATTTTGAATTCAATCATGCCAAAGTTCTATAGTTGGCTTGAAGTTAGTTTCAAAGAAGTTTCAAAAGTTTATGGATATGAAACTAAAAACAAAAGGCGTGAGTTTAATCTCCCAAAAGATCATTGGATGGATGCTTATCTTGTGAGTATTGGAAATTTAAAACCTGCTGAAATTTCAATTGATCCTTTTCAATTCAAACAATTCAGAAGACATAATAGAGCAAACATAAAAAGACAGGAGGATCGAAAATATTACATTGGGAAGAAGAAAGTTGCAGTTAATAGAAATAAACGTGCTGGACAAATCTTTGATAGTTTAAAAGATTTAGTTAAAAAAGAAGGAGAACAGATTCTCAATCAATTAACTGTCAAACCAGCAACAAGACCAAAAAGAAGTACAAAACCATTTGGAATGGGAGATGTAGTGAAATACAAGGGTAAAAGGTATGTAGTTAAAGGTTGTATGGGTAATTATCTTGGATTTGTTGGTCAAAATAAATACAACCACTTAATGAATAAATCACAACTTATTATAAAAAATCAAGGGATTGTTTGCATTTGAGTATTATAAGTTATTTATTTTATTATATGGATGCATTATATAATGTTTTTTAATAAAATAAATAACTATTTTTTATTATTTTTAATATAAATCAGGACTATATATTGTGCAACAATGGTTCTTGGTAGGGAGATATTGATTAAAATTTAGATCAAAATAAAATTGGCGAAGGTGTTGGAGTTGAAAACCCAATATCACCTACAGAATCAGTTCCAGAATTCAAGCCATGGATTGCAAAAGGGCAAAGCATGATGATGATGATGATCAAAAAGCGCGGGCTTCAGTTAAGTCTTAAAAACCGGGTATACCTGGTCAATGCCATTCTGGTGTGCATCACCCTCATCGGGGCCATGCTCATGATCTGGTATACCTATAAAACTGAAAAAATATTCAGGGAAATCATTGATCGAAATGTTGTTATTTTTCAATCTGCCGAAGCCCTTTCCACCTCCCTTGTCAATCAAAAGGGCTTTATCTCCTATTACCTGCTGGATGGAGACCCCGCCTGGATTGATGATCTGAAACAATACATGTCCCTTTTTGAGGAACATTTGGCAACGGTGAAATCCCTTGTGCAGGAAAAATGGGAAAAAGATGCCGTGACCCAAATCCAATCAGAATATGATTATTGTGTCATGACTAAAAATAAAGTTCTGGAACTCTACGATGCCGGAGACTCCCAAAAGGGGGCAAGGCTTCACAAGGATGCCAAGGCTCATTTTACCCGCATCTTTGAGTTATGTGATCAATTTAACTCTTTTCATAAAAACAAAATTTCCCAGGCCATCAATACCAGCCGCACAGAGTCCAATCAACTCAGATATATTGCCTTGATGGCCGTTATCACCGTCATTATCTTAAGTCTTTTAATCAACTATATTTTCAACCGCCACATCCTGGAGCCCATTCGACAACTGGCAGCAGAAGCAGATCGGCAGGGGCATAAAAGTCCCTTTGTAAATGAGGTGACCGCCTTAAAAGAAAGCGTTCATGGTCTCATTGAAAATGCGGAACAGACCCATCAGGAACTAAAACGAAGCCAGGAGACCCTTATGCAATCAGAAAAAATGGCCCTGGTGGGTAAACTTGCTGCCGGCACGGCCCACAGCATCAGAAACCCATTAACATCGGTTAAAATGAGACTTTTCTCCTTGAATCGTTCTTGTAGTTTCACCGAGGACCAGCAGGAAGATTTTAATGTGATATCAGGCGAGATCAAGCAGATAAACAAAATCCTTGAAAATTTCCTGGAATTTTCAAGACCCCCCAGACTGAAAACAAAAAAAAGAAGTCCCTCAGAGGTGGTGGACAGTGCCTTGAATCTGCTGAAACAACGATTGAAGTCCTACCAGGTGACCACAACCCTTGTCCGCAAGAAAAATCTCACAGAGACATTAATCGACCCGGAACAGCTCAAAGAGGTGATAGTGAATATTGTGATCAATGCCTGCGAGGCCATGGAGGGCGGTGGGATAATTGCCATCCATGAAGCAGAGCAATATATAGATCCCCTTAAAAAAGTGGATGTCATCACCATCACCGACAATGGACCGGGTATCCCTGTGGGGATTAAGGAGGAGGTGTTTAACCCTTTTTTCACCACCAAGGAAGATGGTACCGGGTTGGGCCTGAACATTGCGTTTAATATTATCAGTCAACATGGCGGATGGCTGGATGTAAAGAGCCAGGAGGGTGAAGGTGCATCCTTTATCATCACCCTTCCGGTGAAGGATATGTAATATGGATACCATTCTGGTTATTGATGATGATGATCAATTGAGAAAAAGTTTTGCCAAGCTTCTGGTGGAAGAAAAATACAATGTCATGACTGCGGCTTCCGGAGAGGAGGGTATTGAGGTGGTGGCAGAAAACCACCTTGATCTGATACTTCTGGACATGCGTCTGCCCGGCATGAACGGCATGGAGACCTTTACACGCATTAAAACCATTGATGCCAAACTCCCGGTTATTATCATGACCGCTTACAGCACAACGGGTATTGCCATTGAAGCCACCAAACTTGGAGCCTATGATTATGTTCTCAAACCCTTTGATATTCCTGACATGCTCACCCTGATTAAGCAGGCCATTGATGCCGGTTACTGCATGCGATCTCCGGTGCAGGTGGATGCCGCCTCCTGTGACCATTCAAAGGATGCCATTGTGGGCCAGAGCCGACTCATGCAGGGGGTATATAAAAAAATAGGCAGGGTCTCCCAGACAGATGCCACGGTACTCATCCAGGGCGATTCCGGTACCGGCAAAGAGCTGGTGGCCCGGGCCGTGTACCAGCACAGCAACCGGTCTGACAAGCCGTTTCTGATCATCAACTGTGTGGCCATTCCCGAGCATCTTCTGGAAAGTGAGCTGTTTGGGTTTGAAAAAGGGGCCTTTACCGGTGCCAGTCAACGTCATATCGGTAAAATTGAACAGGCCCATGGCGGCACGGTGTTTCTGGATGAAATCGGGGACATGCCCCTGAACATCCAGGCCAAAATTTTAAGACTGCTCCAGGAGAGACGCATTGAAAGATTGGGGGGGGAAGATACCATCTCTGTGGATGTGAGAATCATTGCCGCCACCAACAAGCATCTGGAAAAGGCCATTGGCGATGGGGAGTTCAGAGAGGATCTCTATTTTCGCCTCAAGGTGGTTACCATTGGACTCCCCCCCCTTCGGGAACGACAGGAGGATATTTCCACATTGATCACCCATTATATGGAAAAATTCTCCCAGGAGCTAAAGGTGGATAACCCTGGGATTCATAAGCAGGCCCTTACCCTTTTAAACAGCTATGACTGGCCCGGCAATGTCCGGGAATTGTCCAACATGATCCAGAAGGTGTTGATTTTTAACCGGGGAACCCCTGTCTCCCTGCTGGATGTGGAGCAAATTCTCCACAAAAGAACCGAGGATGAAGCCCAAGAACAAATTGACTCTAATATGTTGAAAAAATGGGTGTGGCAACAATTAGCCACCCCCTCAGAGTCTCATCGGTATGAAGATTTCATGGACACCCTGGCCAATATCGTGATCTCCCAAGCATTGACATTCACCAATGGCAACCGATCCCAGGCGGCCCGTCTGCTGGAAATTTCCCGCCCGACCCTGCATTCAAAGATGGATAAGTACGATATTAAATTTAAGATTGATGTTTCATAATACGAATATGATACTACAGCGACACTTTCATAATCTACCCTGTTTGGAGGGGATTCTAAAGCCTGCGTCCCCACCTTTCGACACTCGGTTTTTAGTGAAACAAGCAAAGTGTCGCTGTAGTGCAGGGGGCAGAAATAGATTCTGCCCCTACGTTTTTAATCCCTGGTTTGCCGGGGCTTTCTTATAACTGCCACGGGCAGACCGTATTCTGGCCTCGGCCTACCCACAACGAAGCAT
>CAYSSE010000155.1:0-6810 GCA_964433355.1 uncultured Desulfocicer sp.
CCAGAATACGGTCTGCCCGTGGCAGTTATATCGAAGATAAAATTTGTTTTAATGGGAATAGTTCGTCGGAATCAAAATTCCAATAGTTTTTCATTGCTGCTACTCCAACGGAAGATGTGATTTTCGGCATGGCCGCCAAATAGGCCTGTGCTTTGGCTTTTGCCATATTCCTGGGGGGATTATCAAGGGCCTGCACACAGTGAATAAAGCCATCAACACATTCCATTGCAGGTGTTTCCTGAACGGTCTTGATGCACAGATCCTCAAGCATACCGCTTTCGAAGCTGCCCGGCATTAAAAAAATGCTCACTTTCAATTGTCTGGTTCATCATCTGATTTCCCAATTACTATCAATGGATTCCGCCAGATACTGATAATTGTAATCAATGGCAATATGATCAGAATTCCCCTTTTCTATCCGGAACAGCCTTATGTCGTCATTTGTTTTAAAATCTTCCGGTGTGGATGAAACATAAGCCTGGACACACTCCATGGAATGGGTGGTTGCAAAGATTTGAACATTAAATGCGTTGGCTGTTGTAAAAATGGCGTCCCAGATTATTTGCTGGGCTGAATAATGCAACCCATTTTCAATCTCATCAATGCATAAAAACCCATTTTTCAAATTTGAAACCGCTGTGATGATGGATAACACCTTGAGAATACCATCTCCCAGTAAATTTATTGGAATGAGTCTTTCAATGCCAACATCACAATAAATTTTATTGTCACTACCCAGCATGATGTTTTCAATGGATGGATCAAATTTTTTCAGGATATCTACAATTTGCCTGGTCCCCTTGGCGATCTGAATATTATCGAATTTTTTGGCCAGCTCTGAATGCAGTGTTGTTGACTTATGGAAAATTGCCTTTCTTTGCTCCATGTAATTGTCGGGCACTTTAAATTTAACGCCTCGATTATCCATGAAAATAGAAGACTTTAACTGCTTTGTTTCTTTATTTTTAGATCCCTTTATTAATTTAAAATCCAGATCCAGGCCATTAATATCCAAGTCTGTTCGAAGGCTATTATCTTTAATCAAACCGGTTTCATTCAATATGCTTTTATGTTGAAGGGAGGTATCCTGCATGGTCTGGGTCTTTGTTGCCTTAATGGTGAGAAATCTTTTTTCCTCCGGGCTGTCCAGGGATGCATCCAGGTTTATGACCCTGTCTGATGACATATTATTGAAAATTGAAAGCCAGAAGTTTTCGTCAATATTAGTAAGTTCTCTTAAGGCATTAATTCGCATGGGCATTTCCGGATTGGAGGCCCCTGTTAACAAAAGAATCGCTTCTAATATTGAGGTTTTCCCACAATTGTTTTTTCCCACAAATAAGTTGATTCGCTTAAAATCTTTAATCGTTAAGGCGTTGATCCCCCTGAATTTTTTTATATTAATGTCTTTAAACATTGGTTTTGTTCTCCATGTGGGCCGCGGCTATCGGTTTTGGCAGGCATGATAACTGCCGTTTGTTCCGGGAGGAGGCCGTCACCAGGGCTTCAAAAAGCTTGATGAAGTGGGGATATTTTATGGTGAGATCCTCGGGGTGCCATTGCACACCCACGGCGAACTGTTTGTCTTTGTGCTCAATGGCTTCGATAATATTGTCCGTGGAAAAGGCTGTGGCAATGAAGGCATCGGACACCTGTTTCACGGCCTGGTGGTGGTAGGAGTTTACCCGCAGGGTTCGGGAGTCGAAAATACCCTCCAGGCGAGAACCTTCCATGATGTTAATGCAGTGAAACAAGGTGTCCACGGGCATTTTCTTGGGCAGATGTCCCAGCACATTGTCCACCTGGGTGAAGATATCCTGGTACAAAGAGCCCCCCAGGGCCGCGTTCATCACCTGGAGTCCCCGACAGATGCCCAGCACCGGCATATCCCGGTTCAGGGCTTCTATAAAGAGGTTTATTTCAAAATCATCCCGCTGGGGACAGAACATTTCCACCTCTTTGATGGGATTTTCACCATAGCGCATGGTGCACACATCCTCCCCACCGGAGAGCAGCAGGCCGTCAATGGCATCCAGATATTCATCTGCCAGCTCCACCTCCTCCACCACCGGCAGCAGGATGGGGATCCCCCCGGCCAGGATCACGGATCTGACATAGCTGTCGCTCACGGCGGTGTAAACTTTCTGGGGCTTTCTATCATAAAAAGTGGTGATGCCAATGATGGGTTTCATGAAAATTTGATTTCCTTCCAGCGGTGACAGGCAACGGTGTGCCCGGTTTTTACCATTTCTAATAAGGGGCGGTGGGTTTCACACCGGGTGATTCTATAGGGACACCGGGTCTGGAACCGGCAGCCCGGGGGGGCATCCATGGGGGAGGGGATTTCCCCTGTGAGTTCAATTTGATTTCGTTTTTGTCCGGGCATGGCCGAAGGGATGCTGGAGATCAATGCCCGGGTGTAAGGATGCACCGTGCCGTTCTTTAGATCCTTTGAATTGAAAATTTCCACAATGCTGCCCAGGTACATCACAGCTATATCATGGGAGATGTGTTTCACCACAGAAAGGTCGTGGGTGATAAAAAGATAGGCAATGTTCAAGCGCTGTTGGAGGGATTTCATGAGATTCAGCACCCGGGCCTGCACCGATACATCCAGGGCTGATACCGGTTCATCGGCAATGACAATGGCCGGTTCCGTGGCAAGGGCCCGGGCAATGCCGATGCGCTGGCGTTGGCCCCCGGAGAACTCGTGGGGGTAGCGCTTGTCATATTCCCGTCTAAGCCCGGTGATCTCCATACAGTCCTGCACCCGTTTTCTGACATCTTCCCCGGGGCGGTGAAATTTTACCGCCTCGCCGATGATGTTGCCCACGGTCATCTTGGGGTCCAGGGAGGAAAATGGGTCCTGGAAGATCATCTGGATGTTTTTTCTTAGTTTCCTAAGCTCCCGGGCCGGGGCCGTCAATAGATCCTGATCCTGGCAGATCACCTGCCCCTGGTGGGCGGGGACCAATTTCACCAGGGCCTTGGCCACGGTGGTTTTACCGCATCCCGATTCCCCCACAAGTCCCAGGGTTCTGCCCTTAAACAGATCAAAGGAGACCCCGTCTACGGCCTTGACATGGCCCACGGTTTTTTTGAGAATTCCTTTTTTAACGGGAAAGTATACCTTGAGATCTTTTACGGAAAGCACCTTTTCAAGTTCGGGGCTCATGGGGGTATCTGCCGGAAGATTTTCTATATTATTTTCCGGGGAAGGGGAGGGTATCCGGGTTCTGGTTTCAGGATCGGGTGTCATGGTCGCCTCCATGGAGCCAGCAGCAGGCATGGTGTTCATTATTGAAATAAACGGGTTGAGGGCGTTCTTTTTTGCAGATGTCCATGGCCCGGGGGCATCTGGGTTCAAACCGGCACCCCGGGGGCAGGTGCAGGGGATCAGGGATATTGCCTTTAATCACCGGCAGTTCATCCACAATGTCGTCAATGGAGAGCACCGACTGTTTCAGGCCCTGTAAATACGGGTGTTTTGGATTAAAGAAAATATCATGGCTTGCGCCATACTCCACAATGCTGCCGCAGTACATCACCGCCACCTTATCGGCGGTTTCCGCCACCACCCCCATGTCATGGGTGATGAGGAGCACGGCCATGCCCATCTGTTTCTGCAATTTTTTCATCAGCTTTAGAATTTGTGACTGGATGGTGACATCCAGGGCGCTGGTGGGCTCATCGGCAATGAGGAGGCTGGGACTACAGGCCAGGGCAATGGCGATCATCACCCGCTGGCGCATGCCCCCGCTCATTTGGTGGGGGTACTCCTTCAGGCGCTGGGCCGGGGCCGGTATACCCACGAGATGGAGCATTTCTTCGGCTTTTTTTAGGGCTACATTTTTTCCCAGGTGCTGGTGGAGGATCACACTTTCTGCAATCTGATCCCCCACGGTCATGGCGGGATTCAATGAGGTCATGGGCTCCTGGAAGATCATGGCAATGTGGTTGCCCCTTATTTTGCGCATCTCCTCCTTGCCAAGCCCCACAAGGTTCCGGTCCTGGAATAAAATTTCTCCGCCCACTATTTTTCCGGGCGGGTCGGGGATGAGATTTAAGATGGACATGGCTGTCACGGATTTACCCGAGCCGGATTCCCCCACCACGGCAAGGGTCTCTCCCGGGTTCACCTTGAGGCTCACCCCGTCACATCCTTTTATAACACCGTCGTCGGTGAAAAAAACGGTTTCCAGGTTTTTGATTTCCAGCAAAGGGGTTTGGGTCATTACTTTTTTCATTACTGATCAAATCCTTTTACTCTGATTTCTCCGCTCATGAGTTTGGGTAGCAGAGTATTTCGGCTTTTGGATAGGGTTTGGATTTGTGAGGTGTTATTTTTGATTTTTTCGAATATCGATACAATAAAAATATCATATTTACCCTTCGGGATCTCCCCAAACTCGCTATCCATAATTTCAACACCGTTGTCTCGGTAGGGGGTGCTGTTTTTATTAGGGAAATTAAAATGGACAAGCCATTCTTTAAAAATCGTCTGGGCGAGGATTTCGAGGGTCTGGTTCTGTTCACGCAACAGCTCGATTTTGTCATCGAAAGCAGATAAAACGGCAGCAATGGCCTTTTGTTCGGGGAGTGGGGGGATGTCAAATATCTGGTTTCCAAATGTATATTTATTGGTGATTGGCGTTGTAGCGCCCTCATCAGCATACAGCCTTAAAACTTTAAATAGGGATTTTAACAGGTAGTGAATAAAGTCAGTATCGTATTTTCCACCATCACCAAGTGTGGCTTTATTCCACCCCTTCGGTAATCCCAGGGCATCGCCTGTTGGTATCTTATTATCTCCACCTATAATAGGTTTTCCATATTGGCGGATATGCTCTTTCAGTTCCTTTGAGGAAATGGCTTTATAGTCGATAATGTCAAAAAAATAAGGAATTTGAGAATCTTCAAAATTGCTTTGTAAACTTGCAATGACAGATTGGTTTATTTTTTCGCCATAAAGCACAATATCCACATCCGACATTGGTTTGAATGTATTCTTTGCACGAGAGCCAAAAAGCACTATTTTTTTAATTTCCGGACATCGTCTGAAAATAGTTAGTGTATCCTTCCATTCTTTATCCGTAAAACCGTATTTATTCATCATTCATCTCATTTTTGAGAACAAAGTATAAATCTCTCAGCAAATAAAAATACTGTATTTTTATTTCATCCGTCACTTCTTGTGCCATTGTTTCATTATAGGCATGGGAGGTTTTATTTCTATCATCCAGCGCTTTAAGCCAGACTGGATTGGTTATGTACCCCTCTTTCAATGCTTGCCGGATTACTTTTTTGGGAGAAGATACATCAATAAATCCCTCTTCTTCGAGGTAATCTTTAAGCGTTTTCCAAGCCAGTTCAATGGTGTATTCATATCTCTGAATAATAGAATCTCTTATAAAAAGATTAGTCGAATCTTTATTAAACGCTTCAATACTTTCGTTTAAAGAGAAATAGGCCTTCTCAAAATTTTGAAACCGTTGCTGCCATCTTACAGGGGTATACATGATGTACATCCTTTTGATTTTTGCTGAGTCCCGTTTGGCTTACTCATAGCTGAAACCCAACCCTTTCAAGTTGTTCCTTCAATTGCTCGTCCAGCATTTTTTCTTTGGCGATCTGGCCGGCAAGGGTCGTCGTCAAATCCCGCATTTTGTCTTTAAAGGGAATGCCATCATCTTCTTCATCAGGGATGCCCACATAGCGTCCGGGCGTCAGTACAAAGCTGTGTTTCTCGATATCGGCAATGGCGGCGGATTTGCAGAAGCCTTTTACATCTTGGTATGGGGCAGATATGGAATCTGCCCGTACATTGCGCCAGTTGTGGTAAGTCTTCTCGATTTTTTCTATGTCTTCCGGTGCAAATTCTCGATGCACCCGATCTTTCATAAAGCCCATTTCCGAGGCATCAATAAACAGGGTTTGGCCTTGTCTTGCTGTTCTGCCACGACGCAATATCCAGATGGTGGCAGGAATTCCGGTATTGTAAAAAAGCTGCTTGGGCAGGGCGACAATGCAATCCACAAGTTCAGCCTTCACAATGTTTTTGCGAATATCGCCTTCCCCAGAAGTATTGGAGCTTAAAGAGCCATTAGCAAGCACCGTTGCCATTACCCCATCTGGAGCCAGATGATAAAGCATGTGCTGCATCCAGGCAAAGTTGGCGTTGCCTTTGGGGGGGACGCCGAATTTCCAGCGTCTGTCTTCAATGAGTATTTCCTGACCCCATTCCGATTGATTAAAAGGGGGGTGGGCAAGGATATAATCGGCTTTGAGGTCGGGATGGGCGTTTTTAAGAAAACTGCCTTCGGTGTTCCATGTCACAAATTGTGAATTGATATTGCGAATGGCAAGGTTCATCTTGGAAAGCTTCCAGGTCGTTTGATTGGATTCCTGCCCATAGATGGTAATGTCCTGAATATTGCCCTGATGTTCTTGAACAAATTTTTCACTCATCACGAACATGCCACCACTACCGCAGGCGGGATCATAAACTCTGCCCTTGTAAGGCTCTATCATCTCCACCATCAATTTAACGATGGATTTTGGCGTGTAGAACTGCCCGCCCTTTTTGCCTTCGGCGCTGGCAAACTCACCCAGAAAATATTCATACACCCGACCCAGCAAATCTTTAGCGCTTTCATGCTGGACTTTAAGCTCAATATTAGAAATAACATCAATCAACTGCCCCAAAGAGGCTTTGTCCAGATTGGGTTTGGCATATACTTTGGGCAGCACGTTTTTAAGCTCGCTGTTTTCCTTTTCGATCAGGCTCATGGCCTCATCAATTGCCATCCC
>CAYSSE010000155.1:6910-9406 GCA_964433355.1 uncultured Desulfocicer sp.
TAAGCTCGCTGTTTTCCTTTTCGATCAGGCTCATGGCCTCATCAATTGCCATCCCGATTTCCGGCAGTTTGGCTTTGGCCTGTAAATACTTCCAGCGGGCATCCCTGGGAACAAAAAAAACATTTTCCGCCAGGTATTCATCCCTGTCTTCTGGATCTGAAAACTCGTCCTGCTCTAAATGTTCATACAATTCTTGAAAAGAATCAGAAATATATTTCAGAAAGATCAACCCTAACACCACATTTTTATATTCAGCTGCATCAATATTTTTTCTCAAGCGATCTGCTGTATTGAATAGGGATGCCTCGAAATTGTTATTTCCTTTTGCCATTTATTTCCTTCTTGGTTGATTGGGTTTTATCACATAATAGTTTGCTTGTCTTTTTATCCATTTTTTCGCGTTGGGCTTTGCCATAAAAGACCCATTAAGGCACGGAAAAGTCTGCATGAAACCGGTATGTTTTTGTC
The DNA here is from genome assembly GCA_964433355.1 of uncultured Desulfocicer sp. Classification (GTDB taxonomy): domain Bacteria; phylum Desulfobacterota; class Desulfobacteria; order Desulfobacterales; family Desulfobacteraceae; genus Desulfocicer. The sequence goes on from CAYSSE010000155.1 coordinate 7,379, forward strand.
TGGCAATCGCATTGTTTTAAATTGACGCTGCAATGAATTTTGAAAGAGATTAATCATTTAGCCTGCTGTCCAGGGCATCCCGGACCCCATCCCCAAAGAGGTTAAAAGACAGAACTATGAGCAAAATGGTCACCCCGGGCACCAGGGACATGAGAAAATTCTCATGGAGATACTGCTGCCCATTGGCCAGCATGCCCCCGAGACTTGGCATGGGTGGCTGGATGCCAAGCCCCAGAAAGGAGAGGCCGGCAATGACCAGTATGGTTTCTCCGATGCTCAGGCTTGCCAGCACCAGGATGGGGGAGATGCAGTTGGGCAGCACATGGCGAAGAATAATACTGGTGTCTGTGATGCCGATGACCCGGGCAGCGGCAATGTAGTCATGCTCTTTTACGGTGAGCACCGATCCCCGGATGATCCTTGCAAAGGCCATGAGATTGGAAAGGCTCACAATGAGGATCAGCTTGCCAATGCCCGTTCCCAGGGCCGCCATGATGGCAATGGCCAGCAGAATAAAGGGAATGGCGTTCCACACCTCCAGAAGCCGCATGATCAAGCTATCAGTTTTGCCGCCGTAATAGCCTGCCAAGAGTCCCAGAAATGTGCCGATGAGGGTGTTGAGCACCACGGCGGTGACGCCGATGCCCATGGCCACCCGGATGCCAAAAAGGGTTCTGGCAAAAATGTCTCGGCCCATGTCATCGGTGCCCAGCCAGTGGGTGGTGGAGATCCCCTGGGAAAGTGCTCCCCAATCGGTGTCCAGGGGGCTTTGGGGGGTAACAAAAGGGGCCAGTACAGTGAGATAACCAAGGAAAATAAGCACCCCCATGGCCACCATGGCGGTTTTATTCTTTTTCAGCCGCAACCACATGAGTTCCCGGCCTCCCTTCATGGCGTTAGCTGCCTGTCGCTTTTTGTTTCTGGCCATGGCAAGGGTAAAAAGGCCCACTGCCAGGGTCATTAAAGTGAAAACACCATAGGAGATCCACTCCAGGGATGCCATGGGGAGCCACCACACCTGGAGAAGCATGGAGGTGATGAACAGATAAAAGGATTTTAACCGAACCATGTTTTTTCCTATTCGTCAACAATTCGAATTTTGATTCAAAATTTGGGAGGCTGTGATTCCAAATGATCCTGAGCAGCGAAAATTAGAATTGCGGCTTATTCGTAACGAATCTGGGGATTAATAATACCGTAAAACAGATCCACCAGAAGGTTTACCACCACATAGATAAAAGAGAGGATGAGTACGCATCCAAACACCAAGGGTTCATCCCGCCGGAAAATGGCATTGACAGCCAGACGTCCCACCCCGGGCCAGGCAAACACCGTTTCCGTGAGAACCGCCCCGGCAAAAAGTCGGGCAATCTGGTTGCCAAGGTTGGTGGTAACGGGCATCAGGGCGTTTTTAAAGGCGTGGACCATGATCACCGTGAATTCTCGAACCCCTTTGGCCCTTGCCGTGCGAATGTAATCTTCTTTGATGACATCCAGCATGGCAGCCCTTGTGATGCGGGTGGTGGAGGCCATGAGGGTAAGGGATAGCACAAAGGCCGGCATGATAAGATGGCGCATTCCATCCACCGTGAACATGCCACCGCCATAGCCCGATGCTGGCAGCAGGCGAAGCTTCACCGCAAACAAGTAGATCAGGAGTATTCCCGTGAAAAACACCGGGATGGAAATGCCGAACAAGGCCGTGGTCATGGAGGCGTAGTCAAAAAAAGAATTTCGTTTCACCGCCGAGATAATACCAGCGGGGATGGAGACCAGAATGGCCAGTACCATGGCTGCTACCCCCAGCTCCAGGGTGGGTTTCATTTTTTTGATGACCACCATGATAACATTTTCCCGATAATAAATGGATTTTAGCTCTCCGGTGAACAAGTGGGTCATCATTTTAACATACTGGACATGGACGGGCTTGTTCAGGGCATATTTTTCCCGGGTGAGTTCCAGGGCCTCTTTGGTGGCCCGGTCCCCCAGAAGTACCATGGCTGGATCCCCGGGTGTGAGTTTTAAGAT